>JANOBJ010000216.1:0-3677 GCA_031411575.1 Betaproteobacteria bacterium | reverse complement strand
TAGGTGATCAACATCAGGCAGCCGACGATCACCAGCACGAAGGGGATGAGGTACCCAATGATCCGGTCCAACGGTATTCGCGCCACGGTGCAGGCCGCGAACAGGTTGACGCCGAAGGGTGGCGTGATCATGCCCAGCGCCAGGTTCACCACCATGATCAGGCCGAAATGCACCGGATCGATGCCAAAGTGCACGGCCACCGGCGCCAGGATGGGCGCCAGCACGATGATGGCGGCGCTGGTCTCGATGAACATGCCGATCACGAACAGTGCCGCGTTCACGCCCAGCAGGAACATGGCAGGACTTTGCAGCACCAGTTCGAGCCAGCGCCCAATCGCGTCGGGCACGCCCGCGCGTGTGATCAGGAAGGCAAACAGCCCGGCATTGGCGATGATGAACATGATCACCGCCGACGACATCACCGACTTGCGCAGGATGTGGAACAGGTCGCTGATGCCGATTTCGCGGTAGATCACCATGCCGACGATCAGCGCATAGAACACCGCAACGGCGGCTGCCTCGGTGGGCGTGAACACACCTCCGTAGATACCGCCCAGGATGATGATGGGCATCATGAGCGCCCAGCTGGCCTGCCAGGTGGCCTTGAGGAAGCCCAGCCGGTCGTCGCCGTCGGTCTTGCCCCAGCCTTTGAACTTGCAGTACACCCAGACAAACGCCATCAGCGCCAGCCCGATCAGGATGCCGGGCCCGAAGCCTGCGATGAAGAGTTCACCAATCGACACCTCGGCGCTGACGCCATACAGGATCATCGGAATGGACGGCGGAATGATCACACCCAGCTCGGCCGACGTGGCCTGCAGCGCCGCCGCGTAGCCGGTGGGGTAGCCGTGCTTGATCAGCGCAGGAATCAGGATGGCGCCGACGGCAAACGTGGTGGCCACGGAGGAGCCCGACACCGCGGCAAAGATCATGCAGGTCAGCACGCAGGTCATGGGAAGCCCGCCCTGCACGCCGCCCACGATGCTCTTGGCGAACTCAACCAGGCGCCGCGAAATACCGCCGGTTTCCATGATGTTGCCGGCCAGGATGAAGAAGGGAATGGCAGCCAGCGGAAACTTGTTGATCGCGGAGAACATCTCCTTGACCGAAATCAGCATGTTCGCGTTGCTGGCCTGAATGCCCAGCACCGACGCCAGCCCGATGGATACCGCAACCGAGATGGTGAGCGCAAAGCACAACACCATCGTGACCAGCATGACGATGCTCATTGCGCAGCCTCCGCAACACCTGAGTGCATGCCACGCGTCTTCGTCGGCTGTCCGGCGCAAATCGCCGTAGCGCCGATCCCCGTTCCGGGGGCCCTCGTCACGTAGCTCATTGCGCCGTCTCCAATTCCAGCCGCTGCGGATCGAGCAGGTTGCCGATGATCCCGACCACGCAGAACAGGCCGCCCACCGGCATGGCCAGATAGGCCCAGAACATGGACACGTCTTCCAGACCAATCATGCTTTGCACCTTGCCGCGGTTGGCGTAGTCCCAACCCCACCAGATGATGACGGCCACCAGCAGCAGTGCCGCCGCGCACACCACGACATCCAGCACGCGCTTGATCTTCGGCGGGCTCCACCGGTAGAGCACGTCCACGCTGACCATCGCGCCCTGGCGGAACGCCATCGGGATACCGAGGAAAACCATCCAGATCAGGCTGAAGCGGATCAGTACCTCGGTCCACTCAGCCGGCGTTTCCAGCACGAAGCGGGTGATGATCTGGTACATCCCGAGTGATGACGCGATGGCCAGCATCACGCAGGCCACGGCCATCGCAAAACCGGTGGTCCAGCGCTCAAAGGTGAGGAAGGCGGTTTTCATCGGACGTAGCCCCAAAACCCAAAAAAATGAATAAAACGCCCGCTGGTCGTTGAGCTGCGGGCGTTTGTTGCTACAAAATACGTAGCATGCGTTTACTGAACGCTGCGGATCTTGTCGATGTTGGCCTTGCCAAACTGCTTCTCAAACTCGGCGTTGACGGGTGTCAGGGTGCTGACGAACTTGGCCTTGTCCACGTTCTCGACCACGGTCATGCCTTTGGCGCGCAATTCGGCCACACCCTTGGCGTCGTCTTCGTCCACGCGGGCGCGGTTGGCCTTGACGCCCTCTTTCGCGGCGTCCAGGAAAGCCTGCTTGTCGGCGGCGCTGAGCTTGTCGAACACGGGCTTGCTCATCAGGAAGATGCCGGGTGAGTACACATGGCCGGTCAGCGACAGGTGCTTTTGCACCTGGTCAAACTTGGCCGCCATGATCACCGACAGCGGGTTCTCCTGGCCGTCCACGGTGCCTTGTTGCAGGGCGGTGAACACCTCGGGGAACGCCATCGGGGTGGTCACGATGCCCAGGCCCTTGTAGGCGGCCACGTGCACGGGGTTTTCCATCGTGCGCATCTTCAGGCCCTTGAGGTCGTCGGGTGCGTTGACCGCGCGCTTGCTGTTGGTCATGTGGCGGATGCCGTTCTCGCCCCAGGCCAGCGCCTTGAAGCCCTTCGCGTCGAACTTGGTGAGCATTTCCTGACCGATCGGACCGTCCAGCACGGCGCGCGCATGGGCCTTGTCGCGGAACAGGAACGGGATGTCCAGGATGCGCGCCTCGGGCACGAAGTTGGGCACGGGGCCGGTGGAGGTGAAGGTCAGTTCCTGGGTGCCGAGCTGCACCGCCTCAATGGATTCGCGCTCGCCGCCCAGCGAGCCCGAATAAAACGGCTGAATCTTGTAGCGCCCGGCGGTGCGCTTTTCAACTTCCTTGGCAAAGGTGTCGACCGCGATGCCCTGGTGCGAGTTTTGTGCGATCGAGATACTGATCTTCATGGTGGTCTGGGCGGCGGCAGATGCCACCAGCCCGAGCGCGATGCCCATGCCGACAACCAGTTGGGTAAGTTTCATGTGGGTCTCCTTGGGGGGGTGAACAGCGACACTTCTGGACGTCTTTCAGACTATCGCCGAAGTTGTCATACAACTTTCGATTATTGACGAATCGGTAGCCGCACGGCATCGGGGTTTTCGCGTACGTATTCGCGCACGATGGCCTCGAAGCTCGCGTCTGGCTGCAGGCCCAGCGATCGTGCGCGCGCGCAGCCCAGGTTGGCGGGCCAGCTGCTCACCAGCTTGTCGGTGGCCGCATCGGGCGCCCAGTCGAGCAGCGCTGTGCCGGCGGGGCCTGCCACCCGCTCCAGCGCATCGGCCATGTCGCCCACGGTGGAGCGAATCGACGCGAGGTTGATGGCGGTCAGCGGGCCCCAGTCGGCGTCACTGGCTTCGGCCGCGCGGATCAGGCCCTCGATGGTGCTGCGGGGCGATGCCAGCGCCACCGGCGTTGGCCGCGACACCGGTACCGTGGCGCGCAGGCCAGCCAGTGGCTCGCGGATCATGCCCGAGAAGAAACCCGACGCTGCGCCGTTGGGCAGGCCAGCCCGCACGCTGACGGTGGCCGGGCGTACGCTGCGCCCGCGCACAAAACCCTTGCGGGTGTAGTCGGCCACCAGCTGCTCGCCGATGAACTTCTGGATGCCGTAGCTCGATTGCGGGGTGGGCAGCGTGAAATCCGTGAGCTGCTCGGGAAACGGTAGCAGCGGCGTCTGGCCGAACACGGCCATTGAGCTGGCGTACACCAGCACCGGACGGTGGCCCAGCGCGCGGCAGGCTTCCAGCAGCGCATGGTTGGCCGCG
>JANOBJ010000215.1:0-4191 GCA_031411575.1 Betaproteobacteria bacterium | reverse complement strand
GCCCAGTTCGGTCAGCCGCTGGCGCAGGCGCTGGGTGTGCACGCGCAGCCGCTTGCGCGCATCGTCGCTGCCCTGCACCACCCGCAGCGTTGCGGCCAGGCCGGCAATCTCGTGCGGCAGCAGGCACGAGCTGAAGATATTGGGAAAGCTCTCGCTCAGGATGAAGTACCGCATGGCGGCGGGCATGGTGAAGAAACCGGCGCGCCCGGCAAAAGCCTTGGCCAGGCTCGCGGTGATGAAGTGCACCCGGTCGGTCAGCCCCAGCTGGGCGCACAGCCCGGCGCCGCCCGGCCCGTGGGTGCCCAGCGAGTGCGACTCGTCCACCAGGATCATGCTGCCGTGGCGCTCGGTCACCTCCACCATCTGCTGTAGCGGGCACAGCGCGCCGGTGGTGCTGTACACCGAATCAACCACCACGACACCCGGGCCGTGCCGGGCCATCATGCGGTCCAGGTGCTCGGGGTCGTTGTGGCGGAACGCGTGGCCCGGCGCGCGCGCCGCGTGCACGCCCTCCCACAGCGAGGTGTGGGCCATGGTGTCCACATAGACCGGCGTGTCACGGTCGGCGATGGCTTGCAGCAGGCCGGTGTTGGCGGCGTAGCCCGACTGGCAGACGAAACCGTCTTCCTTGCCGAGCCATTGCGCCAGCTCGGTCTCCAGCGCGCGGGCCGGGTGATCAGCCAGCAGAAAGGCGCCCGACTGGATCACGAATTCATTGTCGCGGCGCAGCGCCGATACCTGGGCATTGACGATGTCGGCGTGCCCGGTGATCCCCAGGTAGTCATTGCCGTCCAGGCGCACGGCGTTGGGGCCGGCCGGCTGGCCGTGCAAGACAAACTTGCCGCCCCACAACTTCTCCCAGCGCGGCGCAAAGTCACGCGCGATGCGGGCGCGCAGCTGGGGCGCAAGTGGCGGATTGACCGGCGACTTGACCGGCTGGTGGGTCGAAAGCCCGGCGGCATGGAGGTTTGGGCGGAGGGGGCTAAGGGGGGTAAAGGGGGGTGAAGCGAGGGAGTGCATGAAGGGTCCTGATTGGCAACGACACCTTCATTGAAAGTGCAAAACCGCACACTTTGGCGATTTCCCCCTGTCAACATTGACAGGGGGAGGCTCAAATAGTGAATCAATCAACCCGATTGTGTGAAATTAGTCACACTTTTTGGCATTGAGGGGTGGTAGTCACCCTTGGCGCCAAGGCAGGCCCCGCAGCCGCCAGCCGCCTTTGCGGCCGCGCTGGGCATGTTCGTCCGGATCGCCTTCGAAGCCCTCCAGGATGTTGTACGCCTCAATGCCCAACTCGGTCGCCCGCCGGGCAGCCGCAATCGACCGCAGGCCGCTGCGGCACAGCAGCACCGCCACCTTGCCCGCCGGAACGCAGGCCTTCAGGCCGTCGCCAAACGCGGTGTTGGCGGCCATGCCCGGCCATTGCTTCCAGGCCAGCGGCACCGCGCCGGGCACGAAGCCGACCCATTCACGCTCGGCATCGGTCCGCACGTCCACCAGCACTGCCTTGCCCGATTGCCACCATTCGTAGGCCAGCGCGGGCGATACGTCGCCCGCGTAGCCTTCCGCCGCCTGCACGCCGCTGGAGGCCGGTGCGCCGGCTTCATGGCGCAGGCCCGACGTGCGGTTGGCGGGGACGGCTTCGTCCAGCCGCCGGGGCTTGGGCAAGTTGAGTTCGTCCATGGTCTTCACGAATTCCGCGAGCGACTTGCCGGCGATGCGGGCGTTGCCGCGTTTTTCGTCGCCGATGGTGGAGTGGGTGCGCCCGTGGTAGTCATGGCCCGGCCAGACCACGGTGTCGTCGGGCAAGGCAAACAGCACCTCGGTCAGGCTGCGGTACAGCGCCTCGGCGCTGCCCGACTGGAAATCGGTGCGGCCGCAGCCGTTGATCAGGAGCGTGTCGCCGGTGAAAACATGGCGATCAGTGCCCGCGTTCCAGACGTAGCTCATGCTGCCGTCGGTATGGCCCGGGGTGTGCAGTGCGGTGATCTGCTGACCGCCGAACGACAGCACATCGCCATGCTTCAGTTGCATGGCGGCCGTCGTGATGCCGCAGCCCGCGGGCGCGGCGGTTTTGGCGCCGGCGTGCTCGGCCAGCTGCCCGGCGCTGGTGATGTGGTCGGCGTGGGCATGGGTCTCAACCGCCCACACCAGGCGCAGGCCGTGCTCGCGTAGCACGGCAAGGTCGCGCTCGACCTGCTCGTCCACCGGGTCGATGATCAGCGCCTCGCGGGTGGACGGGTCGGCCAGCACATAGGTATAGGTGCTGGAAGCGGGGTCGAACAGCTGGATGGGGGTCATGTCGGGTTCCTCCGCGGCTGGGGGGGGCCGCGATAGCAGGCGAATGGGGCAAGCATATCGACTCCACAGCCGAGGCGGTGCCTGGCGCCAGTGCGGACAGCGGAGCCACGTTGCGCCGCATGCGCGTGCGATCTGCCCGGCAACCGACTTCCCCCGCCCGTGCGCAAGATTTAGCATGCTATTATATTTGTAGCAAACAATGACCAGGCGATGCGGACCAGAGCACGAAATGGTCACAAAAACACCTGAAATCAAGGCTGCGGCGGCGCTCCGGCTTCTGGCCTGCCGGCGCAGCACGCAGCCCGCGCTCAGACGATCTTCACGCTCAGATTCGGCAGTCCGTCAATGTGCATCTCGATCACGTCACCGCGCACCACCGGTCCGACGTTCTCGGGCGTGCCCGAGTAGATGATGTCGCCGGGAAACAGCTCGAACGCCATCGACAGCCGGCTGATCTGTTCGGCCACCGACCAGATCATCTGGTTCAGGTCGGCGTTCTGCTTGGTCTGGCCATTGACCTTGAGCCAGATCGAGCCTTTGGTGAAGTGCCCGGTCTGCGCCACCCGGTGCAGCGCCCCGATGGGTGCCGAGCGGTCAAAGCTCTTGCCGATCTCCCACGGCTTTTTCTCGTCGCCCATGGCGCGCTGCAGGTCGCGCCGCGTCATGTCGAGCCCCAGCGTGTAGCCGTACACATGGTCAAGCGCCCGCTCAACCGTGATGTTGCGGCCACCCCGGCTGAGTGCGGCCACCAGCTCGGCCTCGTAGTGGTAGTTCTTGGTGAGCGTGGGGTACGGGTGATCGGCCACGGTGCCCGCCAGAACATGCTGGATCGCATCGGTGGGCTTCTGGAAGAAGAACGGTGGCTCGCGGTCGGGGTTGGAGCCCATCTCGATCGCATGCGCGCGGTAGTTTCGGCCAATGCAGTAAATGCGTCGCACCGGAAAGACCTCGTCAGAGCCGACGATCGGAATCGTGATCTGAGGAACCGCGAACGGTGTCTTGGCGCCTTGCTGCGCAACGCCGGGCGTCGCGCAGCCCAGCACGGCACCCGTGCCCATCAGGGCAGAACCTTCAAAAAAGCGGCGGCGGTCCATGTCAAGTCTCCTCGTTATGTGTTGTGCGTTGGGGCTTTCGCGGCCGCAGTGTGCGCTGCGATTCAGCATTTTGCGGCGCTGCGAGCGCAAAACAGTTTTGCGCTGCGTCAACGCAATCGCGCGGATCGGTCGGTGAAAACCCTCTTTACCTTCCGCAGCAAAGCGCGAATGATGGCGTGCTAACGATCAACCCGATGGAGACATGCATGTCCGATAAAGTTACCCCCCGCCGCCGCAACCTGCTCAAGGGCGCAGCCGTAGCCGCTGGCGCCATGTCGGCGCCCATGGTCTCGATGGCGCAAACCACGTCGCTGCGCTTCCAGAGCACCTGGCCGGCCAAGGACATCTTCCACGAGTACGCCAATGACTTTGCCAGCAAGGTCAACGCGATGGCCAGTGGCAAGCTGAAGATTGAAGTGCTGCCCTCCGGCTCGGTCGTGCCCGCTTTCCAGCTGCTCGACGCGGTGAACAAGGGCACGCTCGACGGCGGTCACGGCGTGCTGGCCTACCACTACGGTAAAAACTCGGCGCTCGCTTTGTGGGGCTCCGGCCCGGCCTACGGCATGGACCCCAATATGGTGCTGGCCTGGCACCAGTACGGCGGCGGCAAGGCGCTGCTGGAAGAAATCTACAAGTCGCTGAACATCGACGTGGTGTCCTACGTGTATGGCCCCATGCCCACACAGCCGCTGGGCTGGTTCAAGAAGCCGATCTCCAAGGTTGCAGACCTGAAGGGTCTGAAGTTCCGCACCGTCGGCCTGGCGGTCGACATCTTCCAGGAACTCGGCGCTGC
>JANOBJ010000214.1:0-5736 GCA_031411575.1 Betaproteobacteria bacterium | reverse complement strand
CCCAGGTTGAGCTGGTAGTTGATGGAGGCGACCAGCAGCACCATCAGCGTCGCGGCCAGCATCAGGCCGGGGCGCGTGGGGAGGATGTAGACGTTGCGCTGCGTCAGGGTCATGGTGTCGGACAGCGGCAGGCGCGATTGCCACCACTGGCGAAAGCGCGCACGCACGAAGGAGACGGGATTCCATCCAGCGGCGACCGTGGAACCGGCTTCGCCGGGCCACTGGGTGCGCCCCCCTGGGGGGGAGGCGCCAACGGCGCTTCGGGGGGGGGGACATGCTAGGCCAGCGGCACTGCGTCGATCATGGCGCGCACCTGCTCGGCCGGGCCGCGCCCTGCATCACCCACGGGGATCAGCCGGTGGGCCACGGTTTGCGGCAGGATGGCCTGCACGTCGTCGGGCGCCACGTAGTCGCGCCCGCACAGCAGCGCCTGCGCCTTGGCCGCGCGCACCACGGCAATGCCGGCGCGCGGCGACAGGCCCTGCAAGAACCAGCGGCCCGAGCGGGTGGCGGCGATCAGGTCCTGCACGTAGTTCAGCAATGGATCGGCGGTGTGGATCAGCTGCACCTGTTGCTGCAGGGCGTGCAGTTCAGCCTGATCCAGCAGGCTGGGGAGCGTGTCCACCATGTCGCGCCGATCATGCCCGGCCAACAGCGTGCGCTCGGCAGCGCGGTCGGGGTAGCCGAGCGAGATGCGCATCAAAAACCGGTCCAGCTGGGATTCGGGCAACGCAAAGGTGCCCAGCTGGTCGTGCGGGTTCTGCGTGGCGATCACAAAAAACGGCGAGGGCAGGGCGCGGGTCTCGCCCTCGATCGTCACCTGGTGCTCTTCCATGGCTTCGAGCAGGGCGCTCTGCGTCTTGGGGCTGGCGCGGTTGATTTCGTCGGCCAGCAGCACCTGCGCGAACATGGGGCCGGGGTGAAAGACAAAGGCTTCCTTGCCGCGCTCGTAGATCGACACGCCCGACAGGTCGCTGGGCATCAGGTCGGCGGTGAACTGCACGCGCGAGAACTGCAGCCCGAAGGTGCGTGCCAGCGCGTGCGCGAGCGTGGTTTTGCCGACCCCGGGCACGTCTTCAATCAACAGATGACCGCCGGCCAGCAGGCAGGCCACGCAGTCCTGTACCTGCGAAGGTTTGCCCACAATCACCGTGTTAAGCTGATCAAGAAGGGTTTTGAGTTTTTGTTGTGCATTCATACGGTACAGAACGTTACCTGAAAAGTTTTGAAAGATGGGCGCTACCGGCTATTTCACCCACCGCGACTGCTGGAAACACGAAATGGGCGCGGGGCACCCCGAATGCCCGGAGCGGCTTGACGCGATCGAGGACCGCCTGCTGGCAACCGGCGTAGCCGATGCGCTGGACCGGCGCGAGGCGCCGCCGGCACCCATTGTGGATCTGGAGCTGGCGCATGACCGCATGCACGTGGCGGCCATGCGGGGTCTGGGCGACCAGCTGGCTGAGGACATGGCGGCCGGCGGCCCCAGCCACACGGCAATAGACCCCGACACCTCGATGAATGTGCACACCTGGAATGCCGCCTTGCGGGCGGCCGGTGCAGCACTGGCTGCCACCGACGCGGTGATCTCCGGCGACATCGAGAACGCGTTTTGCGCGGTGCGGCCACCCGGGCACCACGCCTGCCACGGAAAGGCGATGGGGTTTTGCTTCCTGAACAACGTGGCGGTGGCGGCGCGTTACGCGCTGGAGCGCCATGGGCTCAAGCGCGTGGCGGTGGTCGACTTTGACGTGCACCACGGCAATGGCACCGAAGACATTCTGGGCGGCGACCCGCGCGTGCTGATGGTGGGGTTTTTCCAGCACCCGTTCTACCCCTATACCGGCACCGAACACCCGGCCGCCAACATGCTCAATCTGCCGGTGCCCGCCTACACCCGCGGCATGGCGATCCGCGAGCTGATTGAGGTCGCGTGGATGCCGGCGCTGGAGGCGTTCAAGCCCGAGATGATCTTTGTGAGCGCGGGCTTCGACGCGCACCGTGACGATGATCTGGGCCAACTCGGCCTGACCGAGCAGGATTACGCCTGGATCACCACGCGCATCAAGGACGTGGCCAGGCGCCATGCCAAGGGCCGAATCGTTTCCAGCCTGGAGGGGGGCTACAACCTGGATGCGCTGGCGCGCAGTGTGGAAGCGCACATCCGCGTGCTGGCCGACCTGTGAACCCGTTGCACGACGATGACCGAGCTTGACAAGCTGCTCCGCGACCTTTCCCAGCCCGGTGTGGCGCTGGAGCTGTCGGTGCTGGCGGGTTGCCTGTTGCTCGCGTTTGGGCTGTGCTGGCTGATCGGGCGCCACCAACCCAAGGATTCGGTGTGGTTTGGCCGCAGCGTCGTTGACGGGCTGCTGTTTCCGCTGCTGGCGCTGGTGTTCACCTACACCGCGAAAAACGTCGTGGATGACTACCAGGCGGTGGCGGTGCTTCGGCTCGCGGTGCCGATGCTGATTTCGCTGGCGGGCATCCGGCTGCTGGCGCGCGTGCTGACGGTGGTGTTCCCGGCCTCCGGCTTTGCACGGCTGATCGAGCGGCTGTTTTCATGGATGGCGTGGATTGCCGCCGTGCTGTGGATCGTGGGCGTGCTGCCGGCGGTGACGGACGAGATGGAATCGATCCGGTTCGCTTTCGGCAAGTCCAAAGTCAGCTTGCTGAGCCTGGTTGAAGGGCTGCTGTATTCCGGTCTGGTGCTGGTGGTGGCCCTGTGGATTTCTGCGGCGCTGGAAAAGCGCGTGCTGCGCCAGACGGTGGATGACCTGTCGCTGCGCAAGGTGGCAGCCAACGCGATACGCGCCTTGCTGCTGCTGGTCGGTCTGCTGCTGGCCTTGTCGGCGGTGGGGGTGGACCTCACGGCGCTGTCGGTGCTGGGTGGAGCCTTGGGCGTGGGCCTCGGGTTTGGTCTGCAGAAGCTGGCCGCCAACTATGTCAGCGGCTTCGTGATTCTGTTCGAGCGCAGTCTGCGGATTGGCGACACGGTACGGGTGGACAACTTCGAAGGCCAGGTGATCGACATCAAGACGCGCTACACGCTGATCCGCGCCACCAACGGCCGCGAGTCGATCGTGCCGAATGAAAAACTCATCACGGAGCGGATCGAAAATCTCTCGCTGGCCGATCCGCGCATCCTGCTGACGACCGATGTGACGGTAGGCTACGGCAGCGATGTGGACCAGGTGCAGAAGATCCTCGTGAACGCTGCGCTGGCCACCGATCGGGTGCTGAAAGACCCGGAACCGGCATCGCGGCTGGCCCGGCTGGGCGCCGACGGCCTGGAGTTCAGCCTGCTGTTCTGGATCATGGACCCCACCAACGGACAGCTCAACGTGCGCTCTGACGTGAATCTGCGCATCCTGGCGGGGCTGCAGGGGGCTGGCATAGACATCCCGTACCCGCAGCGCGTGGTGCACCTCAAAGCGCCCCCGCACGCATCCCCTCAGGAGCCGCCTACTTCATCAGCGACGGCAACCACAGGCTGAGCTGCGGGAACGCGATCAACAGGCCGAGGGTGATGATCATCACCAGCACAAACGGCCAGCAGCCCCGGAAGATTTGCCCCAGCCCGACTTTGGGCAGCAACGCGTTGAGGACAAACAGGTTCATGCCCACCGGTGGCGAAATCAGCCCGATCTGCACGATCATGACGATCAGCACGCCGAACCAGACCGGATCAAAGCCCAGCGCAGTGACGATGGGGAAGAACAGCGGAATCGTCAGCAGCACCATGGTGAGCTCTTCCATCACCGTTCCCAGCACGATGTAGATACCCATCATCGCCACGATGATCATCACCGGCGACAGGCCCAGGTGCGTAATCCATTCCTTGAGGTCGCCCGGCATCGAGGTGAAGTTGACAAAGTTGGCGAACACGGTGGCCGCGATCAACAACGTGAACAGCATGCCGGTGGTGCGCGCAGACTCCACCAGCACCTGAAACAGGATTTTCCAGGTCAGGCGGCGCCTCGCCAGAGCGAACAGGAAGGCGCCGGCCGCGCCGAAGCCCGCGCCTTCCGTGGCAGTGAACATACCGCCATAGATGCCACCCAGCACAACGATGACCAGCAGCACCACGCCCCAGATGCCGCGCAGTGCGCGCCAGCGATCAGGCCACGAGGTGTGCTCGCCAGGAGGGGCATGCTCTTCATCATGCAGGGTCATGAGCCAGATGGTCGCCATCAGCAGCAACGCCGTGATGAGGCCCGGTATCACGCCGGCCGCAAACAGCTTGCCGATGTTGGTCTCGGTGATGATGCCGTAGATCACCATGATGGTCGACGGCGGAATCATGATGCCCAGCGTGCCGCCCGCAGCCATCACACCCGTGGCCAGCGAGTCGCTGTAGCCCAGTTTTTTCATGGATGGGTAGGCCACCTTGCTCATCGTGGCTGCTGTCGCGATGGATGAGCCGCAGATGGCGCCAAAGCCTGCGCAGGCTGCGACCGTGGCGTGCGCAAGGCCCCCGCGCACATGCCCGATGAAGGCGTAGGCGGCCTGGAACAACTCGTGAGCCAGACCGGCCCGCGCCACAAAATTACCCATCAGGATGAACAGCGGAATCACCGACAGCGTGTAGGCAAAACCCGTCTCGTACACCACCTGCGCGGTGCTGGCGAGCGCCGGCTGCCAGCCGCGCGTCAACCCGATACCGGCCACGCCGACCAGCCCCATGGCAAAGGCCAGCGGCACGCGCAACAACGCAAGGCCAAAGATGGCGGCGAATCCGATGAGTGCCTCGATCACAGCGCGGCCCCTTCACCTTCACCGGGCTCTGGCGCAGGCTGGACCATCTGCGACAGGTGGACCAGCCCCGTGACGCCGCACAGGACCGCCATCCCGTAGATGAACGGCGACTTCGGGATCTTGAGCTGCGCAGTTGTCTCGCCGCTTTCCATGAACTGGCTGCCGGTGCGCCACATGAGCCAGGCGAGCGCCAGCATGGCCGCGGCGCACAGCAGGTGAACCACCGCGCGCTGCATGCGCCGGATGATGTCTGGCAGGTAGCTGTCCAGGGAGTCAAAGACAACATGCTCGCCGCGCTGCGAAACCAGCGGGAGGGCGCCAAAGATGACCACCACCATCAGCAGTTCGGTCAGCTCCAGCGAACCCGGTATTGAATTGCTGAGCAGTTTGCGACCGCCAACGTCGAAAAAAGTCAGCGCCATGATCGCAAACAGCGCTGCGGCGGACAGGGCGCCGGATACGGCTTCGAGCAGCTTGTTCAAGGTGGTCTTTCGCTCAGTACACAGGGTTCAGCAATGGCGCGCCCAAAAGAAAACGCGGCTCTCATTCTCGATGAGGCCGCGTCGTGGCGCAGGTGTGGATACTGCTTATTTTTCCTGCTTGGCGATCTCGGCGCGGAACTCGGCCAGGATCTTTGCCGCATCTTTCAGGCCCTTGGCCTCGGCGTCCTTCACCCACTTTTGCTCCAGCGGTGCTGTCTTGGCTTTCACATCGGCGACGAAGGCGGCGTCAGCCTTCACCATTTGCACGTTGTTGGCCTGCATCAGCGCGATGCCACGGCGATCGACCTTGTCCCAGCCACGGCCGAAGATTCGTGCGGCGACTTCACCAGATATGGCGTCCACGGCTTTTTTCTCGTCCGCGGTGAGCTTGTCGTACTTGGCCTGATTCATCATGAATACGAAGCTCGTGTTGTACAAGCCACCGGGGAAGAACGTGGCATGTTTGATGATCTTGTCAATTTTGAATGACTCGGTCGAT
>JANOBJ010000213.1:0-2760 GCA_031411575.1 Betaproteobacteria bacterium | reverse complement strand
CCCGCAGATCGACGAGGCCAGCGTCGATGTCACCGCCGTGCTGACCGATGGCCGCCGTGTCCACGTCTTTGTCGAGCATGCCATTGGCTCGCTGCAAAAGCCCATGAGCGACACCCAACTGCAAGCCAAGTTCCATGGCCTGTCAGACCCGGTGCTGGGCGTGCCCGCGACCATCCGGTTGATCGACGCGTGCTGGCAAGTCGGCAAAGCACCCAGCCTTGGCGCATTGGCTGCGCTGGCTGTACCGGGCTGAAAGGCCCGCCCTAACTGTGCCTGTGCGAGAGCTTCAACTCGCCGTCATCGACGTCAAGCCCGGTGCCGCGCTCGAAAGCCAGTCGGGCCTGCAAATGCTGCGCCCCCGCATCTACGGCGCCGTGGCGCACGCCGCCGGCCTCAAAAAAGTGGCGGCCATCGTCATGCATCCGGCCAGCAACTTCATGGGTCACTACCTGCTGCAACCGCTGGCCGCGCGCGGCATCACCTGCATGGGGCTCAACTCGCGCTACGCCGGCAACGACACGCTGCTGCTCATGGAGCGCGTCATTCAAGACCTGGGCGCGGGGGTGCAATACCTGCGCGCGCAGGGGTATGAGAAGGTGGTGTTGATCGGCAACTCGGGCGGCGCGTCGCTGGCGGCCTTCTACCAGGCGCAGGCCGAGCGGCTCACCATCACCGACATGCTCGATGGCGACCCGGCCCACCTGGTGCCGCAAGACCTGCCGCCCGTGGACGGCCTCGCGCTGTGCGCCGCGCACGAGGGCCGCTCCACCCTCATGCGCAACTGGATCGACCCGTCGGTGGTGGACGAGCACGACCCGCTGGCCGCCGACCCGGCGCTCGACATGTACGACCCGCGCAACTTTCCGTTCACGCCCGAGTTTCTGGCCCGCTTCAAGGCCGCGCAGCACGCGCGTCTGGCGCGCATCGAAGGGTGGGTGCAAGAGCGTCTGCGCCTGCTGCGCAGCCAAGCGGAACCCGGCGCGCCAAGAGACCAGACCTTCATCATCCATCGCACCCACGCCGACCCGCGGTGTCTGGATTTGACGCTCGACGCCAACGACCGGCAGGTCGGCAGCGTGTGGGGCAACGGCGCCGCCGGCGCCCGCAGCGTGAACTACGCCGCCAGCCAGATGGGCCGCATCACCTCGCTCACCGCCTTCTTGAGCCAGTGGTCAACCCAGAGCCGCGCCGACGGCCCGAGCAACCTCGCCCAAACCAGCGTGCCCGTGCTGCTGTGCACCTACACCGCCGACCAAAGCACCTTCCCCAGCACGCGGAATGCGTGGCTGCAGGCGGGCGGTGAGCGCATACGCAATGTGGACATCACCGGTGGCAACCACTACCTGGCGGGGCAGCCGGAGTTGGTGGAGCGGGTGGTAGATGAAATGGCAGGGTGGGCGAGGGGGCTTTGAGAGATCGAATACCGCGTCGGGTATCGGCCAGAAGCTGCGTATTCCAACTTGGCAGGCTCAGCGTCGACTGAAGACTGAACTCTGTCGTTCGACGTGATGGCACGAGTGGCGGCTACCGACCGCATCTGCGACCTCCGCTCTCCGGCGTTCGTCCCCAAGGCGGCCGATGCGCAGGACTCGGGTTTACACGAGTGGCTAAGGCGCAGTTCATGCCTTAACGTGAATTTTCGACCGTTTTTACCAGAACAACGGCAAGAGGCTTCGCTGGCGGTCGCATGGGCAGAAGTCGTTTTCGGCAAATTCAATAAACACAGGAGCAAGTGGACATGGCACATATCATGAAATTTGTTTTGACAGCTTCCGTTGGCATGGCGCTTTCGGGCGGCGTGTTCGCGGCGGCACCAACCGTTTCGACACAAGACTTCGTTGACAAGCTCGATTCACCCTGGGACATGGCGTTCATGAAGGACGGCACCATGTTCTTCACCGAGAAGTGCAAGGGACTCTCTGTCCGAATGCCCTCCGGCACCATCAACAAGCTGCATGGCGTCGGCACCACTGCCGGGTATTCGTCGGCGAGCGATGACCTGTTCTGCGACGGACAGGCCGGCATGATGGGTGTGGCGATCGATCCGCAGTTCGCCACCAATCGCTTCATCTATGTGTACTCCAGCTCCAAGCTCAACGACAAGCTGGGCAACCGCGTGATGCGGTTCAAGCTCAACGATGCGATGACGGCCGTCTCGGACCGCACCGACATCGTTGGTGACATTGGCTACAAGCCCAAGGCCACGAAGCATCCGTTTGGCGGCCCCGGCGCGCACAACGGCGGCCGTATTCGATTCAGTCCTGCCGATGGTTTTCTGTACGTCACGACAGGCGACAACCACCTGGGCATCGGGCCGCAGAGTCCGACGTACATCGGCGGCAAGGTGCTGCGCATCGATCGGGACGGCAAGCCCGCGCCGGACAACAAGCCGCCGACCGGATTCGATCCGCGTGTCTACACCTATGGCCACCGCAATCCGCAGGGCATCGCGTTCCGCCCCAGCGACAACCGCCCGTTCACGGCTGAGAACGGCCCGTGGCACAGCGATGAAGTGACCGCGCTCAGCAACGGCGGCAATGCCGGCTGGGACCCGCGCCCCAATGTTGGAGGTCGCAAAGACTGCCCCGACGACTACTGCGGCTACTCGCCCAACCAGATGGGCGCCATGGAACCCAAGAACCGCGCGGCCTTCATGCCCATGACCGACCTCAAGACCTACCCCAAAGCGATGAAGCCGGCGTGGAATAACAAGGGACTGTCGCAGGGCATGTTCTGCAACACCTTCCTGTCGGGCGCGCA
>JANOBJ010000212.1:0-7707 GCA_031411575.1 Betaproteobacteria bacterium | reverse complement strand
CCCATCATGTCAAGGTCAAGACAAAGTTTGAGCGTGGGCGGGCGGGGTGGGGCGCCGCTCCGCATGCAGGGTCGGTCAGGCTCAACGCTCGGGTGTGCGGTCGAGCAGTTTGTTGCGCTCCTCGAATTCAGCCGGCGTGATCTCGCCGCTGGCCAGACGCCTGCGCAGCACCTCGAGCGGCGTTTCGCGCGAACGATCGTCCGTGCGGCCAGGCCGGCCCCAGGTGAAAAGCAGCGCTGCGCCGATCAGCAGCACCCAGAACAGCCACCACAGGCCGTGCATGCCGATCATGTAATTGCCGTCATGGAACATGGTGCTTCTCCTTGCCTATGCGGCGGCGGGCTGTCCCACCAGTGCTGATCGCACCCGTTCCATCCGCTGGCGAACGTCGCGGCCCACCGTGGCCACCTCGGGGTTGGCGGTGAGCTGCAGCACGGCGACCGGGTCCATGAAGGCGACCACCAGCTTGCCATCGGCTGCTTCGCGCACCACCACGTTGCAGGGCAGCAGCAGGCCGATGTCGGGCTCGGCGGTGAGTGCGCGGTGCGCCAGCGGCGGGTTGCAGGCGCCCAGAATCCGGTAGGGGCGCATGTCCACGCCGAGCTTGGTCTTCATCGTGGCCTGCACGTCGATCTCGGTCAGCACCCCGAAGCCTTCGGTCTTGAGCGCCTCGGTCACGCGCGCGACCGCGTCGGTGAAGTTTTCGCCCGGCAAGGTGCAATGAAAGCCGTAGCTGCAGGGTGCGGGGGCGTGTTCGAGGGGCTGGTTCATGGCGGTCTCCCGGCTGCGACAGCAACCACCCTGACTCTAGAGGCGCCATGCCCCCCGTTCATTGATGCAGGTCAAGTGGCGCGCGGCTGGCGCCGGAGCGCGTCGACAGACGCGTCAATGAAGGCTGGAGTCGGTAGAGGAGCAGCATGCAGTATGCTATAAAATATATAGCGTACTATGACCAAGGGGCGAGGACAAAAGGCCAATATAGCCTGAAAATCGTGTCAAAACCGGTGCTGGCGCCCCCGACGGGAATCGAACCCATATCTAGCGCTTAGGAGGCGCTCGTTCTATCCATTGAACTACGGCGGCAGCGGCGTGATTGTAGGGCCGTGGCGCGCGGCGGGTGGGCGGGGGCTGAGGGCTGGTTCAGTCGAACGGTACGGTGAAGATCAGGTCGATCGCGCTTTGCTCGCCGGTCTGGGCGCGCAGCGTGAAGCGGCGCGACAGGTCGTAGAAGATGTAGAAGGTGCCCAGGGTGCCGGCCAGGCTGCGCTCGTAGGCCACGTAGAAGTCGCGCGAGAGGCGTTTGCCCAAGGTGACGGCAGCGCTCGCGGTGGTGCCGTCAGATTTGGTGGCGGCGCCCCGAAACGACAGCTCGTCCAGCCCCAGCGCGTCGGCAAGCCCGCCGGAGATGCCCCGGCTGTTGCCGCCCAGCAATGCCAGCGCGGCCTGCTGCAGCACCGCCGACTCGGCTCCGCCGTTGGCGGCGGCACGGCCCAGCACCAGCCAGGCCAGCTTGTCGGCGTCGGCCATCTCGGGGTCGGCGTACAGCCGCACGCGCGGCGACAGCGCAGTGCCGGCGATCTGAACGCCCACCACCACCGTCAGGTTGGGCCGCACCGCCAGGATGTCGAGCACGGGGTTGTCGTACGGGCCGTTGAAGCGGATCAGGCCTTCCTCGATATCGAGTTGCTGGCCGTAGGCCTTGTAGCTGCCACGCACGGTGCGCACGTCGCCCACGAGCCGCGGTTGAAACGCGGTGCCGGCGTTGCTGCGCAGATCAAGCGTGCCGGCCAGCCGCGTGGTGAGGCCGCGGTCCTGTACCTGAAAATCGTCGCCCAGGTTCAGCGTGACGGCCATGTCGGGCTGCACGCGCACGCCGCGCGGGTCGCTGGTGGCGCTGCTGGAAGTTGTGGCCGTGGTGGCGAGGGTGGGTGTTCCGGCCGCCACCGTGTCGCGTTGCGGGGTGCGTCCGCCACCGCGCACCACCACGTCGCTGCCCATCGTGGGCGCGGTTTCCTCGGGCAGCACGAACAGCGCTGAATCGGCCTTGAGCGCGCCGCGCAGTTCCAGCCGGGCGCCCGCCAGCCGGGCCTGCAGATCGCCGGAGACCACCAGCCGGCGGTCGGCCCGCGAAGACACCCGCAGCGAGCGGGCCTGCGCAGCCAGCTCAATCCGCAGCCGCGACAGGGCCGACGGCGGTGTGCGGGTGGTGGTGCCCGTCGCGCCGGCGCCTGCGTCGGTCGCCCACAGCGCAAAGCCGGTGGCGTTCAGCGTGCCGCCGCTGGCCGCACCACCCGGGCCGGGCGCGCCGGCTAGACTGAACTCTGCGATCTCCAGCCGCTGCCCGGCCAGCGTGGTGCGCAGTCGCCCGTTGCTGAACTCGATGCCCTCGACCACCGAGCGGATGGCCAGGTCGTTGGCGTTCAGGGTGCCGTTCCACTGCGGCGAGCGGCGCGTACCGGCCAGGCGCGCACTCGCGTCCAGCGTGCCGCGCATGCGCCAGCCGGGCGGCGCCAGCACCGACCACACGCCCACGCGCGGCAGGTTGGCCTCGAGCGTGCCGCTGACCGGCGCGTCCATCGGCCACAGCCAGCCGCCCTCGGCGCGTGCCAGCTGGGTGCTGAACTCGGCCTGTGCCTGGCCCGCGCGCTCGCTGTCCCAGCGCAGGGCCAGCCGCACGGCGTCGCCCTCGCTGCTGAGGCTCAGGTTCGCGGCCTTGACACCAGCGTCCACGCGCAGGTTGTTGCCGGCGGAGTCGTCGGCCTGCACCCGCAAATCGCCGCTGCGGCGCGCCAGGTTGGCTTTCAGGCGCAGGGTGTCGGCCAGCTGCACGTCCCAGTCGCCGTCGAACACCATGTCACCGGACAGGCCCAGACTGGCCAGTTGCGCATCGCCCAGCCAGTCAAGCCAGGCCAGCGGCAGCCCGGACAGACGGCCGCTGCTGCGCAGGGTGGTGCGGTCGCCTGCCGCGGTGCGGTTGCGAGCAAAGCTCACCGGTTGCCAGGCCAACGTGCTCGCGCCGGGCAGCGGGCCGGTGAGGCTGGCTTCGCCCGCGCTGGCCGAAAGCGTGCTGCCGCTGCCCAGCACTGCCACCGGTTGGCGCAGCTGCACCGTCCAGGTGCCGGGGCGCAGGCTGTCGTGCGCGGTCAGCATGGCCGTGGGGATGCGGGCCTGCCAGGTCGGCTCGCTGGCAGGTGTTGTGCCGGGAGCGCCCGCCACGGGCCGGGTGGGCGCTGTGATGCGCCCGCCTTCGGCCTGGGTTTGCAGGCGGTAACGGCGAGTGCCAGACTCGAGTTGACCCGCGAGGGCCCCGCTCATGGCGCTGAGCTGGCCATTGACCTCAGCCTGCAGATCACGCACGCGCCACGCGGGGGCGGGCGGCAGACTGCCCGCCGCAGCGCTGGCGGCCGGGTCGCGCGGCGCGGCCCGTTCCAGCAGCGGCACGCGCAGCCGGCTCTGCACCTGCAGCTCAGCCCCGCCGCGCTGCCAGCCGCCTTGCCAGCGACCGCTGAGTTCGCCGTTGCCTGACAGCGGCTGCCCGGCCAGCCACCGGTCGGCGCCAGGCCACTGCGCCAGCCAGCGCGTGGCCAGCGCGGCGTTGGCCACCCGCACGCTCAACTCGCCAGCGCCTGCCGCAGCACTGAGTTGGCCCTGTGCGTCCGCCTGTGCGCCGGGCAGCGCCAGGCTCAGCGTGCCCTGGCTTGCGCCGCTGGCCAGTTGCACCTCGCCCTGGCCTTGCAGCGCGGCGTCGTTGGTCTGGATCAGCAGCGTCTGCAGGCGCACCCGTTCTGACGCACCGCCCAGCCACAGACCTTTGGCGTTGGCCGCGCGCAGGCGCAGCCCCTGCAGCCGCGAGGCAGCGGGCTGCCGGGCCGAGGGGCGCAACCGGGCGTCAAAGGCGATGCCGGGCGAGACATTTGACGCGGCGCCTGAGGGTCCGGCGCGCGCACTCAGTTCACCATCAATGGCGGCGGGCAGCAGCTGGGTGTGCAGCGCCGCCGGGTTGATGCGCTGCAGCGTGGCTTCGCCCTGCCAGCCGGTGGGCAGGCCGGTGGCTCGCAGGGTCGGCGTGGCGCTGGAGGTGCCCGATGCCGCTGATCGGGCGGCGCGCGCCCACTGGCCCTGCGCCTGCAAGCGCCCGCCCGCGAGGTCAGCCGTCAGCGCATCGATCTGCACGCGTGTGGCCTCCAGCGCGCCGCGTGCCTGCAGGCTGGTGACGGGCAGGCGGCGCTGGTTCCACGGCCCGGGCAGGCGGTTGGTGATCTGTGTCTCGGCTCGCCAGACTGGCGTGGCGCCTGGTGCAGGCGGGGGCGCGGTGTTGCCGGGTGACGGTGGTGCCGCGCCACCTGGCGCATTGGGCAACGGCCGCACCTGCACCGTGCCGGCCAGCAGGGTCTGCGGCGCGCCGGGCCAGAGCGCGGCCAGGTTCACGTCGTGAAAGCGCGCGTTGGCCTGCAACACCGGCTGCGCGGCCCACGGCGCGACCTGTGCCGACACCGTGGCCTGCATGGGCTGGCTGGGTGTCGCGCGCGCGTTGGGCGTAGCCGGCAGGCGTGGCAGCAGGCGGGCTTCGATGGCCAGCCGCGCGTCCGCGCCCGCCAGCGTGCCGCGCACGGTGGCATCGGCGGCCAGGGGCACAGGCTGCGCCAGCCTTGGCACGGGCGCCTGCAGATCGCCGATGACGCCAAGGTCCAGCGTCATCGGTGCGCGGGCCAACAGATCGGCCTTGGCGCGGTAGCGGCCGGCGGCGATCCGCACCGCATCCACCCGCAGCGTGTGACGCGTGCGGTCGTAGCGGTAGTGGCCGGCCAGAGCGGTCGCCTCAAACGCTGGCGGCCCGCGCCAAAGCAGTGTGCCGATCTGGAACGGCAAGTCCACCGGCACAGGCAGCATGAGGCTGGTGAGCGGGACACTGCCGGGCGGTCGTTGGTCGTCAATTTCCAGCTCGCCGATCACCAGTGTGTCGAGCCGCAACTGCTGCTCCAGCAAGGCCATCGGCTGCCAGCGCAGGGCAATCTGGCGCGCGGTCACGGTGAGGCCGTCGCCGCGCTGCCAGCGCAGCCGATCAATGGTGCCGCCGTCGTGCAGCGCGCCGCGCACGCCTTCGGCGGTCAGTGTCTCGCCGGCCGGCAGATAGCGCGCGCCCAGGCGCAGCGCGGAATCGAGCGACGTATCGGCCTGGGTCCACAGCCACAGCGCCAGCCCGGCCGCCACCAGCACCATGGCCGTGAGCCAGAGCGCGCCCAGCGGCAACAGCCAGAGCGCGCGCCAGCGGCTGCGGGCGCGCTTTGCCGGGGTCGCAGCCGGCGGCGCAGGTGCGTCGCCGGTGCCGTCCGGAGGCGGCTCAGGCAACCGTGCGGCGGGGTCGTACTCAGCCATCAGAAGGTGAACCCGACGCTCAGATGCAGCCGCAGGCGCTTGGGCGTCACGCCATAGGCCACGTCGATCTGCAGCGGGCCGACCGGGCTGCGCCAGCGCGCGCCAGCACCCACACCCACCCGGGCGCGCAGATCGGCCGGCTTGTCGGCCACTGCGCCGGCATCCACGAAGAGCGCGCCTTCCCAGTCGGTCAGCCGGTCGTTGACGGTGATCGGGCGCTGCCACTCGACACTGCCGACCGCCAGGTAGCGACCCGCGGCGACCTTGCCGCCGGGCAACGCGACACCGATGTCGCGCAGGCCGTAGCCGCGCACGGTGGTGTCGCCACCGGTGAGAAAGCGCTGCGTCTCCGGAATCTCGGTCTGCTCACGCGCCAGCACCGCGCCGCCTTCCGCGCGCACCACGATGCGGCTGGCGCGAAACTGCGAGCGGCTCGCGCGTGCTTCGTCCGCCAGCGTCCACACGCCCAACCAGCGTGCCTGCGTGCGCAAGAAGGGTTGGTGGCTGCTGCCCAGCGTGACACCGCCACCCAGTTCCACCCCCAGGCCGTAGCCGCGCGTGGGAAACGGCACGCTGTCGAAATGGCGTTGCGTCCAGGCGTAGTTGGCACTGATCGCCTGCGCGGTGTTGGACACGCCGGCAGGGTTGGTGGTGCGCGCGGTGTCGTACTGCAGGTACACGTTGCGGTCGATCCGGTCGCCGGCGTTGGTACGGCCGAAGCGGTAGCGCTGGCTCTTCACGTCCTCGGCATCGGTATTGATCTGCTGTTCGACCAGCGCCGAGGTCAGCCAGCGCCAGCCGCGCTCGTCGGGCGTGTCCACCAGCTCGGTGCCGAGCGAGCGCGTCTTGCGGTCCAGCGACAGTTTGGTGATGGCGCGCCAGCCGATGCCGGGCAGCTGGTGGTGGGTGTGTTCGGCCGACAGGCGCGGCCCGCTGTCGGTGCTGGCGCCAATGCCGAGCACCAGCTTTTGCAGCCGGGCCTCACGCACCTGCACCCGCACAGGCGCCGCCGCCGGGTCACCCGCGGTGTCCAGCGACAGCAGCACCGAATCAAAGTAACCGCTGTCGGCCAGCCGTTGCTGCGCTTCGAGCAGGCGGATCTGGTCGTACTCGGCGCCGGGCGTGAGGCGCGCCAGCCGTTCCACCAGCGTCGGGTCGTAGCGCTGCACGCCCGAGACCACCAGCGGCCCCAGGCGATAGACCGGGCCGGAATCCAGCTTGAGGCTGAGCATGGCTGAATCGGTGTCGGTGTCCACGTCGGCCTGGCTGGCAGCCACCGTGCCGGCCGGGTAGCGCTGCTGCGTCAGCTGGCGCAGCGCCTGGGATTTGGCGGCGTCCCAGTCGGCCTGGGTGAAGCGCATGCCGGGGCGCAAACCCCAGAGCGCGCGAATCTCCCCGCGCTGGGCTGCAGCAGTGGCGTCGTCGCGAATCGGCCCGTCGAACGCGATATCGACGCCGGTGACCCGCGTCGGTGCGCCCGACTGCGCGGTGATCGTCACCGTGCGCGGCGCGGTGGCGGTGGCCTCGCGGCTAGCCAGCGTCAGCGTGGGCGAAAAATAACCCAGCGTGGCCAGCAGCTCGCGGGTGTTGCGCTCAGCCGCCACCAACAGGCGGTCAAGCTCGCTGTCGTCCAGATCGGTGAGGGTGCGGTAGCGCTGCAGTTCGAGGTGGCGCAGCAGGTAGCTGCGGATATCGTCCGGGGCGTTGACTTCAAGCACGAACGCCGCCAAACCGGGTGTGGAAGTCGGTACGGTGGTCGGTGTGGCGGGCGCTGATACCGCACGCGAGGGCGCATCCGCAGCCGGCCCCAGGGGCTGCCCGAAAGCCCCCGCAGCCCACCCCGAAACCCCAAAGAAAAAGGCTGGCATCCACGCCAGCCTTTTCGACCAACACCGGTTCATCCGGCTATTTTGACAGCAGGCGCATGGCCTCCTCGAGACCCTTGATCGTCAGGGGGTACATGCGCTGGTTGACCAGTTGCTGGATCACGCTGATGCTCTGACGGTATTGCCACACGCCCTGTGGCTCGGGGTTGATCCAGGCGAACTTGGGGAAGGCGTTGGTCAGCCGCTGCATCCACTCGGCGCCGGCTTCCTCGTTGTTGTACTCCACGCTGCCGCCGGGCTGCAGGATCTCGTACGGGCTCATCGTCGCGTCGCCGACAAAGATGAGTTTGTAGTCCTTGTTGTACTTGCGGATGATGTCCCAGGTGGCGAATTTTTCGCTGAAACGGCGCCGGTTGTTCTTCCACATGAAGTCGTACACGCAGTTGTGGAAGTAATAGAACTCCAGGTGCTTGAACTCGGTCTTGGTGGCGCTGAAGAGCTCTTC
>JANOBJ010000211.1:0-13100 GCA_031411575.1 Betaproteobacteria bacterium | reverse complement strand
GCGGCGCGCTGCTCGCGGTCGCGCAGGCCTGCCGCGAAGTCGTCGCCGCGCCGCACGATGCCGCGCCGGCGCGGCGTGCGCTGGCCGCGTCGGCAGCGCGGATCGCCGCGCTGCGCAGCGCGCACACCGAGCTCGGCGCGCTGCTGCCGGCCGACGACGCAGCCGACACGCCTGCCACTGAGCTGGCACGCGCCCTCG
Organism: Betaproteobacteria bacterium; assembly: GCA_031411575.1. Lineage (GTDB taxonomy): Bacteria > Pseudomonadota > Gammaproteobacteria > Burkholderiales > Burkholderiaceae_C > JANOBJ01. The sequence goes on along the minus strand of JANOBJ010000211.1, from coordinate 12,902 downwards.
CCGATCACATCGCGACGCTGCGCAGTGCGTTCCTCGATGCCACGGCCGGCGCCCCCGAGGCGATCGTGCAGCGCCTGAACGCGCTGGCCGCGCGCTGCGAGGCGCTCGCCTGGGAGCCCGACTACGGCTTCCTGTACCACCGCAAGCGCCACCTCTTCCATATCGGCTTCAGGGTTGCCGAACAGCAGCTCGATGCCGGCTTTTACGACCTGCTGGCATCGGAGTCGAGACTGACCAGCTTGTTGGCAATCGCGAAGGGCGATGTGCCAGTAGAGCACTGGGGCTCACTGGGCAGACCGTACTATGCCGTTGGCGCAACTGCCGGCCTTCGCTCCTGGTCGGGCTCGATGTTTGAGTATCTGATGCCGACGCTGGTACTGGACGAGCCGCACGGCAGCGTACTGAGTGAAGCCTGTCATGCGGCGTTTCGTGAGCAAGTGGCCTTTGCGGGCGCACGCAGCGTTCCCTGGGGCATTTCCGAATCGGCCTACGCTGCCAGCGACCATACGCTGGCCTATCAGTACGCACCGCAGGGCGTTCCACGGCTGGCGCTGCGGCGCACCCCACCCGACGAATTGGTGATTGCGCCCTATGCAACGGCGCTGGTCGCGCAAATAGCGCCACATGCGGCGTGCCTCAACTTTGCGGCGCTCGAAGCGTTGGTTCCACGCGCTCCGTACGGATTCATTGAAGCGCTGGATTTCTCCCCGGCGAGGCGGACGGGAACCGACAGATTTGTGCCGGTATTCACGTTCATGGCACACCACCAGGGAATGACAATCGTGGCTCTTGCCAATACGCTGTTGGGTGGTGTGGCAAGACGCTGGGGAATGGCGAATGCACATATCGAGGCGGTCGCCTCATTGCTGCACGAGCTTACGCCACGTGAGGTGTCGGGGCTTCACGAGCCCGTCGCGGGTCCGCAGCCGCAGGCATTGCAGCGGCGCGCACCGGGGTTGCTGCGCGAGATCGTTCCAGGCGCAACGGTTCCGGAACCCACGCATGTGCTGGGCAACGGGCGCTACAGCGTGGAGCTGCGCCCCAATGGGGCGGGCTGGAGCCATTGGGGGGCAACGGGCATCACCCGCTGCCGTGACGATGCGCTTCGTGATGCGTGCGGGAGCTTCTTCTATCTGCGCTGGGATCAACAACCGCAGCCGGTGTCGATAACCCAGCACCCAGCACCCGATCCAGCGGCGCACTACCACAGCATTTTCCATGCAGATCGTGTCTGTTTTGATGCAGCATGGCCGGCACTGCAGGCCCACACCACGGTGTGGGTCAGCCCGGAGGACGACATTGAGTTCAGGAAACTGGAACTGAGCAACCTCAGCGACCGGACGCTCGACATCGAGTTGATGTCCGCTTTTGAGGTGACGCTCGCCGAGCCACGTGCCGACGACGCCCATCCGGCTTTCAGCAACCTCTTTGTGAAGGCTGAATGGCGCTTCGAGCAACAGGCGCTGGTGTTTGAGCGAAAACCACGTCTGGCCGCCGAGCGCGGCGTGCAGGCAGCCCATTTCCTGGCCGATACCGACCCTTCCGTGGTGAACGTGCGTTGTCAGACCGATCGCCAGCGCTGGCTGGGCCGCAACCGGAAAGTCAGCCAGCCGCTGGCTTCGTTTGACGGCTTGCCGCTGCAAACTTCGGGGCCGGCAACGTCGCTGGAAACGGGTCTCGACCCCGTGTGTGCGCTGGCTGTACGCCTGCGCATCCCGCCGGGGGCGAAAGCCCAGCTGACCTTTGCCACGGCAGCGTCAGACGATGGCGGCGTCCTGCATGCCGTGATCGACAAGTACCGCCAGGCCAGCCACGTTCAGCGCGCCTCGCTGATGTCTGCAACACTGGCTGGCATACGCCTGCGTGCCCTGTCAATCAGGCCGGAGAGTTTCGCGGCTATCCAGATGCTGACCACCGCGCTGGTCTTGAGTCTGTCTCGCCCGCGCGCCTTGGGGGGCTCAACGCCAGAGTACCCGAAGCCCGGTCCAGGTGACCGGCGCCAGCTGTGGCGCTTGGGCGTATCCGGCGATCGCCCGATCATTCTGGTGACGGTGAGTGCCGAACAGGGGCTGGGTTTGCTTCGCGCTCTGGCCGGCGCGATGCGCATGTGGTCGTGGGGTGGTATCGCTTGCGATCTCGTGGTGGTGAATTCGCAAGCCATCTCCTATCAGATGGCGCTGCACCAGGAGATCAATGTGCTGCGTGAGCGCTTTACGGCCGACTGCGCGATTCAACCCGGGCCTTTGACGGCCGGTTTTCACCTGCTCCGCGCTGTCGAGCTGTCCAGCGAGGAGCTCGGTACGTTGCGAGCCCAGGCGCGCATCGAATTGAATGCCGATGGGCGTCCCCTGCAACACCACGTTGATGAGTGGTGCGGGCTGCATGAGCAGGCGCTCGAAGCACGGTTTGCGACGTCCACCGCCGTCGTGGGATACCCCACAAACTCTGGACTCGCCACGCAGGCCGCGCCTGTTTCTGTGGGGAAGTTTGTCCCGGCGACAGGGGAATTCAGGTTTGATGTCCGCGCGCAGGCGCGTCCGTCCAGACCGTGGATCAATGTGCTGGCCAACCCGGCGTTTGGCGCGCAGCTGACAGAGTGTGGTGGGGGATACACCTGGGCCTTGAACAGTCGCTTGAACCAACTCACCGCCTGGTCGAACGACCCGGTGGCCGACCCGCCATCGGAGTGGTTTTTGCTGCAGGACCGCAAGACCCGGCAGGTCTGGAGCGTGGCGCCTTCCGCATGGGGCGATGCCAGCGTGCCTTACAGCGTCGCGCATGGGCAAGGCTACACCGTCCTAGCGCACCGCCATGGAAACCTCGATGTGTCGGCAACCTGGTGTGTCGATGCCCTGACGTCCGTCAAGCAGGTGCGCTTGCGCCTGCTCAACCGGGGCCACAAGACCCTGCACCTGCGCGTGACCGGCATCGCCGAGTGGATGATGGGCGCGAACCGGTCTGACCGCACGACGGTGCACACGGCTCTGCATCGCCAACGGCTGCCCGATCAGAAACTCACGGCGCTGCTGTGCACGCAACTGGAGCGTTCGGCCGGATTTGGCGAAGGTACGGCTTTTCTTGCATTGGCGAGTGCTGCGGATGAATCCGAAGACTGGACCTGCGATCGGCGCGAGCTGTTCGACGCACGCGGCTGTCTGGTGCTCCCCGATCATCTGGGCAAGCAGCAAGGCGGCGGGCTCGATCCATGCGCGGCGCTCTCGACCAGTGTGACATTGACGGCGGGGGAATCCGCTGAGCGGGTGTTCCTGCTGGGCTATGCCGAATCGCCGCTTGCGGCGCAGCAACTGGCGGCCGTGGCGGCCGTGGTTCCCGCCATCCACCGACTGGAGCAAGCGCGCAATCAGTGGGACCGCTTGTTGGGCGCCACCACCGTCAAGACGCCCGACCCCCTGTTGGACGCCATGGTCAACCGTTGGCTGCTGTACCAGACCGTCTCGTGTCGCCTGTGGGCCAAAGCCGGGTTCTACCAGGCGGGCGGTGCGACGGGTTTTCGCGACCAGCTCCAGGATGCCATGGCGCTGGCGTGGGCAGCGCCCCAGATGCTGCGCGCACAAATTGTCCTCGGCGCCTCGCGCCAGTTTGAGCAGGGTGATGTTCAGCACTGGTGGCACACGCCCGGTGGCGCCGGTGTTCGCACGCATTTCTCCGACGATCTCCTGTGGCTGCCGTACGCCTGCGCCCACTACCTGCGCACCAGCGGCGATGCCGCACTGCTGGACGAACGCGTTCCGTTCCTGACCGGAGCTGCCGTTGCGGAGGGCGCCGAAGACGCGTACTACACGCCCGAGGTCAGTGCGCAGGACGCATCGGTGTATGAGCATGCTGCGCGGACGATCGATCGCAGTCTGCGCGTCGGTGTTCACGGACTGCCCTTGATGGGAAGCGGTGACTGGAACGATGGCATGAACCGGGTCGGCCATGAAGGCCGTGGCGAGTCGGTCTGGCTGGGCTGGTTCCTGTGTCAATTGGTAGCCGATTTCGTGCCGCTGGCCCGGCAACGCGGCGAGACTGCGCGGGCGCAAGCCTGGGAGAAAGCCGCGCAGGGCTGGCGGGATGCGTTGAACGGGCCGGCATGGGATGGCCAGTGGTTCAAGCGTGCGTTTTTTGACAATGGACAGGCGCTAGGTGCGAGCGCCAACGCGGAAGCCCGGATTGACTTGATCGCGCAGGCGTGGGCCGTCTTGTCCAACGCGACGCCCGCTGCATTTCAACGCATGGCGCTCGAGGCCGTGGAGGAGCGCCTGGTTGACCATGACGCCGGCTTGATCCGGCTGCTCGACCCACCACTGGTGCATGCACAGCCGAGCGCAGGCTACATCCAGGCCTATCCGCCTGGCGTGCGCGAAAACGGCGGCCAGTACTCCCACGCGGGGATCTGGGCGCTGATGGCGCAGGCCCGGTTTCATGGCGCCCAGTCTGCGATGGCAAAAGCCCAATCGTCGCCGGGATCGAGCCGAGATCATGCTGACGCTGCCTATCGGTACTTCACCTATCTGAGCCCCGCTCACCGCGCCAGTCACCCGACGCACGGCGCACAGTACGGCATTGAACCGTATGCGATGGCCGGCGATGTATACACCCAGCCGCCGTACGTGGGTCGCGGTGGGTGGAGTTGGTACACGGGCGCTGCCGCGTGGCTGCACCGAGCGGCCATCGAGTCGATTTTCGGCCTGCGACAAGGCGCGCTGGATCTTACTTTTTCGCCTTGCCTGCCGTCTCATTGGCAGCAGGCTGAACTCACGCTGAAGCGCGATGGGCACACGATGCGGTTCATCCTGGTTCGAGCGACCCCGATGGCTGCGCTGGCCGAAACGGCATCGCTGTGCGACCCACTGGGGGCACGGTTGCTGCGACCCGGGGAGTCACTGAAATGGCCGGGCCTTTCGGGCGATACCTGCTTCGTGATCCCCGTGCTGGACGAATCCGAATCCGCGGCATCTGCCGCGCATGCAGAAACCGTGGTTCAGCCCTGACATTCCGACAGCTGCGGGCGGTGTCGTCCTACACCGCCCGGCGTCGGGCGCTGATGTTGGCACTCCGCGGCTATCCCTAAAGTCCACTCAACGGTTTGGTGCGCACCCCGCGCCGAACCCCCCCGCAACCCAGGAAACACACCATGACCATCAAGCACCAGCCTACCAACGTCAAGCAACTGCCGGGCAAGACCACCGACCGCATGGTGCTGGATCAGACCGCAATCGAAGAAGCCCGGCGCAGCCTGGACCAGGGCGCCGTGACCCCGCACTCCAGCGTGTGGCGGGAAGACATCATCAAGTTGCTCAACGACTCGCTGGCCACTGAGCTGGTGTGCGTGCTGCGCTACAAGCGTCACCACTTCACGGCCGAAGGCCTGGCGTCCCCGAAGATTGCCGACGAGTTTCTGGTGCACGCCAATGAAGAGTCGGGCCATGCCGACCGGCTGGCCAAGCGCATCGTTCAACTCGGCGGCGAGCCCGATTTCTCGCCCGATTCGCTGACCCAGCGCAGCCATGCGGCGTATGACGACTCCAAGGATCTGAAGGCCATGATCAAGTCCAACCTGATCGCCGAGCGCGTGGCGGTGGAGGCCTACAGCCAGCTCATCTCATTGATCGGCGACAAGGACTCGACCACACGGCGCCTGCTGGAAGACATTCTGTGCGACGAGCAGCAACACGCGGAAGAACTCGCGGGCTGGCTGGTCGACTGAAGCACGGCGCCATGCGCCTGCTCCGGTGGCGGCGGCCTGACGTCACCGTGGCCATTCACTCCCCGCATTGGGCCGGGATTTTTCAACGCACTGTCAAAGGAGATGCATATGAACTGGGATCGCATTGAAGGCAACTGGAAGCAAGCCACTGGCAAGGTCAAAGAGCAGTGGGGCAAGCTGACCGACGATGATCTGGACGTGGTGGCTGGCCGTCGCGAGCAGCTCGCCGGCAAGATCCAGGAGCGCTACGGCATTGCCAAGGATGAAGCCGAGAAGCAGGTGGCCGAGTGGGAACGCAAAGTTAGCGATTCCTGGTTCACCAAGGACGAGGCCAAGCACTGACCTCAGCCATGAAAAAAGCCCCGCACAGCGGGGCTTTTTTTTGCCGGCAAGCAGCGGTCAGGCGACGGCCTGCAGCCCGGTCTTGATCGCTGGCGCCACTGGCTTGGCCGCAGTGGTGCTGGACGCGGCGGATGGCGTGGCCTGGATCTCGCCGGAAAGCTGGCCGCCTTCCTCGATCACCACCTTGCCGTACCGGATTTTTCCGCTGACCTTGCCGGTCGAATAAATCACCAGCTTCTGGCGCACCGTCAGGTTGCCCTCGAACACACCGTGGATCTCGGCGATGTCAATCTCGGCAGAGCCCTTGAACGCGCCTTGCTGCGAGATCTGGATCACGCGTGAATCCATCGTGGCTTCCACCAGGCCTTCGACCACCAATGTGTCGCAATCGGTGATCTCAACGCCCTTGAGCTTGATGTTCGGGCCGACGGTCAGTTGGCTACCGCCCTCCTTGGCCGCGCTCGGTGCGCTGCTGGTCGTCGGCACCGGCTCAGCCGCAACCGGCGTGGCGGTTGAGTTGCCGGTCAGCGAAGAGGGGTTGCTGCCGGTACCGCCATAGCGCGAGTTGTTAAAGGTTTCCGGTTCTTTCTTGCCGAAGAAGGGGGATTGCAGTGCCATGGGAACTCCTTTAGTTGGGGGAAGCCCATGCTAGTCCGCGATCCCCTTACATTTCGCCTTCATTACGCAAGATTGGTAACCAAATCTTCAGCGGCTTTCCGTGGTCCGCAACGGCGAGGCGGTTCGACAAATCACTTGAATTTCGCGCGGGGGCGTGACACCCTGTTGAAAACGGCTTTGTCAAGGAGAAACCCATGCTGAAGATATTGATTCCCGTGGATGGTTCGGCGCTGTCCATGGACGCGGTGCGGCATGGCTTGGGGCTGGTGCACGAGGGCCTGCGCGCCACTTTCGTGCTGGCCAATGTGCAAGAACCGGCTTCGCTGTATGAAATGGTGACCGCGCGTGACCCGGACGTACTGGCCGATGTGAGCGAAGGCGCCGGCGAACACCTGCTGGCCCCGGCTGTGGCGCTGTTCGCGGCGGCCGGCGTGCCCTGCGAATGCGATATCGCGCTCGGCGAACCGGTGAATGCGCTGATCGACATGGTGGAGCGCCATGGCTGCGACGCCGTGATCATCGGCGCGCACGGCAAGGGTGCTGTCCTTGGCGCGCTGGTCGGATCGGTCTCACAGGCGCTGGTGCATGCCTGCCCGGTGCCCGTGACGGTGGTCAAGTCACTGGTGCTGGAGGCCGAAGAAGCCGGTGACGCCGCCGGTCTGGTGTCGGCCGGGGCAAGCTGAGGGCTTCAGGGCGAGCCAGCGGCCCTCCGGGCGTGCGGCATGATCGCCGCTTGTCCAATTTGCCGTGTCCGCGCCCGATTCCATGCACACCACCGCCCTCATCCTGTTCTCCGGTGGCCAGGATTCCACCACCTGCCTGGCCTGGGCGCTCGCGCGCTACGAGCGGGTCGAAACCGTGGGTTTTGACTACGGCCAGCGCCACCGCATCGAACTGGACGCCCGGCTGACGGTGCTGCGCGAGCTGAAACAGCAGTTCCCCGCCTGGGCGGCGCGGCTGGGCCACGACCACGTGCTCGACTTGGCCGTGCTGGGACAGGTGAGTGAGACTTCGCTCACGCGCGACACCGCGTTCCAGATGGAAAGCTCGGGCCTGCCCAACACCTTCGTGCCCGGGCGCAACCTGTTGTTCCTGACGCTGGCGGCGGCGCTGGCCTACCGGCGCGGCCTGCAGGTGATCGTCACCGGGGTGTGCGAGACCGATTTTTCGGGCTACCCCGACTGCCGCGACGACACCATGAAGGCCATGCAGCTGGCGCTGTCGCTCGGCATGGACCGGCGCTTTCTGGTGGAGACGCCGCTGATGTGGATCGACAAGGCCCAGACCTGGCAAATGGCGCACGATCTGGGTGCGGCCAGCGGCACGGCTGACGGTGGACCAGTGCTGGTGGACCTGATCACCGAGCACACGCACACCTGCTACCTCGGCGACCGCGCGCACCGGCATGCCTGGGGCTACGGCTGTGGTCATTGCCCAGCGTGTGAACTTCGTGCAGGCGGCTACGCGCGCTGGCGCGGCCACCGCGTGTAGGCCGTCAATTGCTATAAAAATAATAGCTAGCTATGACCATTTGGTGAGGACAAGAGACCGATTTAGTCTAAAAGTATGCGTTTGGATGGTGCTCCGGCCATCCGGTCGCTCACCGGTCTCGCGAGGGCCCTGCCGATCACCCCGCGGTCCGACGCATTCTCGAAAATCCGACTAACATCGCGCCTCCCGCCCGTGCGGTTTGCGCCCCCACAACGGGCCATGGCCGGCTTTTTGCTGGTCAGCTGCGTCTCACAAGGATGGCTCATGGTTGATCGTGTTGTTCCTGTCTGGTGTCGCCTGTCTGGCGCTTTACTTTTGTCCGGCCTGGTTGCCGCGCTGACCGCCTGTGGCGGCGGCAAGGCCGGTGGCGGCCCGCCCGGCATGGGCGGCCCGCCGCCGCAGGTGAGCGTGACCACGGTCGAGCCGCAGACGCTGCCCGTCACCTTCGAGTACACCGGCCAGACGCAGGGCTCCAAGGAAGTGGAAGTGCGGGCCCGCGTGGCCGGCATCTTGCTCAAGCGCAACTACGCCGAAGGCGGTCTGGTGCGCGCCGGGCAGTCGATGTTCAGCATCGACCCGGTGCCGTTCCAGACCGCGCTGGCCCGTGCCGAGGCCGACCGTGCTGCCGCGCAGGCCCGCCTGGCGCAGGCCCAGCGCAATGCCGAGCGGCTCAAACCCCTGGTGGAGGCCAAGGCCATCAGCCAGAAAGACTTTGACGACGCCGCCTCGGCCGACCAGATTGCCGCAGCCGACCTGAAGGCCGCCAACGCCCGGGTGGCCGAGGCGCGGCTGAATCTGGACTACACGCGTGTCACCGCGCCAGTCGCGGGCCGGGCCGGCGGCGCGCCCAAGTCCGAGGGCAGCCTGATCTCCGGCCCCGAGGTGCTGCTGACCACCATCGTGCAGACCGACCCCATCAAGGCGGTGTTCGGCATCCCGGATGTGGAGCACGCGCGCCTGCTGGCCGACATCCGCACCAACAAGTTGATGCTGCCGGCCGGCGGCTTTGTGGTCGAGCTGGCTTCGGCCGATGGCACGCCGCTGGCCAGTGGCGGCAAACTCGAATTCAGCCAGCCGCTGGTCAACGCGGCCACCGGCACCGTGCAAAACCAGGCCGAGCTGCCCAACCGCGACAACGCCATCAAGCCCGGCCAGTTTGTGCGCGTGCGCCTGGGCGGCGCCAGCCGGCCCAATGTGGTGCAGGTGCCGCAGCGCGCGGTGATGGAGGGGCCGCAGGGCAAGTTTGTCTATGTGGTGGCCAAGAGCGACAAGCCTGAAATGAAGGGCGCCGAGGTGGCCACGCCGCAGCCGATCGTGGCGGGTGAGTGGATCGACGGCAAGGACGGCAAGGCCTGGGTGGTGCGTGAGGGCCTGAAAGCCGGCGACCGCGTGATCGTGGACGGGCTGATGCGCATCGGCCCCGGTGCGCCGGTTCAGGTGGCGCAGGCGGGTGCGGCGGGGGCGCCTGCTGCGGCTGGCGCGGCTTCGGGCGCCGCGCCACCGGCGTCAGCGACGGAGGCCCCGGCCCCGGCCGCGGCGGCATCCTCCGCCAGCCCCGCCAAATAAGGAGCGCCCATGTTTTCGCGCTTCTTCATCGACCGCCCGATCTTCGCGGCGGTGCTCTCGATCTTCATCATGATCGCGGGCCTGGCCTCGATGCGCAACCTGCCGATCGCGCAATACCCCGAGATCGCGCCGCCGGTGGTCACGGTGCAGGCGGTGTACCCCGGCGCCAGCGCGCAGGTGCTGGAGCAGACGGTGGCCGCGCCGATCGAAAACGCGATCAACGGCGTCGAGAACATGCTCTACATGAGCTCCACCTCGGCCGGCAACGGGGTGGTGCAGATCCAGGTGACGTTTGACATCGGCACCGACATCAACCAGGCCGCGCTCAACGTCAACAACCGCGTCAAGCAGGCCGAGCCCAAGCTGCCGCAAGAGGTGCGGCGCCAGGGCGTGACGGTGGAAAAAGGCTCGTCGTCGTTCCTGCAGGTGCTGGCGTTCTATTCGCCCGACGGCCGCTACGACGACCTGTTCACCAGCAACTACGTCACGCTCAATGTGCTGGATGCGCTCAAGCGTGTGCCGGGCACCACCAACGTGCAGATTTTCGGCGCCAAGGACTACGCCATGCGCATCTGGCTCAAGCCGGACCGCCTGGCGCAGCTCAAGCTCACCACGGGCGACGTGACGCGCGCGCTGAACGAGCAAAACGCGCAGTTTGCCGCCGGCAAGGTGGGCCAGGCGCCCACCAGCGGGCCGCAAGAGCTGGTCTACACCGTCACCACCCGCGGCCGCCTGACCGAGCCGCGCGAGTTCGAGGAGATCGTGGTGCGCTCCGACGCGCAAGGCGCCAGCATCAAGCTGCGCGACATTGCGCGGGTCGAGCTCGGCAGCAAGGACTACGACTTTGTGGGCCGTATCAACGGCCAGCCCGCCACACTGGTGGGCGTGTTCCTGCAGCCCGGCGCCAATGCGCTGGACGTGGCCAACGAGGTCAAGAACACCGTCAAGGGCATTTCGGCGCGCTTTCCCGATGGCCTGAGCTACAGCGTGCCCTACGACACCACGCGGTTTGTCGAGGTGTCGATCCGCGAGGTGATCAAGACCCTGGCCGAGGCGATGGCGCTGGTGTTCCTGGTGGTCTTCATCTTCCTGCAAAACTGGCGCGCCACGCTGATCCCCACCATCGCGGTACCGGTGTCGCTGATCGGCACGTTTGCCGGGCTCTACCTGCTGGGCTACTCGATCAACACGCTCACGCTGTTCGGCATGGTGCTGGCCATCGGCATCGTGGTGGACGACGCCATCGTGGTGCTGGAAAACGTCGAGCGCATCATGCACGAGGAGCACCTGCACGCGCGCGAGGCCGCCATCCAGGCCATGACCGAGGTCACCGGGCCGGTGGTGGCGATCGTGATGGTGCTGTGTGCGGTGTTCGTGCCGATTGCGTTCCTCGGCGGGCTGACGGGCGAGCTGTACCGCCAGTTCGCCATCACCATCTCGATCGCGGTGGTGATCTCGGGCATCGTGGCGCTCACGCTCACGCCGGCGCTGTGCGTGCTGATCCTGAAACGCGAACACAAGGGCACCAACCGCTTCTTCACCGCCTTCAACCACGGCTTTGAGCGGGTCACGCGCCGCTACACCGGCGGCGTGGGCTGGATGATCCGGCGTGGCGGCATCGCGGCGCTGCTGTTTGCGGGCATGGTGGCCATCACGGTGGGGCTGTGGCGCGTGACGCCGGGCTCGCTGGTGCCCGATGAAGACCAGGGCTTCTATATCGCCGCGGTGATCCTGCCCGACGGCGCCTCGCTTGCGCGCACTGACAAGGTGGTGAAAGAGGTGCTCGAAATCGTCAAGTCCAACCCCAACAACCTGGACGCGGTGTCGTTTGCGGGCTTTGACTTCCTGGGCGGCGGCTTTCGCAACAACGCCGCCACCATCTTCGTCACGCAAAAGCACTGGGACGAGCGCCAGGTGCCGGTGCAGGCGCTGGTCGGCGAGCTGTTCATGAAGACCGCCGGCATCAAGGAGGCTCTGGTGCTGGCGTTTGCGCCGCCCCCGATCTTTGGCCTCGGCAACGCGGGCGGCTTTGAGTTCTACATCCAGAACCGGGGCGAGGGCGGCTCGGCGCGGCTGTCCGAGATCACGCAGAAGTTCCAGTCGGCGGTGTCGCAGTCCAAGCAGCTGGCTGGCGTGCAGACGCTGTGGCGCGCCAACACGCCGCAGCTGTATGTGGACGTGGACCGCGCCCGCGCCAAGGCGCTCGGCGTGTCGGTGGACAGCGTGTTCGAAACCCTGTCGGCCACGCTCGGCTCGGCCTACATCAACGACTTCAACAAGTTCGGCCGCACCTGGCAGGTGCTGATGTCGGCCGACCCGGCGTACCGCACCCGGCCCGACGACATCGGCCGCATGTGGGTGCGCTCGGACCGCGGCGAGATGGTGCCGGTGTCGGCGTTGGCCACCGTCAAGTACTCGTCCGGCCCCGAGACGCTGGACCGCTTCAACAACCTGCCGGCCGTCAAGCTGTTTGGCCAGGGCGCGCCGGGCGTCAGCTCGGGCCAGGCGATTGCCGAGGTCGAGCGCATCGCCAAAGAGGTGCTGCCGACCGATTTCAGCTTCGACTGGGGCGGCGCCTCGTTCCAGGAAAAGCGCTCCAGCGGCACCTCAGGCCTGGCGCTGGGCCTGGGCGCGGTGATGGTGTTTTTGATTCTCGCGGCGCAGTACGAGAAGTGGGCGCTGCCGCTGTCGGTGCTGCTGGCGCTGCCGTTCGGCACCTTTGGCGCGCTGGCCGCGGTGTGGCTGCGCGGCATGACCAACGACGTGTACTTCCAGATCGGGCTGGTCACGCTGCTGGGCTTGGCGGCCAAGAACGCGATCCTGATCGTCGAGTACGCGTCGCTCAAGACGCAGGAGGGCATGAGCGCCTCGGCCGCCGCGCTGGAAGCCGCGCGCCTGCGGTTCCGCCCGATCATCATGACCTCGCTGGCCTTCATCCTGGGCGTGCTGCCGCTGGCGATCTCCAGCGGCGCGGGGGCGGGCGCGCGCACCTCGGTGGGCACCGGCGTGATGGGCGGCATGCTGGCCGCCACCTTCCTGGCGATCTTCTTTGTGCCGCTGTTCTTCCGCGTGCTGACCGAGCGCCGCCTGCGCGAGCCGCGCAGCACGCACGAACTGCGCGAAGAAGCCCGGCTGGCGCATGAGAAAGCGGTGGCCGACAAAGGCTGAGGCCGTG
>JANOBJ010000210.1:0-1877 GCA_031411575.1 Betaproteobacteria bacterium | reverse complement strand
CGCCACCGGTCACCGGCACCCATTGCGTGGCGGTGGCCCACACCACCTGCGCCAGCGCCAGCGACAGCATCGCCAGGTACACCCCGCCGCTGCGCACCACGGCCGCGCCGAACACCGCCGCCACAGCCAGCGCCAGCGCGCAACCCGCGGCCAGCGCCAAGGGCAGCTGCACGCCCCATTGGGTGTGTGCCAGCGCTGCGCCATACGCCCCGAGCGCAAAAAACGCCGCGTGGCCAAAGCTCACCAGCCCGCCCAACGCCATCATGGCCTGCAGGCTGACGCCAAACACCAGCAAAATGAGCGCGTCTGCCGCCAGCGACTGCCAGTACGCGCCGGCCTGCCACGCCAAACCACACAGCAAGGCAAACGCTATTAATAATGTAGCAAACAATGACCGACTGGTGCGCACGCCATGGAACTTTTGCACCAATTCCTTCGGTCCGGCATCCAGTGGCAGCCCTAGCAGGCCCATCGGCCGGAAAGCCAGCACCACCGCCATCGTCAGGAACACCAGCACCAGCGTGGCCTGCGGAAACAGGCTCACGCCGAACGAATGGATCAGGCCGATCAGCAGCGCCGCAAAAAACGCCCCACTGATGCTGCCCAGCCCGCCCGTGACCACCACCACGAAAGTCTCGACCACCACGTTCACTTCCATCTGCTGGTTGGCGGGTTCGCGCGGCAGCTGCAGCGCGCCGCCCAGCCCCGCCAGCGCACAGCCCAGCACCACCGCGCCCAGCATCAGCGGCTTGGGGTTGACGCCCAGCGCGTCGAGCATGCCGCGGTCTTGCGTGGCGGCGCGCAGGCGCTGGCCAAAGCGGGTGCGCGTGAGCAGCGCGTGCAAACCCAGCCAGACCAGCGGCCCGAGCACGATGGTGAGCAACTGCCAGACCGGGAAGTACTCACCCCACAACTCGACCGAGCCCTTCAGCCCGGGAAAGCGCGGCGCAAACACCTCGTCCGGACCAAAGCCCCAGCGCATCGCGTCGTGCATCGCCAGCGTGAGGCCAAAAGTGGCCACCAGCTGGTACAGCTCGGGCACGCCGTACATGCGCCGCAGCAACAAGTACTCGGCCAAGGCTCCCGCCAATGCGGCACAACCGGCGCCCATCACCATGGCCAGCGCGTAAAGACCAGCGCTCTCGCCCCAGGCCGGGAACCAGTTGGTGACCCAGTGCGCGGTGAACAGCGCGCCCAGCATGAAAAAGCTGCCGTGCGCGAAATTGACGATCCGCGTGACGCCGAAAATCAGCGTCAGCCCCGCCGCCATCAGGAACAGCGTGGTGGCGTAGCTCAGCCCGTTGAGCAGCTGGATGGCGAAGAACGTCAAATCACTCCAGCCAGGTGGTGAATTCGCTGGCCGGCACGCGCGGTGTGTGGAAGGTGTTCACGATGTGCGATTCATCGGCGTAGCCCAGCGACATGCCGCACACCAGCATCTCGTCCGGACCCGCGCCGATGTGCGGCACGATGATCCTGGCAAAGCCGTTCCAGGCGGCCTGCGGGCAGGTGTGCAGCCCGCGCCCGCGCGCGGCCACCATGATGTTCTGCATGAACATGCCGTAGTCCACCAGGCTGCCGCGGCCCAGCACGCGGTCCAGCGTGAACATGAGCCCCACCGGCGCGTCAAAGAAGCGGAAGTTGCGCTGGTGCTGCGCGTGCATCTTGTCCTTGTCGCCCTTGGTGATGTCCAGCAGGCCATAAAGGCTCCAGCCGTTTTCGCGCCGACGGTCGATGTAGGGGCTGACCCACTTCTCGGGGTAGTAGTCGTATTCCTCGCGGTACTCGGCGGCCAGCGCCGGGTCGGCGCGCAAGGCGTCGTGCGCGGCACAGACCTTGTCCACCAGCGTGTCGCGGCTCTGGCCCTGCAACACATA
>JANOBJ010000209.1:0-34532 GCA_031411575.1 Betaproteobacteria bacterium | reverse complement strand
GCCGAACCCTGGGACGCCAAGCAGGTGATGTACGAGGCGCTGATCACCTCAGCCATCGAATCGGCGCGGCTGGCTGAATCCATGGGCATGAACGGCAACCAGGTCATCCTGTCGTGCAAGGTGAGCGGTGTGCAGGATCTGGTGGCGGTCTACCGTGAGCTCGCGAAGCGCTGCGACTATCCGCTGCATCTGGGCTTGACCGAGGCGGGCATGGGCACCAAGGGCACGGTGGCATCGGCCACGGCCTTGTCCATCCTGCTGCAGGAAGGAATTGGCGACACGATTCGGGTGTCGCTCACGCCGCAGCCGGGCGAATCGCGTACGCAGGAGGTGGTGATCGCCTCTGAAATCCTGCAGTCGCTCGGGTTGCGCAGCTTTGTGCCCAGCGTCACAGCCTGCCCGGGCTGCGGGCGCACGACCAGCGAGACCTTCCAGGAACTCGCCAAGCAGATTGACGACTTCATGCGGGCGCAGATGCCGGTGTGGCGCGTGCGCTACCCTGGGGTCGAGAAGCTCAAGGTGGCGGTGATGGGTTGCATTGTCAACGGCCCCGGAGAGAGCAAGCACGCCGACATCGGCATCAGCCTTCCCGGCAACGGCGAGGCGCCAGCCGCGCCGGTCTTCATTGATGGCCAGAAGGCCATGACCCTGCGCGGCGAGAACATCGCCGCCGAGTTCCACCAGATTGTTGAAAACTACATTGACAAGCGCTTTGGCACCGAGCGTGCCACCGAAAGCGCCTGAGCACACCATGGCTGAGCGACTGAATGCCATCAAGGGCATGAATGACATCCTGCCGCCTGATTCGGCGCGTTGGGAGTGGCTGGAGGACACGGTGCGCAGCCTGATGGCGCGCCATGCCTACCGCAACATCCGCACCCCCATCGTCGAACCCACCGCGCTGTTCGTGCGCGGGCTGGGCGAGGTGACCGATATCGTCGAAAAAGAGATGTACTCGTTCGACGACCGTCTCAACGGCGAGCAGTTGACCTTGCGGCCCGAAAACACCGCTGGCGTGGTGCGCGCGGTGGCTGAGCATTCGCTGCTGTACGAGGGCGGCAAGCGGCTGTACTACATGGGGCCGATGTTCCGCCATGAGCGGCCCCAGCGCGGCCGCTACCGCCAGTTTCACCAGATTGGTGCCGAGGCTTTGGGCTTCGTTGGCCCGGACGTGGACGCCGAACTCATCCTGCTCGCCGATGCGCTGTGGAAAGAGCTGGGCCTCTCCGACATCCGGCTCGAAATCAACAGCCTGGGCCAGCTTGACGAGCGCAAGTTGCACCGTGCCGAACTGATTGCCTACCTCGAAAAGCACGCTGACCAGCTCGACGAAGACGGGCGGCGCCGGCTCCACACCAATCCGCTGCGCATCCTGGACACCAAGAACCCCGCCATGCAGCCGGTGGTCGATGCCGCCCCCCGCCTGCTCGACTTTCTCGGCGAGGCTTCGCTGCGGCATTTCAACGGCTTGAAAGCGATTCTGGACGCAACCGGCATCGCTTACCGCGTCAACCCGCGGCTGGTGCGCGGGATGGATTACTACAACCTCTCGGTGTTCGAGTTCGTGACCGAGCGTCTGGGTGCCCAGGGCACGATCTGCGCCGGTGGCCGCTACGACACCCTGATCGAGCAGATCGGCGGCAAGCCCGCGCCCGCTGTGGGCTGGGCGCTGGGCGTGGAACGCGTGCTGGAGCTTGTCAAGGAGCAGGGCGCGCCGTTTGTGCCGCCCGCGCCCGATGCCTACGCCATCATCCCCGATGCGGCGGCGCTTCCGGTGGCGCTCAGCACGCTGCGGGCATTGCGCGCGGCTGGCGTGTCGGTGCAGATGCACGCGGCCGCCACGGCTGAGGGCATGGGCAGCATGAAATCGCAGTTCAAAAAGGCCGATGCCAGCGGTGCGCGCCACGCATTGATTTTTGGCGCGGACGAGCTGGCGCAGCAACTGGTCACGGTCAAGGCGCTGCGCGATGGCGCTGGCGCGCAGGTGACACGGCCGCTCGCCGATCCGGCCGCCTGGGCCGGCACCCTACAATCGTCGGCTTGACTGAACGATCCCATGGCAAAACATCTCGACCTTGAAGAACAGGAACAGCTTGACGAACTCAAGCACTTCTGGAAGCGCTACGGCAACCTCATCACGTGGGCATTGATCGTGGTGTTTGGCACCATCGCCGCCTGGAATGGCTACCAGTACTGGCAGCGCAGCCAGGCCGCGCAGGCGGCCGCGCTGTATGACGAAGTCGAGCGCGCGGCCCAGGGCGGCGACGCGGCGCGTCTGGAGCGTTCTTTCGCCGACATCAAGGACAAGTTTGGCAGCACAACCTATGCCCAGCAGGCCGGCCTGCTGGCGGCCCGCGTGTTCCAGGACACCGGCAAGACCGACGCGTCCAAGGCAGCGCTGACCTGGGTGGCCGGCAAAAGCACCGACGACGGCTTTGCCGCCATCGCCCGGCTGCGCCTGAGCGCCTTGCTGATGGACGCGAAGGCCTACGACGAGGCCCTCAAGCAGCTTGCCGAGAGCTTCCCCAAGGAGTTCGAACCCCTGGTGGCAGACCGCAAAGGCGATATTTTTCTGCTGCAGGGCAAGCGCGCAGAGGCGGTGGACGCGTACCGCGCCGCGTACAAGGGCCTGGGCGAGCGGCTCGACTATCGTCGTCTGGTCGAAGTCAAGCTCAATGGGCTGGGCATTGATCCTCAGGCGCTGGCAACCGCGCCGGTGCCGGCTGCAGCGGCTTCTGCGAAAGCCGCTGTTGTGGCGGCACCCGCCAGTGGAGCCAAGCAGTGATTTTTAAGCCTTTTATGCCTCTCGTCCGCATCGGCAGGTCATTGTTTGCTATAATTATTATAGCATTCACCGGTCTGCTCGGCGTGGCGTGCTCGAGCGTCGAGAAACCAAAACCTGCCGAGCTGTCGCCCAATGCGGCGTTGCTCGGCGTGCGGCCCGCCTGGAACGCACGCATCTCGCCAGTCGGCTTTCCGCTGGAGGTCAACGTCAGCGGCAACACGCTCACGGTCGCCGGCAGTGACGGCGCAGTGGCGGCGCTGGATGCGCGAACCGGGCGCGAGTTGTGGCGCGCGTCGGCCGGCTCGCCACTGGCGGCTGCGGTGGGCAGCGATGGGCGGCTCGCCGCCGTCGTGACCAACGCCAATGATGTGGTCATCTTCGAGGCCGGCAAGGAGCTATGGCGGCAAAAGCTGCCGGCCCAGACCTTCACCGCGCCGCTGGTGGCCGGCAACCGGGTGTTCGTGCTGTCGGGCGACCGATCGGTCACCGCCTTCGATGGCCAAACCGGACGCAAGCTCTGGACCCAGCAGCGCGCCGGCGATGCGCTGGTGCTGCGCCAGTCCGGCGTGCTGGTGGCGGTGGGCGATACCCTGGTGGCCGGCCTGTCGGGCCGCATGGTCGGGCTCAACCCGGTCAATGGATCATCGCGCTGGGAAGCGCCGCTGGCGACGCCTCGCGGCACCAACGAAGTCGAACGCCTGGTCGATCTGGTCGGCCGCGTGTCGCGCGTGGGCGATGTGGTCTGCAGCCGCGCGTTCCAGACGGTGGTGGGTTGTGTCGACACCGCCCGCGGCACGCTGGTCTGGACCAAGCCGGCCAACGGCGCGATGGGTGTGCATGGCGATGACCGGTTTGTCTATGGCGCGGAGTCCGATGGCCAGGTGATTGCCTGGCGCCGGGCCGACGGTGAGCGCGCCTGGACCACCGACCGCCTGAAATACCGCGGCCTGACGGCACCCTTGGCGGTGGGCCGATCGGTGGTGTTTGGCGACAGTGCGGGCCTGGTGCACCTGCTGTCACGCGAGGACGGCAGCCCGCTCAACCGTCTCACCACGGATGGCTCGGCCATTGCGTCGTCGCCGGTGCTGGCCGGTGACACCTTGGTGGTCGTGACCCGCAACGGCGGCATCTTCGGCTTCCAGCCTGAATAAGCAGCGGAACACCCCGTGAAGCCGGTTATTGCCCTTGTGGGCCGACCCAACGTCGGCAAATCGACGCTGTTCAACCGGCTCACCAAGTCGCGCGACGCGATCGTGGCCGATTTTGCGGGCCTCACGCGCGACCGCCACTATGGCAATGGTCGCCAGGGCCGGTATGAATTCATCGTGATCGATACCGGTGGTTTCGAGCCCGACGCCACCAGCGGCATCTACAAGGAAATGGCCAAGCAGACGCGACAGGCCGTGGCCGAGGCGGATGTGGTGATCTTCGTGGTCGATGCGCGGGCCGGCCTGTCGGCGCAGGACCATGACATCGCCAAATACCTGCGCCGTCTGGGCAAACTCTGCGTGCTGGCGGCCAACAAGGCTGAGGGCATGACCGAGGGCGCGCAACTGGGCGAGTTTTTCGAACTCGGGCTGGGTGAGGTGCACGCGGTGTCGGCCGCGCACGGGCAAGGCATTCGCAGCCTGGTCGATCTGGCCCTCGACCCGCTGAACCTGCCCGATCCGGACGACGACACCGAGGCCGTGGACGACGGCGTGATCAAGCTGGCCGTGGCCGGCCGACCCAATGTCGGCAAATCCACCCTCATCAACACCTGGCTGGGCGAGGAGCGCCTGGTGGCGTTTGACCAGCCGGGCACCACGCGCGACGCCATCACGGTGCCGTTTGAGCGCAATGGCCAGCAGTTTGAGCTGATCGACACGGCCGGCCTGCGCCGCAAGGGCAAGGTGTTCGAGGCGATCGAGAAATTCTCGGTGGTCAAGACGCTGCAGGCGATCGAAACCGCCAATGTCGTGCTGCTGCTGCTCGACGCCACCGAAGGCGTGACCGATCAGGACGCGCACATTGCCGGCTACATCCTCGAAAGTGGTCGTGCCGTGGTGCTCGCGGTGAACAAATGGGACGCGGTGGACGACTACCAGCGCGAGCAGCTGCAGCGCTCGATCGAATTGCGGCTGGCGTTCCTGAAGTTTGCGCCCATGCACTTTATTTCAGCACGCAAGCGCCAGGGCCTGGGCCCGGTCTGGGACTCAATTGCCCAAGCGCACAAGTCTGCCATGTGCAAAATGCCGACGCCGGTGCTCACGCGCCTGCTGCTCGAATCGGTGCAGTTCCAGAGTCCCAAGCGCGCCGGCATGTTCCGCCCCAAGCTGCGCTACGCGCACCAGGGCGGCATGAACCCACCGGTGATCGTGGTCCACGGCAACTCGCTCGAGCACGTCACGGCGGCCTACAAGCGCTTCCTGGAAGGGCGTTTCCGCAAGGAATTCAACCTGGTGGGCACACCCCTGCGCATCGAGATGAAGACGTCGCAGAACCCGTACGCCGACAAGGATTGAGGCGCCCCGGCGCGGTGCGCACTTGAAGCGCGGCACCCCGCACCCATGTGTCCGGGTATCGATGGCGGCTGACTTGCACGGCTGGGTCGCTGTGGTAATGTGCCAGTTCCTACAACGCTTCGAACACGGAGAATATCGTGAGCAATAAAGGGCAGTTACTTCAGGATCCTTTCCTCAATACCTTGCGTCGCGAACATGTGCCAGTGTCGATTTACCTCGTCAACGGCATCAAGCTTCAGGGGCAGATTGAGTCGTTTGACCAGTACGTTGTGCTGTTGCGCAACACCGTGACCCAGATGGTGTACAAGCACGCCATCTCCACCATCGTGCCCGGGCGCGCAGTGAATTTCTCTGCCGCCGAAGGCGCCGAATCGGGCGCGCCCTCCGCGTGAACGGTTCGGCCAGGCTGTCGGGATGGCCGGGCGGACCGTGGGCATCGATGAACCGCTGAATTGATAGTTCCGAACCCGCTTGCCGACCTGCCAGCGCCAGCGATCCTCGTTGGCGTGGATTTTGGCTTGCCCAATTTCGACTGCGCGCTCGAAGAGCTCGGCCTGCTGGCCGCCACAGCGGGGCTGCGTCCGGTCGCGCGCATCACCTGCAAGCGCAAGGCGCCGGACGCGGCGCTGTTCATTGGCAGTGGCAAGGCCGACGAGATCAAGCTGCTGGCTGACATGCACGGCGCGACGGAGATCCTGTTCGACCAGGCCCTGAGCCCGGCCCAGCAACGCAATCTGGAGCGCAAGCTGGAGCTGCCGGTCAACGACCGCACCTTGCTGATTCTGGAAATCTTCGCCCAGCGCGCGCGCAGCCACGAAGGTAAATTGCAGGTTGAACTGGCCCGCCTGCAGTACCTGAGCACCAGACTGGTGCGCCGGTGGTCTCACCTGGAACGTCAGCGGGGGGGTATCGGCACCCGCGGCGGCCCCGGCGAAACCCAGATCGAACTCGACCGCCGCATGATCGGGGAGGCCATCAAGCGCACCAAGGAGCGGCTGGAAAAGGTCAAGCGCCAGCGCAGCACCCAGCGCCGCCAGCGTGAGCGCCAGGGCGCGTTCACCATCTCGCTGGTGGGCTACACCAATGCCGGCAAGAGCACCTTGTTCAATGCGCTGGTCAAGGCGCGCGCCTATGCGGCCGACCAGCTGTTTGCCACGCTGGACACCACCACTCGACAGCTCTACATCGGCGATGACCAGGGAGGTGGCCGCTCGGTGTCGCTGTCGGATACGGTGGGCTTCATCCGCGACTTGCCGCACGGCCTGATCGATGCCTTCCAGGCCACGCTGCAGGAAGCGGCCGATGCCGACCTGCTGCTGCATGTGGTCGACGCCGCCAATCCGCACTTCCCCGAGCAGATGGCGGACGTGCAGCGGGTGCTGGCCGAGATCGGCGCCACTTCGGTGCCGCAATTGCTGGTCTTCAACAAACTCGACGCCCTTGAAAAAGAGCGCCATCCCCATCACCTGAGCGACATGATGGAAATCGATGGCGTTCAGGTCCCCCGGGTGTTTGTCAGCGCACGCACGGGGGAGGGCATTCCAGCCCTTCGCCTGAAGCTCGCTGAAGTGGTGGCGCGGCCAGCCACTGGCACGCCAAGTACCCCGCAATTCCCGGACTTTCGAGAAGCCGCTGCCTGATTGGGCACAATCCGGTCAAGAACCAACCAAGACGCAATCGCATGAATTTCAATTTACGGGCCATCAGCTGGGCCGGGCTGCAAGGCCGGATCAGGGGCATGTTCAACCTCAATGACCCTCGTTGGGGCCGTGGAGACGACAAGTCGGCCGACAACACGCAGCAGGGCAATTCGCAGCCGGATGGCCAGCGACCCGATCCAGAGCCCAAGAACAACCCACCGAATGGCGGCGGGGGGGGCAATGGCGGCGGTCGCGGCAAGGGGCCCAACCAGGGGCCGCCCGATCTGGATGAGTTGTGGCGCGATTTCAACCGCAAGCTTGGCGGCCTGTTTGGCGGCGGCAAGAACCGTGGCGGTGGCGGCAACAACGGCGGGTTTGGCGGCGGCGGGTTCCAGCCCGACATGAAGAGCGCCGGCATTGGCGTGGGCTTGGTGGCCGCCGTGGTGGCGCTGATCTGGCTGGGCACCGGCTTCTTTATCGTGCAGGAAGGTCAGCAGGCTGTCATCACGCAGTTTGGCAAGTACAAGTCGACCGTGGGCGCGGGTTTCAACTGGCGTCTGCCATACCCGATCCAGCGCCACGAGGTGATCTTTGTCACGCAGATCCGCTCGGTCGATGTCGGGCGCGACACCGTGATCAAGGCCACCGGCCTGCGCGAGTCGGCCATGCTCACCGAAGACGAGAACATCGTGGAGATCAAGTTCGCCGTGCAGTACCGGTTGAGCGATGCGCGTGCTTATCTGTTTGAGAGCAAAAACCCGGCGGACGCCGTGGTGCAGGCGGCTGAGACAGCGGTGCGCGAAGTGGTG
This sequence comes from Betaproteobacteria bacterium, assembly GCA_031411575.1. Taxonomy (GTDB): domain Bacteria; phylum Pseudomonadota; class Gammaproteobacteria; order Burkholderiales; family Burkholderiaceae_C; genus JANOBJ01. Next base: position 26,794 of record JANOBJ010000209.1, on the reverse strand, counting down.
GGCAAGATGCGCATGGACACCGCGCTGGGTGAGGATCGCGAGCAGATCGGCCCGCGCGTGCGCAAGCTGATGCAAACCATTCTGGACCGCTACAAGGTAGGGGTTGAGGTGATGGGCATCAACATGCAGCAGGGTGGCGTCCGGCCTCCCGAGCAGGTGCAGGCTGCGTTCGACGATGTGCTCAAGGCCGGCCAGGAACGTGAGCGCGCCAAGAACGAGGCGCAGGCGTATGCCAACGACGTGATTCCGCGCGCGGTGGGTTCTGCCTCACGGCTGAAGGAAGAGTCCGAAGCCTACAAAGCCCGGATCGTCGCGCAGGCCGAGGGCGACGCCCAGCGCTTTCGCTCGGTCCTGACCGAATACCAGAAGGCGCCGCAGGTCACGCGCGACCGCATGTACGTGGACGCGATGCAGCAGATCTATGGCAGCGTGACCAAAGTGCTGATTGACTCACGCCAGGGCTCCAACCTGCTGTACCTGCCGCTGGACAAGATCATGCAGATGGCAGCCCAGAGCGGGCCGGCGGCTGACGCGATGACCGCGCCCGCCACCGGACCCACCACGCCGGCAGCGCCCGCCACCGTGGCACCCAATGATTCACGCGCGCGTGACGGCCGCACCCGCGACCGCGATCCACGCTGAGAGAAACACCATGAACCGCATTGGATTTATCGTTACTGGCCTGCTGATCCTGCTGGGCTTGCTCAGCTCGATGCTGTTTGTCGTTGACCAGCGCCAGTACGGGGTGCTGTACGCACTCGGCCAGATCAAGGAAGTCATCACCGAGCCCGGTTTGAACTTCAAGCTGCCGCCGCCGTTCCAGGACGTGAAGTACCTCGACAAGCGGCTGCTCACGCTGGACAGCACCGATACCGAGCCGGTGCTCACGGCCGAGAAGCAAAGGCTGGTGATTGACTGGTATCTGCGCTGGCGCATCACCAACCCGTCGGAATACATCCGTGCCATCGGTGTAGACGAGGCGGCCGGGGCCAACCAGCTCAGCCGCGAGGTGCGCAACGCCTTCCAGGAAGAGATCAGCAAGCGAACCGTGAGAGAGCTGATCTCCACCAAGCGCGAGGCGCTGATGGCCGAGGTCAAGCGCGAAGTCCAGGAAAAGGTCCAGAGCAAGAACTGGGGCATGGAGATCATCGACGTCCGGCTCACCCGTGCCGACTACGTGGACGCCATCACCGAATCGGTCTACCGTCGCATGGAGGCCGAGCGCAAGCGCGTGGCCAACGAGCTGCGTTCCACCGGCGCGGCCGAGGGCGAAAAGATCCGCGCTGACGCCGACCGCCAGCGCGAGGTGACGATTGCCAACGCCTACCGCGACGCCCAGAAGATCAAGGGCGACGGCGACGCCCAGGCCGCCGGCCTGTATGGCGAGGCCTTCGGCCGCGACCCGCAGTTTGCCCAGTTCTACCGCAGCCTGGACGCCTACAAGGCCAGTTTCAGCAAGAAGGGTGATGTGGTGGTGGTGGACCAGTCGTCTGAGTTCTTCCGCGCCATGCGCGGCAATGCGGCTGCGGGCGCGCCTGCTGCGCCCGCCCGCAAGTAAAAATCCCGCTCGCTCGCCAACCCACAAAAGGTCCGGCGCGGTGGACAGCAACACGCTCTGGGCCGCCCTGGCACTGGTGCTCGTCGCCGAAGGCTTGCTGCCGTTCCTGAGCCCCGGTGGCTGGCGCCGCATGTTTACGCAGATGCTGCAACTGCATGACGGTCAGATCCGCTTCTTCGGGCTGTGCAGCCTGGTGGCGGGCGGTTTGCTGCTCTGGTTCGTCGTTTAAGTCAGCCGGCAGCCAAATCTGTCGGGCTGGCCGGATGAGCCGGGTCGGCGACCCCGGTAAAATGCCGGTTTTAACAGACCCCGAAAAATCACTCATGTCCGCCTGGGTCCTGCCGGATCACCTTGCCGATGTCCTGCCCTCCGAGGCCCGGCACATCGAAGAACTCCGCCGCGCATTGCTGGATACTGCCCGTCGCTACGGCTACGAGCTGGTCATGCCGCCGCTGCTCGAACACCTCGAATCTCTGCTCACCGGCACCGGCGAGGCGCTCGATTTGCAGACCTTCAAGCTGGTCGATCAACTCTCGGGCCGCACCTTGGGCCTGCGCGCCGACACCACGCCGCAGGTCGCCCGCATCGACGCCCACCTGCTGAACCGGCGCGGCGTGGCGCGCCTGTGCTACTGCGGGCCGGTGGTGCACACGCGCCCCGATCGTCCGCACGCCACGCGCGAGCCGCTGCAGTTTGGCGCCGAAATCTATGGCCATGCGGGGCTGGAAGCTGATCTGGAAGTGCTGCAACTCACGCTGGAATGCCTGCAAGGCGCCGGCGTGCAAGACCTGAGCGTCGATTTGGCCGATGCGCGCATCGTGCGGGCGCTGCTGGCCGGCGTGCCGGTCGACGGGCAGGTGCTGGCCCAGGTGCACGCGGCGCTGGCCACCAAGGACGCGAGTGAGCTGACCAACCTGACCCGCGACTTCCCCAAAGCCTCGCGCGAGGGCCTGCTTGCGCTGGTCAACCTGTATGGCGACGCCAGCGTGCTGGTTGAGGCCGAAAAAGTGCTCAAGTCCGCACCGGATGGTCATGAGGCGCTATCCAATTTGAAGTGGCTGGCGAGTCAGCTCACGGGCGCGCGCGTGACGTTTGATCTGGCCGACCTGCGCGGCTATGCCTACTACAGCGGCACCCGGTTCGCCGTGTACGCGCAGGGCGCGAGCGACGCCCTGGCGCGTGGCGGCCGTTACGACGAGGTGGGCGCCGTGTTCGGCCGCAACCGCCCGGCGGCTGGTTTCAGCCTCGATGTGAAGGCGCTGGTGGGCGTGGTGGTGCCGCCGCCGCTCAGGGCGGCCATCCGCGCGCCATGGGGCGAAGCAGGCGACCTGCGGGCCGCGATTGCCGGCCTGCGCAGCCGGGGCGAGACCGTGGTCTGCGTACTGCCGGGGCATGAGAACGAGATCGATGAATTCCATTGCGACCGCGAGCTGCTTCAGGCCGCCGGCCAATGGGTCGTAAAAGCCATATAGAAAACATTCCAGATGAACAAGACAACGGGTCGCAATGTGGTGGTGGTCGGTACCCAGTGGGGCGACGAGGGCAAGGGCAAGCTGGTCGACTGGCTGACCGAGATGGCGCAGGGCGTGGTGCGCTTCCAGGGCGGCCACAACGCGGGGCACACGCTGGTGATCAACGGCGTCAAGACTGCGCTGCACCTGATCCCCAGCGGCATCATGCGCCCGGGCGTGAAGTGCTACATCGGCAACGGCGTGGTGCTGTCAGCGGCCAAGCTGTTCGAGGAGATCGAAGGCCTGGAGAAGGCGGGTGTGGAGGTGCGCTCGCGCCTGCGCATCAGCGAGGCCTGCCCGCTGATCCTGCCGTTCCACGCCGCGCTGGACGTGGCGCGCGAGACATTGCGCGAGCAGGGCGGCACCGAGAAAATCGGCACCACCGGGCGCGGCATCGGCCCCGCCTACGAAGACAAGGTCGCGCGCCGCGCGCTGCGCGTGCAGGACCTGAAGCACCCCGCGCGCTTTGCCGAAAAGCTCAAGGTCGTGCTCGATCTGCACAACCATGTGCTGACCACCTACCTGAATGCGCCGCCGGTGGATTTCGACACGGTCTTCGCCGAAAGCATGCGCCACGCCGAATTGCTGAAGCCCATGATGGCCGATGTGTCGCGCGAGCTGAACGAGGCGCACCTGCATGGCGACAACCTGCTGTTCGAGGGCGCCCAGGGCACGCTGCTGGACGTGGACCACGGCACCTACCCCTACGTCACCTCCAGCAACTGCGTGGCCGGCAATGCCGCCGCCGGCGCCGGTGTGGGGCCGGGCATGCTGCACTACATCCTGGGCATCACCAAGGCCTACTGCACGCGGGTCGGCGGCGGGCCGTTCCCGACCGAACTCGACTGGGAAACCCCGGGCACGGTGGGTTACCACCTGTCCACCGTGGGGGCCGAGAAGGGCGTGACCACCGGCCGAAGCCGCCGCTGCGGCTGGTTTGACGCGGCGCTGCTCAAGCGCAGCGCACAGGTCAATGGCCTGTCGGGCCTGTGCATCACCAAGCTCGACGTGCTGGACGGCATTGCCGAACTGCTGCTGTGCACCGGCTACGAGCTGGACGGCGAGCACACCGATATCCTGCCGATGGGCGCCGATGAAATCTCGCGCTGCAAGCCGGTGTACGAGACGCTGCCGGGCTGGACCCAGTCCACCGTGGGCGTGACGCAGTACGACAAGCTGCCGATCAACGCCCAGCTGTACCTGCAGCGCATCGCGCAGGTTACGGGCGTGCCGGTCGATATCATCTCGACCAGCCCGGACCGCGACCACACCATTCTGATGCGCCACCCCTACCTGGCCGATTGAGGTCATTTTTTGAGTCAAATGCGCCTCTGGTCGGCGTCCAGTGGTCATAGTTAGCTATCTATTCAGGAGCATATCGATGTTGACGGAAGACGGCAAACACCTGTACGTGAGCTACGACGAGTACCACAACCTGATTGAAAAACTGGCGATCAAGATCCACCAGTCCGACTGGCAGTTCGACACCATCCTGTGTCTGGCGCGCGGCGGCATGCGCCCCGGTGACCTCCTCTCGCGTATCTTCGACAAGCCGCTGGCGATCATGTCCACCAGCTCCTACCGCGCCGACGCCGGCACCATCCAGGGCCATCTGGACATCGCGCGCTTCATCACCACGCCCAAAGGCGAAATCGCCGGCAAGGTGCTGCTGGTGGATGACCTGGCCGATTCGGGTCACACGCTGAACGCCGTCATCAAGCTGCTCAAGACCAGCTATGCGCCCATCACCGAGCTGCGCAGCGCCGTCATCTGGACCAAGGCGCTGTCCACCTTCACGCCCGACTACACGGTGGAGTTTTTGCCCACCAACCCGTGGATTCACCAGCCGTTTGAAGGCTACGACAGCATGGGGCCGGAAAAGTTGCTGGAAAAATGGCGGGTGTGATTCCGCCAGGATGACCGCATGAGCCAGCCTATCACCGACCTCATCCACCACTCGTACACGCCGCCCGAGGGCTTCGCCGCGCCACAACCGGGGGTCTACAAGGCCTCCACCATCATCTTCCGCAATGTCGCGGCCATGCGGGCGCGCGACTGGCAGCACAAGGCTGGCTACACCTACGGCCTGCACGGCACGCCCACCACCTTCATGCTCGAAGAGCGGCTGTGTGCGCTGGAAGGCGGCCAGCACTGCGTGCTGGTGCCCAGCGGGCTGGCGGCCATCGCCACGGTGAACTTCGCATTGCTGAAAACCGGCGACGAGGTGCTGATTCCCGACAACGCCTACGGCCCGAGCAAGGCGCTGGCCGCGGGCGAACTGGCGGCGTACGGCATCACGCACCAGCTCTATGACGCGATGAACCCCGACGACCTGTCGGCGAAGATCACCCCGCGTACGCGACTGGTCTGGCTGGAGGTGCCGGGCTCGGTGACGATGGAGTTCCCCGACCTGCGCGCATTGGTGCGGCTGTGCCGCGCGCGCGGCGTCACCAGCGCACTGGACAACACCTGGGGCGCGGGTCTGGCCTTCGCACCGTTTGCGCTTGATCCGGCCGAGCCCGCTCTGGGGGTGGATGTCTCCATTCATGCGCTGACCAAATATCCGAGCGGCGGCGGCCACGTGCTGATGGGCAGCGTGATGACCTGCGACGACGCGCTGCACCACCGCATCAAACTCACCCACATGCGGCTCGGCCTGGGCGTGGGCGCCAACGATGCCGAGGCGATTCTGCAGGGCCTGCCCAGCATCGCGCTGCGCTACCACGCGCACGACCGTGCGGCGCGCGAACTGGCGCACTGGCTCCAGCGGCGGCCCGAGATCGCAGCCGTGCTGCATCCGGCCCTGGCCGGTGCGCCCGGCCACGCGAACTGGCAGGCGCAGTGTGGCGAACTGGACAGGGCAGCGGGCCTGTTCTCGGTGGTGTTCGACGCGCGCTACAGCGTTGCCCAGGTGGACCGGTTCTGCGACGCGCTCAGGCTGTTCAAGCTCGGCTACTCCTGGGCAGGACCGATCAGCCTGGTCGTGCCCTACGACATTGCCAGCATGCGCCGCCCCGATGTGGCCGCGTGGCTGCATGGCGGCGTGCTGGTGCGCTTCTCGGTTGGGCTTGAGGCGGTGGACGACCTGCAGGCCGACCTGGCGCAGGCGCTGACAGTACTGTAAATTGTTGCAGCTGCGTGGGCAGCGGGCGGTTTATCGCTTAAAGTGACGCCATTCAGCGCGACGCTGTCAGGAAACGGAACGCCCTGTGGCTACACCCAATTACGGTTACGAAAAACGCCAGAAAGAACTGGCCAAAAAGCGCAAGAAAGAAGAAAAGCTCAAGCGCAAGGCTGAAGGCCGCCCGGACACCGACGGCGAGCCCGGTTCTGGCGACGATGCGCCGGCGGACATGCCGCCAACGGACGGCAGCACCGGCCAGCCCGCACAGTCCTGAGTTGCCAGCGACTCCTGAGCCGCCTGCAACTGCATCCGCCTGTCAGGCCGTCTCAGCCACCAATTGTTGGGCAATTCTGCCCATGGTCCGCATGGAGCGGTCTTCTGCAGCTATCGATTTTGTAGCATCCAGCTGCGGGAAGTTGCGCTGGGTGGAACTGGCGTAGCCGGGGTCATAGTGCTGCACCAGCAGCTCGCGTACCACGCTGGCGATGTCGCCGGCCTGGATGCGGGCTTTCCAGCCGTCCACCACCGCCTTGCCGCGCAGCGCCACCAGCGCATCGAGCCGGTCGCAAAACAGCGCCGGGTCGCGCGTGAAAAAATCGTAGTCTTCCAGCAGCAGCGCCACCCGCTCATCGTCTGACAGCGCCAGCAGACGGCACGGGCTGGCCCGCATCGCGTCGATCAGCGCGGCCGGAATCGTGACGTTGCCAACTTTTTTGCTTTCACTTTCCACAAACACCGGTCGGGCAGGGTCAAAACCTCGCAGGGCGTCCCACACCAGCGTGTCAAAGCGCTTCTGGGTCGGCTGCGGCTGGCCCGGTATCAGGCCGAGCACCGAGCTGCGGTGGCTGGCCAAGGCTTCCAGGTCGAGCACCTGGGCGCCCGCGTCGGCCAGCGCCTGCAGCAGCCGGGTTTTGCCCGAGCCGGTGGGGCCGCAGATCACCTGGTAGCGCACGCGCGTGGCGAGCGCCGGCAGGCTTTGCAGCACGGCTGCGCGAAACGCCTTGTAGCCGCCCTCGATCACCGCCACCTTGAAGCCGATTTCGCCCAGCACCAGCGCCAGCGAATTGCTGCGTTTGCCGCCGCGCCAGCAGTACAGCAGCGGTTTCCAGCCTTTGGGTTTGCCGAGCACCTCGCGCGTGATGTGGCGCGAGATGTTGGCCGCCACCAGCGCCGCGCCGCGCTTCTTGGCCTCAAACGGGCTGTCCTGCACGTAGATGGTGCCCACCAGTTTGCGTTCTTCGTCGTTCAGGGACGGCCAGTTGAGCGCGCCGGGTAGCCGGTCTTCGGCGAATTCGGCCTCGCTGCGCGCGTCGATGATGGCGTCAAAGCTGTCCAGCCGGGCAGCGGCCTCGGCCGCCGGGATCAGTTGCACGTTCACGAGAGCAGCTTTTTCAGTTCGGGCCAGACGTTGGCCAGCATCACCGGGTGTGCTTCTTCGGTGGGGTGGATGCGATCGGCCTGGAACAGCCGGGTCGGCTCGGCACCGTCGGCCACGCCCTTCAGGAAAAACGGCACCACCGCCGCCTTGCGCGCCTTGGCCACCTGCTCGAAAAGGCCGGAAAAGCGCCGCCCGTAGTCAGCGCCGTAGTTGGGCGGCACCTGCATGCCCACCAGCAGCACCTTGGCGCCTGTGGCCTGCGCGGTCTGGGTGATCCAGTTCAGGTTGTCTTCGGTCAGGCTCAGCGGCAGGCCGCGCAGCGCGTCATTGCCGCCCAACTCAACCACCACATGGCTGGGCTGGTGCGCCTTCAGCAGCGCGGGCAGGCGCGAGCGGCCGCCCGAAGTGGTTTCGCCGCTGATGCTGGCGTTGTGCACGCGCGCGGTGATCTTCTCGGTGGCGAGTTTCTTCTCCAGCAGCGCCACCCAGCCGGTGCCGCGCCGCAGGCCATACTCGGCGCTGAGCGAATCACCCAGCACCAGGATGGTCCGGGGGGAACCCGAGGCGGATGCAGGCGCGCGGGCAGGCTTGGCAGCAGCCTTGTCCGCAGGCTTGTCCTGCGCGGCCGAAAGCCCTGTCAGCCCGCAAGCGGCCAGAGTCGCGATACAGTCTCTACGGTTCAAAACAAAAACCTTTCATGTCCAGCACTATCGCCAGCCCCGACGCCAGCCTTCAAGCCAGCCCCTCGGCCGCCCCGACCGGTACCCCCGTTAACGCCCAGCCGATCATTGCCGTGGACCACGTGTTCAAGTCGGTGACCGATTCCACCGGCACGCTGGATATTTTGCGCGATATCGATTTCTCGCTGGCCGCCCGGGAAACCGCCGCCATCGTCGGCGCCTCGGGCTCGGGCAAAAGCACGCTGCTGTCGATCATCGCCGGGCTGGATACCCCCACCACAGGCACGGTGCGCCTGGCCGGGCAGGACCTGTTCACCATCGACGAGGACGACCGCGCCGCGCTGCGCGCGCAAAAGGTCGGTTTCGTGTTCCAGAGCTTCCAGTTGATGGGCAACCTCACCGCCCTCGAAAACGTGATGCTGCCGCTGGAACTTGGGGGCAGAAAGGATTCGCGCAAGGCCGCTACCGAGATGCTCAAGCGCGTGGGTCTGGGCGAGCGCCTGGGCCACTACCCCAAGGTGCTGTCGGGCGGCGAACAGCAGCGCGTGGCGCTGGCGCGCGCCTTCGTGGTGCAGCCTGCGGTGCTGCTGGCCGACGAACCCACGGGCAGCCTGGATTTCGCCACCGGCGAGACCGTGATGAAGCTCATGTTCGATCTGAACCGCGAACAGGGCACAACGCTGGTGCTGGTGACGCATGACCGCGCCATCGCCGAGCAGTGCGAACGCCGCATCACCATCGAGGCCGGCCGGATCATTGCCAATTAGCTGTTTTTCACATCGAATTGGCCTGCTGTCCTCATCGGATGGTCATTTGTTGCTATATAAATTATAGCAACCTACTTCGGCTTCTTGGATTTGGAGGGTGGTGCGGCAACCGGTTTGGCATCCGCTGCCGGCTGGTCGCCGATCACGTTCTTGACCGGGCACACCGCAAATACGGGGCACTTCTTGCAGCCAACGGCAAGGGCAATGGGGCATAGCGTCATGGGCGCCTCCTGTTGTGGGTAGCTGGCCAGTATGCGCCCTGGCGAGCGCACCACCGATAATCGGCCGATGTCTGCTCCCAAAGTGCTGTTCGGCTTTCACGCCGTGGGCGTGCGCCTGAAGACCGCGCCGCGATCCATCATCGAAATCTATGTCGAACCGACCCGGCGCGACGCCCGCATGCGCCAGTTTGTCGAGCGCGCCACCGAGGCCGGCGCGCGCCTGATCGAGGCCGACGGCCAGCGCCTGTCGCAGTTGAGCGGCGGCCACGGCCATCAGGGGGTGGTGGCGCGGGTCGAGTCGATTCCGCAGGCCCGGTCACTGGATGAGCTGCTCGAACAGGTCGAGGCCAGTGGCACGCCGCCGCTGTTGCTGGTGCTCGATGGCGTGACCGATCCGCACAACCTGGGCGCCTGCCTGCGCGTGGCCGACGGTGCCGGCGCACACGCCGTGATCGCGCCCAAGGACCACGCGGTGGGCGTCAACGCTACCGTGGCCAAGGTGGCCAGCGGCGCGGCCGAAACCGTGCCGTACTTCATGGTGACCAACCTGGCGCGCACGCTGGGCGAGCTGAAAGAACGCAACATCTGGTGCATCGGCACCAGCGATGACGCGCCCAAAACGCTGTACCAGGCCGACCTGAAAGTCCCGGTCGCGCTGGTGCTGGGGGCTGAGGGCGCCGGCATGCGCCAGCTCACCCGCAAGACCTGCGACGAGCTCATCAGCATCCCGATGGCCGGCGCTGTGGAAAGCCTCAACGTGTCGGTCGCCAGCGGGGTTTGCCTGTTTGAGGCGCTGCGGCAACGGATGTGAGGTGCCGCCGGTGAAGTGACGTCGCTGAAGTGGTGCAACTGAAGTGGTCCAGCTGAATTGGGGTCGGATCCGGATCCGGATTCAGGACAATGACACCGCCGACGCGCAAAACCATGAACGAAATCCGGCTCTGACCCCGATTCAGCGGCTCGGAGCGCCAAGGAGCCAGCCGCACAATGCCCGACCCGACGACCCTCCGCCAGCAGCTCCACGCCGCCCGCCACATCGCCATCCTGACTGGCGCCGGCATTAGCGCCGAATCGGGCGTGCCGACTTTTCGCGACGCGCAGACCGGACTCTGGGCGCAATTCAACCCCGAAGATCTGGCCACCGAAGCCGCGTATCGCGCCAACCCGCAGCGTGTATGGGACTGGTACGTGTATCGCCGCGAGATGATCGCCAAGGTCGAGCCCAACGCCGGCCACCGCGCGATAGCAGCGTTCCAGCAGCGCCATCCGGACCGCCTCACCCTGATCACGCAGAACGTCGATGGCCTGCACCAGCGCGCTGGCAGCCAGGGCGTGTTGCCGCTCCATGGCAACATTTTTGATGACCGGTGGCTGGAGCCACAGGCCTGCACGCGGCAGCAGACGACGGGCGAAGTCTGCGACACCACGCGCGCACAACCCGGCCACCCACCGCGTTGCGCCGATTGCGGCAATCGCGTGCGCCCCGGCGTCGTCTGGTTCGGCGAGGTGCTGCCGTTCGCGGTGCTGCACGCCGCAGAGCAGGCGGCGCGCCGCGCTGACCTGATGCTGGTGGTCGGCACCTCGGGCGTGGTGTACCCGGCTGCGGGCCTGGCGCGCATGGCGCGTGAAGCGGGTGCGCAGGTCGTGATCGTCAACACCGAACCGACCGAACTCGATGTTGTGGCCCAATCGGTGCTTCGCGGTCCGGCGGCGGTGCTGTTGCCGCAACTTCTGGAGGAATGAATGAAAACGGTCAATACTACTAAATCGATAGCAAACTATGCCCTGCTGGCGGTCACCAGCTCGGTATTTTTGCTTGCGGGCTGCACCCAGGAGCAGCAGAACAAGATCAGCCGCGACATCCAGAACTGGACCGGTACCAACGGTGTACTCGAGGTCTATGCCGGGGACAAGCTGGTGCGCCGCTTCGTCAAGGTCGACAAGATCAGCACCGCCCTCGGTACCGACGACGGCAAGCCACGCGCCTATCGCTACGGCTACGGCGTGCTCGACGAAAACCTCAACATGCTGGCCGATCCGGGCGAGAAGAAGGTGTACTTCGAGATCAGCGACTACAGCAACACGGTGTTCTTCGAGAACCCGCGCTGAAGGCGGCCGGGCGGCTAAACCAGTCCGAAGGCCCCCAGCACAGCGCCCGCACCCAGCAGCCACAACAGGTGTACCCTGGTGCGCCAGACGATCAGCGCGGTCGCCAGCGCCACCAGCCAGAGTGGCCATTGGCGCAGGTCGTAGCGGCCGCCGGTGGCGAGGATCCAGCCGGTGGCGATGAGGAGCGCAATCACGATCGGCGCCATGCCGGTCTTGAAGGCGCGCACCGAGCGCAGCTCGCGGTTTCGGTGGGCCCAGCGCGTGGCGGTGTAGGTGAGCACCGATGACGGCAGGATGATGCCGGTCATGGCGGTCACCACGCCCAGCATCGCCAGGCCCCAGGCGGTCGGGCCTGCGGCCAGGCCACCGCCGGCGTTCAGCCCCACGTTCCAGCCCATCAACGCCACGAACAGCACATTGGGCCCGGGCGCGGCCTGCGCGAGTGCGATGCTGGAGGTGAACTGCGGCTCGGTCAGCCAGTGCTGCTCGGACACCAGATAGCGGTGCATGTCGGGCGCGGTGGTGATCGCGCCGCCGACGCCCAGCAGCGAGAGCGCGGTGAAATGGGTCAACAGGTTCAGCCAGTCGACGCTGGTCATGACGATGGTCATTTCGTCCCCGCGCCAGGGTTTGCGCCGTTGGCAGCGCCCAGCTTGACGTAAGCCCGGACGCAGGCCGCGCCGCCAATGCCCAGCAGCACCGCCGCCAGCGGCCAGCGCAGCAGGGCGATGGCGATGAATGTGAGCACGGCCAGCCCGATACACACCGGCAGGCCCATCGCGTTTTTGCCCAGCGCACTCATCAGCTTGAGCCCGGTGGCGCTGATCAGGCCCGCCGCCACCGCGCCCATGCCGCGCAGCGCACCCTGAGCCGCTGGCTGGTCGGCAACGCCGCTGAACAGCGCCGCCAGCAGCAGCACCACCACCAGCGGCACGGCCAGCATGCCGGCCAGCGCCACCAGTGCGCCGCGCAGGCCAAAGTAGCGCCCGCCGATCATCAGCGCCAGGTTGACCACATTCGGTCCCGGCATGATCTGCGCCACGGCCCAGTCTTCAACGAACTGCTCGCGCGTCATCCAGCGCTTTTTTTCCACCAGTTCGCGCTGTACGACGGCCAGCACACCGCCAAAGCCTTGCAGCGCCAACAGGGTGAACGAAACAAACAGGTCGGTCAAGGATTTCGGCTGCGGACGGTCGGTTTCGGCGGGGAAACTCATGGGTCGATTATGGCCGGGCAGCAGTGGATGCCGGCTGCGCGCGCGTCGCGGAAACCAAGCCCTGTTGCTCTGAAAATAATAGCGGTCAGTGTCCGGTCGCCCAGGACCTCACTAAAGGAAAGCGTGGCATCAGCGGCCACTACTCTCAGCGGCGGGTTCAGTCCGAACGCGCCGACCGTCACAGTTTCAGTTCCCAGGTCTCGCCCACCAGGTCCTGCCCGAAGCCGCGGTAGGCCTCGCTGTTGACCAGCACGAAGCCGCGCCGGGCGTAAATATCGCGCGCGGCGGTAAGACAGCTGTTGGTCCAGAGCACCACTTTGCGGTAACCCTTGCGGCGCGCAAAGGCGATGCATTCGTCAGTGAGCCGCGCGCCCAGGCCAATGCCGCGCGCCTGCGGCGTCAGGATCAGCATGCGCAGTTGCGCCACGGTTGCGGTCTTGCGCACCACAAACACCGCGCCCGCGCGCTGGCCATCGACCTCGGCGACCCAGCACTTTTCGCAGTCGGGCTTGAACTTCTGCACAAAGCGCGCGGCAATGCCGGCCACCAGCGCCTCGAACTCGCTGTTCCAGCCGTACTCGCGTGCATACAGCTCGCCATGCTGCTGAACCACCCAACCCAGATCACCCGGCTGCAGGTCGCGCAGCACGATGGTGCGGGTGGTGGGAGGCGTGCTGAGTTGACCGTCGCCTGGCATCTGTCGCGCCTGGAAACAACGATCAGTAAACGGGCTGGTGCGCCCGAATCGCGTCCTTCACCGCACCCGACAGCGCAAAACCGGCACCGAAGCGCGCAGCCAGTGTCTCGGCCCGCGCGGCAAACTCGTCGATGCCGGTGCCATAGATGAACTGCATCGCGCCGCCCGTCCAGGCCGGGAAGCCGATACCGAAGATCGAGCCGATGTTGGCGTCGTGCACGGTGGTCAGCACGCCTTCTTGCAGGCAACGCGCGGTCTCCACCGCTTGCCGGTAGAGCAGGCGGTCCTTGATGTCCTGCAGGTCCCAGGCCACGCCAGGCTTTTCGAACCGCTGCTTCAGCTCAGGCCAGAGTGTTTTCTTCTGGCCGGCGGGGTAGTCGTAGAAGCCACCGCCGGCGGCGCGGCCGTTGCGTTTGAGTTCCTTGACCATATGCTCGACCAGCAGTTCGCCCGGGGTGGCGGTGTAGGTTTTGCCTTCGGCGGCAAAGTCGGTACGCGTCTGGTCCAGCACATGCACGCTCAAGCTGAGTGCGGTTTCGTCCAGCACGGCGAGCGGCCCGACCGGCATGCCGCACTGGATGCCGGCGTTCTCGATCACGGGTGCGGGGATGCCTTCGCCCAGCATCGCCGCGCCTTCCATCACAAAGGTGCCGAAGGTGCGACTGGTGTAAAACCCGCGTGAATCGTTGACCACGATGGGAATTTTGCCGAGTGACTGCACGTAGTCAAACGCGCGGGCCACGGTTTCGTCGTCAGTTTCCTTGCCGCGGATGATCTCTACCAGCTTCATCTTGTCCACCGGACTGAAGAAGTGGATGCCGACGAACTTCTCCGGTTTGGCGCTGGCCTTGGCCAACCCGCTGATCGGCAGGGTGGAGGTGTTGCTGGCGAAGAAGCCGCCGGGCGCGAGCATGGGTTCGGCCTCGCGCGTGACCTGGGCCTTGAGGTCGCGTGCCTCGAACACGGCTTCAATGATCAAATCGCAACCTTGCAGGTCCGCCGCATTCGCGGTGGGCGTGATGCAGTCGAGCAGGGCTTTCTGGTCGTACGGCGACAGCTTGCCTTTGTCGACCCGCGGCTGGGTCAGCTTGACGCTGTAGGCCTTGCCGGCCTCGGCCTTCTCGGCCGATACGTCTTTCAGGACGGTGGCGATGCCGCGACTGGCCTGTGCGTAGGCGATTCCGGCGCCCATCATGCCGGCGCCGAGCAGGCCTACCTTTTGCGGCGTGTACCGCGGTACGTCTTTCGGGCGCGACTGACCGCTCTTGATCGCGTTCATGTTGAAGAAGAACGTGTTGACCATGTTCTTCGCCACCGGGCCGACAGCGATCTTGGCGAGGTAACGTGATTCGATGCGCAGCGCGGTGTCAAAGTCGACCTGCGCACCCTCGACCATGGCGGCCAGAGCGGCCTCCGGGGCCGGGTAGAGGCCACGCGTTGTCTTCTTGAGCATGGCAGGCGCTACCGACAGCGCGCCAGCGATCTTGGGGTTGCTGGGCGCGCCGCCGGGCATCTTGTAGGCCTTGTCGTCCCACGGCTGGATCGATACCGGGTTGGCGGCGATGAAGGCGAGGGCCTTGGCGCGCAGGGAGCCCGCCACATCGCCTTCGTTGGCCACCAGTTCGTGCACCAGACCCAGCTCGTGCGCCTCACGCGGCGTGAACAGCTTGCTTTCCAGGATGTAGGGTTGCGCGCCCATCAGGCCGAGCAGGCGCGTCATCTTGGTGATGCCGCTCGCGCCGGGAATCAGGCCCAGCGTGATCTCGGGCAGGCCCAGCTGGATCTTGCGGTCGTCCACCGCCACGCGGTAGTGGCCCACCAGCGCGACTTCCCAACCACCGCCGAGCGCCGCGCCATTGATGCAACTTGCCACCGGCTTGCCCAGGGTTTCGAGCGTTCGGAAGTTCTTCTTCATCCGCTCGATTTCGCGGTACACCGCGGCCGCATCCGAGGCCTTGTTGCGCATCAACCCCTTGAGATCAGCGCCGGCAAAAAAAGTGGTCTTGGCCGAGGCCAGGATGATGCCCTTGATTACGTCTTTGTCCTTCACCACCTGGGCCGTGGCTTCGGTCAGATCGTGCTGCCAGTCCACACACATGGTGTTGACCGGCGAGCCCGGCTCGTCGAAGGTGAGCGTGGCGATGCCGTCAACGAGTTCGTATCGGATGGTTTTCATCGTTCACACCCGTTCGACGATGGTGGCAATACCCATGCCGCCACCCACGCAAAGGGTAGCGAGGCCATAACGCAATTTACGGCGATGCAGTTCGTCGATCAGCGTGTTCAAGATCATCGCGCCGGTGGCCCCCAGCGGGTGGCCCATGGCGATGGCGCCGCCATTGACGTTGACCTTCTCGTGCGGCACGCCCATCTCTTTCATGAAGCGCATCGGCACGGCGGCAAAGGCTTCGTTGACCTCGAACAAATCAATCTGGTCGATGGTGAGGCCAGCCTTGGCCAGCGCCTTGCGCGCTGCCGGCATGGGGCCGGTCAGCATGATGGTGGGGTCGGCGCCGGACAGCGCTGCGGCCACGATACGGGCGCGCGGCTTGAAGCCGTGCGTCTTGCCGGCTGCTTCGCTGCCGATCAGCACCGCTGCCGCACCGTCCACGATGCCCGACGAATTGCCGGCGTGGTGCACGTGGTGGATGCGCTCGACCTGCGGATAGCGGGTGAGGGCGACTTGATCGAACCCCATGGCGCCGAGCTGGTCGAATGCGGGTTTCAGCGCGCCCAGGCCTTCCATCGTGGTGTGCGGTTTGAAGAACTCGTCGAAGTCGAGGATGGTCTGGTCAAGGAAGTCCTTCACCGGTACCACCGAGCCGGCGAAAAAACCACCTTCGCGCGCCCTGGCAGCGCGTTTTTGCGACTCCAGCGCAAAGGCATCCACGTCTTCACGCCGGAAGCCCTCGATGGTGGCAATCAGGTCTGCGCCGATTCCCTGGGGCACGAAGGCCGTGGCCGAATTCGTCTCCGGGTCTTGCGCCCAGGCGCCGCCATCGGAGCCGATCGGCACGCGGCTCATGCTTTCCACGCCGCCGGCCACCACCAGGTCTTCCCAGCCCGAGCGCACCTTCTGCGCCGCCATGTTGACGGCTTCCAGGCCCGAGGCGCAGAAGCGGTTGAGCTGCACGCCCGAGCAGCGGAAATCCCAGCCCGCCTTAAGCGCTGCCACCTTGGCAATCACCGAGCCTTGCTCGCCAATCGGCGAGACCACGCCCATCACCACGTCGTCGACCTGAGCGGTGTCAAAGTCATTTCGGCGTTGCAGCTCGGTCAGCACGCCGGCCAGCAGGTTGACGGGTTTCACCTCATGCAGGCTGCCGTCCTTTTTGCCCTTGCCGCGTGGGGTGCGGATGGCGTCGTACACGAATGCTTCAGTCATGGTGCGTCTCCGGTGTGCGTAAGCGATGCAGTATATTATTTTCACCAAGCATTTGCTCTGTAAAAAGGGCGACACCCCGCGACACCGCTGTATGAAAACCTTTTGTCTCAACCGCCGCAAACTGGGCGCTCTCGCTGCGGGCGCCGTTGCCGGACTGGCAACCCCGCTGCGAGCCCAAGCCCCGAGGCCGTTCCTGGCCGACATGCATTCGCACTACGGCATGTTCCTGCCGCGGCTGTTCGGCCTCGATTTGCCCAAGCACCTGCGCGACACCGGCGCCACCCTGCTGGCCTGGGCTGCCACCGACGACCACCGCTGGATCGGGATGACGCCAACCGGCTGGAAGCAGATTCGGCAACCGGAACCGGGTGCGCTGTGGGCGTCGTTCCAGCAACGGCTGTCGGGCTACGAAGCCAAGCTCCAGCAGTGGAACCTGCCCAAGGCGCTCACAGCGGCTGACGTGGACGCCGCGCTTGCCGGCGAGCCGCGCATCCTGCTGGCGACTGAGGGCGCCAATTTCCTGGAAGGGCAGCCTGAACGGGTCGCCCAGGCCCATGCCTGGGGCGTGCGGCACCTGCAACTGGTGCATTTCATTCAAAGCCCACTGGGCGACCACCAGACCGCCAACCCGGTTCATGGCGGGCTGACGTCGCTGGGTGTGGACGTGGTGCGTGAATGCAGGCGTCTGGGCATCGTGGTGGATCTGGCCCATGGCACACCCAATCTCGTGGACGGCGTGCTGGACGCGGCCCAGGCCGTGCCCGTGTGGTCACATTCCTGGATTTCGGCGCAGGGTGGCAACTGGCAGGAGCCGGGCTATATGGCCCGTTCGCTGTTGCCCGCCGTCGCCAAAAAGATAGCCGCGCGCGGCGGCGTCGTGGGCCTGTGGACGGTGCGCGTTCAGCGCGACCCGGCGTATCCGGTCCACAGCGTCAGGTCGTATGCCGACGAGATGATGCGGATGTGCGACCTGATTGGCCCCGACCATGTGGCGTTCGGTACCGACATGGAGGGCGCCGGACCCGGCCCGATCCTGTCCGACTACGTGGACCTGCGCGGCGTCGCTGACAACCTCGTCAAGCGCGGCTTGAGCGAACCGCAACTCACCGGCGTGTTGATTGGCAACTACGCACGTGTCGTCAAACAAGCCATGAACGGAGCCACACCATGATCGAACGGACCCTTTTCAGCCCGGACCACGAGGCCTTTCGCGACAGCTTTCGCCGCTTCATGGACAAGGAGATCGCGCCTTTTCACGAAGCGTGGGAAGAGCAGGGTTACGTGGACCGCGACGTCTGGCGCAAGGCTGGCGCGAACGGGTTTTTGTGCATGACCATGCCGGAAGCGTATGGCGGCTCCGGCGCCGACAAGCTCTATTCGGTGGTCCAGATGGAAGAGTTGAGCCGCGGCGGCTTCAGCGGCGTTGGCTACGGCCTGCACAATGAAATCGTGGCCCCTTACCTGCTGCACTACGGTACCGAGGCGCAGAAGCAGCACTACCTGCCCAAACTGGCCAGTGGCGCGATGGTGGGCGCCATTGCGATGAGTGAGCCGGCGGCTGGCTCTGACCTGCAAGGCGTCAAGACCACCGCCATCTGGCAACCAGGCCCCTCCGGTAGCAAGGCAGACGGCAGCTACCTGCTCAACGGCAGCAAGACCTTCATCACCAACGTCTGGCATGCCGACTTGGTGATCGTGGTCGCCAAGACGAATCCGGCCGCCGGCGCCAAGGGCACCAGCCTGTTGCTGGTCGAACGTGGCATGAAAGGCTTCGAGAAAGGCAAACGCCTCAAAAAACTCGGCCTGAAGGCGCAAGACACGTCAGAGCTGTTCTTTGACAATGTGCAGGTACCCGCGGACAACTTGCTGGGCGGCCCGTCGCAGGAGAACCGTGGCTTCATCTGCCTGATGGAGCAACTCCCCTGGGAACGCCTGCAGATTGCCATCGGCGCCGTGGCTGCCGCGCAGGCGGCAATCGACTGGACCGTGGCCTACGTGAAAGATCGCAAGGTATTTGGCCAGCCGGTCGCGAGCTTCCAGAACACGCGCTACACGCTTGCCGAACTGCAGACCGAGGTACAGGTGGCCCGCGTGTTTGTGGACAAGTGCTGTGATCTGGTGGGCCAGGACAAACTCGACACCGCTACCGCCAGCATGGCCAAGTACTGGTGCTCCGACCTGCAATGCAAGGTCATGGACGAGTGCGTTCAACTGTTTGGCGGCTACGGCTACATGTGGGAATACCCGATCACCCGCGCGTACGCCGACGCACGGGTACAGCGCATCTACGGCGGCACCAACGAGATCATGAAAGAAGTGATCTCACGCGGGATGGGTTTGAGCGGCAAGTAACGTGGCCGCGCTACGATGTGGTTTTGACCGCGAGGAAAGTGCCTTGAAACTACCAACTCTATGCGCCGCGACGCTGCTCTTGATGGCGCTGGCCACCACTGGCTGCTCGCCCAAGGATTCCGCGCCGTCAGCGGCAGCTCCGGCCCCGGCCAAGCGCGCGGTGTCGCTGGAAGCCATTGCCGCCGGAGCCAAAGGCTTCACCGTGGGCGCCATGATGAGCACCAACACGGTGTACGTGTTCTTTGATGCGCAATGCCCGCACTGCGGTCACCTGTGGGAGGCGTCAGCGCCGCTCTTGAAGAAGGTCAAGTTCGTCTGGATTCCGGTGGGCTTGATCAACGCCACCAGCACGGCGCAGGGCGCGGCGCTGATGACCGCAGCCAATCCGGCTGAGTTGATGAGCGAACATGAACGCTCGTTGCTGGCCGGCAAAGGCGGTATTTCGGCTTCGTCCAGCCTGCCAGCTGGAACGGAGCAAGCCATCAAGGCCAATACGCAACTGTGGACCAGCTTCG
This sequence comes from Betaproteobacteria bacterium, assembly GCA_031411575.1. Taxonomy (GTDB): domain Bacteria; phylum Pseudomonadota; class Gammaproteobacteria; order Burkholderiales; family Burkholderiaceae_C; genus JANOBJ01. Next base: position 7,281 of record JANOBJ010000209.1, on the reverse strand, counting down.
GCGCCGAGGCCGTGCCCTATGTCGTTGCCAAAAACATGAAAACCGGCCAGGTCGTGACCAAGGAGGGCTCGATGCCCACCGCGGTGCTGGCTGATTTTCTGGGTGTGGACGCGCCGTAACGCCCGCGCGGGCGCGACTTACGTGCCCAGCAACTCGCCAATCGGTTTCAAGTCATCAAACCGGTCGCACACGGCCTTCACCATCATCAGCGTGGGCACGCCCAGCAGCAGGCCCCACACGCCCCACAGCCAGCCGAAGAACAGCACGCCGACAAACACCGCGACGGGGTTCATGCGGCTGGTGCGACTGGTCAGCCAGGGCGTTAGCAGGTTGCCCGAGATGGTGTGCAGCACCAGGGAAACGCCAGCCACCAGCAGGGCCATGTCCACGGTGCCGAACTGGAGAAAACCGACCAGCGCCGAGCCGCCCGTGACCACGATGGAGCCGATGTAGGGGATGAAGTTGAGGCCAAACGCCAGCACGCCCCACACCGCCGCATGCTCGACGCCCAGCGCCAGATAAGCCAGCCAGGTCGCCACGCCCACAATCACGCTGATCAATACCTGAACCATCAGGTAACGCTGGATCTGCTCGCTGATTTCGTCGAGCGCGTGGATGGTGACTTTTTTCTGGGTGAGGGTGGGGCCTGCCAGCTTGACCATCTTGCGCCGGAAGGTGGTGCCTGAGGCCAGCAGGAAGAACGTGATGAACAGCACCACCGTCGCCTGGCCGACAGACGCCAGCAGACCTCGCGTCCCCGTCCAGACGTAGTCCTTGAGGTTGAACTTGGGGCGTTCGATCTGCACCCGCGTAACGCCCCGCTCAGAGGCGGACGACTGGCTTTCCTGTGCCGCCTGCTCCAGCTGGGTGGCGGCCTTCTGGACCTTGTCCAGCGCGGTCTCGGGCTGGTTGCGCTGGGCGCGCACGTACTGGCGAACCTTCGCCGCTGCTGCCGGCAGCGATTCGATGAACTGGGTGGCGTCATCGCTCAGCGCGTAGGCGGTCCAGCCCACACCGCCAGCGATCGACACGATCAACAGCCCGGCACCCAGCGCCCGCGGCATGCGCCAGCGCTCGAGCCAGTCAACCACCGGCGACAGTGCGTAGCTGAACACCAGGCCCAGCATCAAGGGAATGAACACCGCGCTCGCCCAATGCAGCATGACCACGGTACCCAGCCCCGCCAGTACCGCCAGCGAGGCACTGCGCACATCCACCGGCATGTGCAGCAGCACGCGGGCGGGCTCAACGGGTTCGGTTGCTCCGCCGGGCGTGGTGGCCCCATTTGGCTGCGCGAGCGCGGGCGGGTTGTTGTTGGTGACGGAATGTTCAGGCATGTCTGAGGGTACTCGATGGCGAGGCTCCAGACGAAGCACGCCGTTTGTGCTGGGCATTTTGCCGTCGAGCAGGTATGGTTGGGCGATGAAACGCTGGTTCCAACGTGTCATTCTGTCCCGCCGATGGGCGACATTCCTGGTGCTGGGCCTGAGTTTTCTGGTGTTTGGCGCCACTTCGCTGAACCTGCTGTTTATCGCCAAGGCCAACTTCGAGCTGATCGTCGAACACGGTTGGCAGGCGCTGATGGACGGTGGCGCGCACCAATTGCTGGAGGTGCTGGCCACGGGCTACCTGAGCATGGGGGCCTACGTGGTGTTCAAGAGCTGCGAGGCGCGGCTGGTGCACTGGCTGGTAGATCCGCCCGAGTCCTGAAGCCGGATTGCCGGGGCGCCACCGTCTGCAGGGGGTGGTTGTCGCTGCTTCGTCAAATACTATCAAAGACATAGCAATGAATGACCAGCCGACAAGGACTTCCACGCATTTTGAACAAGATTTTGCGCTACAAGCGGTTACACGGGTTCCGCGCCCGCCCGCTTGTATCATGGCCGCATGAATCCCCTGACATCGGCGCAAAAAGCACCTTCGCAGCTGGGCCGCTCGGTCTCGAGCTGGCTGGCGGGCTGGTGGCGGATCGTGCTGTTCGGGGCGCAGATTCTGGTGCTGGTGCTGATGCCCGGCAACTACCGGGGTGGCGGCCGTGCGGTGCTGGTGCGCCACATCTACCTGGCGACGGCGCCGCGGCTGCTGGGCTTCACGCTGCTCACGGCGCTGTTTGCGCTGGTGCTGATCCGCATCGTGTATGTCACCTCGCTGAGTTACGGCCTCTCACAGTACGCGCTGGAGATGGTGGTGCGGGTGCTCGTGCTGGAGCTGATTCCGCTAACCGCCGCGCTGTTTGTGGCGGTGCGCTACGCCATTCCGCGTGGTTCCGAGCTGTACAAGCTGCGCACGCGTGGCGGTTTTGATGCCCTGCGCGCGCGCGGCTTCGACCCGGTGCACCACGAGCTGCTGCCCAGCGTGGTGGCGGGCATCTTCGCGGTGTTCACGCTGGCGGCGGTCAGCGGCGCGGTGGCGCTGGTGCTGGGCTACATCACGGTGTATGGCTTCACGTCGGCGGCTTTTTCCACCTACACCCGCACCGTGGGGCAGGTGTTTGCCCCGGCTGTCACGCTGATCTTCGGTCTGAAGACGCTGTTCTACAGCTTGGCGGTGACGCTGATCCCCATGGGCACGTCGCTGCTGGACTTGCCAAGCACGCTCTCGCGCACCACGATCGAGCTCAATGGCCTGGTGCGCATGTTCGCGGTGCTGCTGCTGGTGGAACTGCTCTCGCTGGTCGGCAACTACTATTGAAGCGGCATGACCACACCCACGCCACCGCCACCACCGCCTGTGCAGCCGCCCGTGCCGCCCGGCCTGCCAGATACGCTGCCGCCCGAACCGTCGCCGGTGGCGCATCTGGAGTTCAAGGCGGCGCTGCTGCTGGCGTTCATGGTGCTGCTGGTGGCGGGTACCGCGCTGTACCTGATGTATGCGCGCGGCGCGTTCGAAACCACCCAGCGCCTGGTGTTGGTGGCCGACGATTCCGAAGGCGTGCTGGTCGGCATGAACATGACGTTCTCGGGCTTTCCGATCGGCCGTGTACGCGACATCGAGCTGGCTGATGACGGCAAGGCGCGCATCCTGGTGGACGTGCCGCGCAAGGACGCGCGCTGGCTGCGCGAATCGAGCGTGTTCACGATGGAGCGCGGTCTGGTGGGCGGCACCCGCATCCGCGCCTTCAGCGGCATCCTGACCGACCCGGCCCTGAAGGACGGCGCCGTGCGCACCGTGTTGCGCGGCGACGCCACCGAAGAAATTCCGCGCATGATCGCCGCCGTGCGCGACCTGGTCGCCAACCTCACCGCCATCACCGCGCAGGACGCTGCGCTGCAAACCACCCTGGGCAACCTGCAGGCGACCACCGACCGGCTCAAGGGGCCGCAAGGCGCGCTGGGCCTGCTGATGGGCAACGAGGCTGATGCGAAGAAACTGGTCACGGCGCTCGACCGTACCAATGCACTGCTCATCAAGGTGGATGCCATCGCCGCCAAGGTGGACGGCCTGGCGGCCAAGGCCGACACCCAGGTGTTCGGCCCGCAGGGCGTGATGCGCGACACCCAGGCCACGGTGCAGCAGCTCAACGCGCTGCTGGCCGACACCCGCACCAGCCTGAAGAAGGTCGATGCCGTGCTGCAGGAGGCGCAGGCCATCGGCGCCAACGCGCGCGAAGCCACCACCGACCTGGGTGCCTTGCGCGCCGATGTTGAAAGCAGCTTGCGCAAGGTGGACGGCCTGATCAACGAGATCAACCGCAAATGGCCCTTCAAGCGCGACCCGGAGCTGAAACTGCCATGACACTGCGCCCCTTGATCGTGCGGTCCGCTGCCGCCGTGTTGGCCCTGTTGGCTGCCTGCAGCAGCGGCCCGCCCGTGCCCGACTGGAAGCTCAACGCGCAAAGCGCCATGGAGCGCGCGACCGAGGCCTATCTGGTGGGCAACACCCGCATCGAGACTGCCGAGTTCGCCCGCGCGCGGGCCGAGGTGGCGCGCACCGGGCAGGCCACGCTGGTCGCACGCACCGAGCTCACGCGCTGCGCCACGCGCGTCGCCAGCCTGGTGTTTGAGCCGTGCGCGGGCTTCGAACCCCTGCGCGCCGACGCCGCCGCGCCCGAGCGCGCCTACGCCGACTACCTGGCCGCACGCCTGCAGCCGGCCGATGCCGCGTTGCTGCCGCCCCAGCACCGCTCGGTGGCCGCAGGCGGTGCCGCCATCACCGGCATCGAAGACCCCGTGGCCCGCCTGATTGCCGCCGGCGTGCTGCTGCAGACCGGCCGCGCCAGCCCCGCCGTGGTGGCCCACGCGGTAGAAACCGCGTCCGCCCAAGGCTGGCGCCGCCCGTTGCTGGCCTGGCTCGGCGTGCAAGCCAAACTGGCCGAGCAGGGTGGTGATGCAGCTGAAGCGGAGCGCGTACGGCGGCGTATGGCGCTGGTGGGTGGGGCGCCTTAGTCGCTATCAAGTTTATAGCGAACTATGACCATTAGGTGTGGACAGCAAGCTTAAATGAGCACCAATGTGTATAGATCGCGGCGGAAAAGAATGGGGCCATGCAAGACCTGACCATTTCGCCGCTTTGTGACCCTTTAGCCGCTCGCCTGGGGCAAAGGCCAGCACTGGCCAGAAGCCAGTCCGACAAGGTAAGACAAAGGCACACCGTTGAATACTAGAACGATAAAGGCAGGCTTCGTTGCTGCTGGAGTGATGAATATTGTTGGAGTCCTCACGTTCTCCAGGGCATTCACCAATACTGCCATCAATTCAGCTGACCCCGTCGTGATGTCGAACTTTGGACTGACGATGATTTCAGTTTGGGGCCTGGCATACATAGGCGCCGCTTGGATCAAAGCCAATATCAAGTGGCTTGCTGCTGCCTTTGCAGTCGAAAAGCTGGTTTACGTAGCGGCGTGGCTAACGTGGCACTGGAAGAATAGCGTCACGGATCTCTACTCGGTCGATCGATTTGCAGGTATTTTCTTTGGGATCTACGGTTTGAATGACTTTGCCTTCATGGTGTTCTTTTGCTGGGTGTTCTATCTCCAGCGGCAAGGCAAATACATTCCCGCAGGCATCTAAATACGACGTCCACAAAAGTGACTGCGTGTTGTATCAAGTGGGGCTGGTTGGGGCTAGTTGGTGTCAGCTTCCAATTCATTTCATCGCCCGGCGACTTTTCCAATCTCAGCGACCCAACTCAACTTCCCGCTGACTGTCCGCGAACAGTGGTTTGGTTTTTTGCTATCGTATTTGTAGCAAACTATGACCATCCAGCAGGGACGACAGGCCTATTTCATTCAAAAAGTCCGCCAAACAAGCTCAGTAGCCCAGCTGGTACCGGTACCCCCTGAAGTTCAGCACCGCAGCCTTCGGGCCGATCTGTTCCAGCCGTAAATCGGGTCCCAGGCTGTCGCGCTCCTGGAACACCTTGCCGTTGATGATCAGGGTGCGCAGGGCGGCGCTTTCGGAATAGGTGGAGCCGGTGACGGCGAGTGCGGGCAGCTGGCTGCGGATGTTTTCGGGCAGCTCGCTGATGGCGTAGAGGCGCTTGTCGATGGCAGGTGTGGACGCACCTGTGGTCGGTGGCGTGGCCTGCGCAGGGACACGCAAAGCGGGAGTGACGCGCAGTGCCAGGGGCGGGACGGGGGCGGCGGCCAGCTCGGGGGCCGCGCTGCGGAGCGCTGTTGCTGGGGCCGGCGCGGGTGGTGCGGGCGACGCGAGTGCTGGGGTGGTGGGTCGAACGATCGGCGGCTTGGTGGCAGCCGCCGATGGCTGCGTGACCGTCAGCCCGGGCGACGGCACCGCCTCGGTTGAAGAAGCGGGTGCGGCTGCGACCACCGCTGGCCGAGGTGTCACCACCGCCGACACGGCTGCGGCAGGCTCGGGCGCACCCGGCGTGCTGATGCGCCCCACCCACACCGCCAGCAGCAGCGCAGCCACAGCCACCGCGCCGCCGATCAACCACGTGCGCCGTGGGCGCTCGGTGGCAAGGGATGGCAAGGGCATGGGTTGGGCATGAACGCCGGGCACGGTGCCGCGTTCGCGCTCGGCATCGGCGCGTTTCAGGGCATCGAGGATGTAACTCATCGGCTTTCCCTTTCAGTTGGCCGCGGCGGCCGCCAGGCGCGGCTCGTCGACCCCGGTGGCGCGGTTGAGCTGCATGAAGGTCATGGGCCCGGCTACGCCGTCGGGCGTGAGGCCCTGCGCCATCTGGAACACATACACACGGGCGCGCAGCGGCGCATCGATGCCCGCGGCGGTGGCGACGGCTGGCAGGCTTTGCAGGCGCGTGCCGACCCATTCGGCCACCGGTGCAGTCAAAGCCGCCGTGCTGCTGACGTAGCCCGCCGGTGCGCGCCAGAAGGTCGCAAAATCGCCGCGCCAGACGCCTGCCAGCGCCGCCAGCGGCACGGCCTGTGCGCGGCCGCCGATCACCAGCGTGGCGTGCTGGTCCGACAGGCCGGTGACGAGCGCATACACCGGCCGGTTGTTGTCGTACAGGGTCAGGATGCCGGGCCGGCCGAGTTGGCGGATCAGGCTCAGGCCGGTGCCCCTGCTGCGGAAACACTGCACCTGCTGGCGCGCGGCGGCCTGGCACGGTTCGCCTTCGGCCAATGCCAGCGACCAACTGCCGGCCAGCTCGCGCCAGGCGTCGTTTTCGCTGCGGTGCGCGGCGGCGATGCGGGTGGCGAGCTCGGTCGGGGACAGGGCCGGAGCCGGGGATGACGCGGGAGATGACGCTGCAGAAAGCGCTGGCGCGGCTGCCGATGCGACTGCCAGCGGCGCCGGCCCAGAGGTCGCCGGTGATGACGCAACTGAACGTGCCGCCACGTTTGCCGGCAGCGGCCCAGGCTGCCCGGCGTTCATCGCCAGCACCACCGCACCCGCCGCAGCGGCGCCGCCGATCACCCCCAGACCGAGCAGCGCCGGACGGCCCAGCCGGCCTCCCGGTCGCGCGGCGCTAGCGGAACTCCGGCCTGCAGCGCGATCGGCGCCGCTGTCAAACACCTCTGCCGCCGCCTTGTCCACGATCTCGCGCGTGACGGTGGCGGTGCCGTGCGCGTAGGCGCCCAGCAACGCGCGCCCGCACAACAGGTTGATGCGGCGCGGCACCCCGCGCGACAGCTGCTGGATGCGCTGCAGCGCCTTGGCGTCAAACGGCAGGGCGCGCGTCATGCCGCCCACGGCCATGCGGTGCTGAATGTATTGCTCTGTTTCGGGCGCCGACAGCGCGTCGAGGTGAAAGCGCGCGATCACGCGTTGCGCCAGTTGCTCGAGTTCGGGCCGCGCCAGCATGGTGCGCAGCTCGGGCTGGCCGATCAGCACGATCTGCAACAGCTTTTTCTCGTTG
>JANOBJ010000208.1:0-15826 GCA_031411575.1 Betaproteobacteria bacterium | reverse complement strand
GCTACCCGCCTGAAAAATGGTTTCTTTATTTTTAAAACTTTTAAACTGGCAGATGTAAAGGAATTCGTCAATATCAGAAGCTCTCAAAAAGGGACGCCACCTCCACCATCGCCAGGTAAGAGCTCGGCGCGCGGTCGCTGGTGGCGCGCACCACTCCTTCGGTGAAGTAGATCCACACCACGAGGCTCAGCCAGCGGTAGGTGTACATGCGGTTCTTCAGCAGGCCGGCCAGCGGTATGCACAGCGGCAACACCTTGAGCGCGAGCCAGGAACCCCCGGGGCGCAGCGGCGCCCACCACAACTCCCACCCGAGCCCGAGCACGATCAAGCCGAGCAGGCTGCCCACGGCGAGGCGACGGGTCAGCTGGACAGTGGGGTGCGTGTGCGTGTCGGATGTGGTCATGGCGATGGCATCATAGCGAGGATGCATCTTCGCCAGTTTCTCGATGACCTGTCGCGCTTTCCGTGGAAGACCACGGCGCTGACGCTGCGCGCGCGCTTTCGCGACGACCACCTCGGCCTCACCGCCAGCAGCCTGACCTTCACCACCACGATTGCACTGGTGCCGTTTTTCACGGTGGCGCTGGCGGTGTTCACCGCGTTTCCGATCTTCGGCAAGCTGCAGGATGTGCTGCAGCGCTGGCTGATTGACAGCCTCATTCCCGACAGCATCGCGCGCCAGGTGCTGGGCTACCTCACGCAATTTGCGAGCAAGGCGAACCGGCTGGGCGCAGTGGGCCTGGCGCTGCTGGTGGTGACGGCAACCGCGTTGATCCTGACCATCGACCGCACGCTCAACAGCATCTGGCGCGTGCGCCGGCCACGGCTGCTCGGGCACCGCGTGTTGATCTACTGGGCGGCCATCACGCTCGGGCCGCTGCTGCTGGCGGCCAGCCTGGCCACGACCTCGTATGTGGTGTCGGCCGGGCAGGGCCTGGTGGGGGCCCTGCCCGGCGGGCTGCGCCTGCTGCTGAATACGCTGGAGTTCATCTCGTTGGCCGGTGGCATGGCGGCGCTGTACCGCTACGTGCCGAACACGCCGGTGAAATGGGGCCATGCGTGGGCTGGCGGCGTGTTTGTGGCCGCGGGGATCGAGGCCGGCAAACGCTTGCTGGCGTTGTACCTGGCCAGCATTCCCACGTATTCGATGGTGTATGGCGCGTTCGCCATTGTTCCCATCCTGCTGATCTGGATCTACGTGGCGTGGGTCATTGTGCTGCTCGGCGCGGTGGTGGCGGCCTATTTGCCCAGCTTGCTCAGCGGCGTGGCGCGGCATTCCGGTGGCCACGGCTGGCATTTTCAGTTGGCGGTGGAGGTGCTGCAGCACCTGGACCGGGTGACGGGAAGCCACACCAAAGGCCTGAGCGCTGCGCAACTGGCACGCGTCATGCGGGTGGATGCGCTGCAGCTGCAGCCCGTGATGGAAACGCTGTCCCAGCTGGACTGGGTCGGCCTGCTGGCTGAAAACACCGGGCGTGCCGACGCCGAAGAGGCGCGTTACGTGCTGCTGGCCAATCCCGACACCACGCCGCTGGAGCCGCTGGCCAGGCAGTTGCTGCTGGAGCCCAGCACCAGCATGGCCCGGGTGTACCAGAACGCAGGGCTGTCGTCGCTGAAGCTGCGCGAGGTGCTGTGACCGGGGCCGCGCCGGCAGCCTGGTCGGCCGGACTCAGAACTTGATCTTGCCGGTCCAGATGTCCTTGTACATCACCCAGTCGCCCATGAAGCTGTAGAGCGGGCGCTTGAAGCTCGCGGGCTTGTTTTTTTCGAAGCCGAAATGGCCCACCCAGGCAAACGCATAGCCGCTGAGCAGCCCGTAGAGCAAGTACTGCGGCTTGCCCGTGGCCACCAGCATGGCCAGGCACACCAGCCCCAGTGTGGAGCCGACGAAGTGCAACCGGCGGCAAGCGCGGTTCTGGTGCTCGGCGAGGTACAGGGGATAGAACTCGGAAAAGCTGTGGACCTGCTTGAGGTCGGTGGCGGTGGTGGTCATGGTGTTTCAGGATTCGGGTGAAACAGTTCAGGCCGCGAGCTTGATCAGCGCCTGCGCCAGTTCGGCGGGCATGTCAACCATCACATCATGCCCGCAGGCCATTTTCTGGATGTCCCAGCCTGGCTTGCCTTCGACTTTCCGCGCGAAGTGGCGAAACGGGCTGGGCTCCCAGTTGTCGGCCAGGATGAACAGGCGGCGCTTGACCTTGTCGATACCGCCGGTCAGCAGCACGGGCGTTTCAAACGATGCCAGCGACTGCGGCGTGCAGCGGCGGTTGATCCAGGCCCGGTTCTTCTCGGCGATATTGAAAACCTCGGCCGGCACGGGGTTGGACAGGCCGCAATTGTCCTCGCGTGCGGCGTTGCGAAAGCCGTCCAGAAAGATCGGAAACACCTCGGGCGGCAGCGCGATCGGCAGCAGCGCGTTGAGCGACTGGCCATGTTCGGGCACAAACGCGTCGAGGTAGCACAGCGCGCGGATCTTCTCCGGCATGCGGTCGGCCAGCGCGGTGATGACCATGCCGCCATACGAGTGGCCGCACAGGATCACGTCGTTCAGCTCCTCGGCCTCGATCACGCCCGCGACATCGCGGACATGGGTTTCCAGCGTGATGGCTTCGCTCGACTGGTGAAACCGCTCGCCCACCCCGGTGTGGGTCGGGGTGAACACGTCATGCCCGGCCGCCCGCAAGGCACGCGCGGTATCGCGATAACACCAGCCGCCATGCCAGGCGCCGTGAACCAGAACAAAAGTCGCCATGTTGTCTCCAGATGGGGGAAAGTCCAGGGGTGTTGCGCCGGGGATGCGGCGGCTGGCATGCTAACCCGCTTCAATTCGAGCGTCCAGTCGCGCCTGCCCTCGAAGGGGAGCAGGCATCAGCGCACCGAGAACGGCGCCTGCAGGAAGCCGCGAAACCGGGCGCGTCCGCCGCGCGCGGGCGGCTCGGTCAAGCGGTAGTCGGGAAACCGCTGGAGAAAGCGCCCGATGGCGATGCGGCCCTCCAGCCGGGCCAGGCTCAAGCCCGCGCACTGGTGGATGCCAAATCCGAAGGCCAGGTGGCGGTTGTCGGCCAGTCCGTTGGGGCCTTCGCCCCGGGTCAGGTCCAGCACGTCGGGTTGTGCGAACTGCGCCGGGTCACGGTTGGCTGCGCCGATGCAAAGCGTGATGAGCGTGCCTTCTGCCAGCGCCACGCCGCCAACGGACGTAGCGCGCACGGCACGCCGGTTGCCCAGCTGGTTGGACGACTCAAAACGCAGGATTTCATCGACTGCCAGTGTCAAAATGGCCTCACGTGCTTGTGGGTTGGTCATTGTTTGCTCTAATTTTAATAGCAAACTGGATTTCTGATCCGGCCACTCCTGCAGCGCCACCAGCGCATTGCCGATCAGGTTGGTGGTGGTTTCATGGCCGGCGTTGAGCAGGAAGATGCAGTTGTGCAGCAGCTCGGTCTCGCTCAGGCGGTCATGGCCGGCTGCGTCAGTCGAATCCTTGCGTTCACCCTGGATCAGCCGCGTCAGCACATCGTGCTCCGGGTTGCCCGGGCGCCGCCGGCGCTCGGCCACCAACCCGCGCAGATAGTCCAGAAACTCCTGCACGCTGCGGTTGCCCAGCGCCTCCTGCTCGGGCGTGAGGCGCGGCTCCAGCGCTCCCAGGATGGCCAGCGACCAGGCGCGCAATGGCCCGCGGTCGGCGTGCGGCACGTCCAGCAGGTTACCGATGATTTCCACGGGAATCGCCGACGCGAAGTCCTCGATCAGGTCGCCGCCGCCGCGCGCTTCGATGGCGTCGAGCAGGCTGTCCACCAGCGTCACCAGCCCGGGCTCGAGTTCGGCGATCGCGCGCCGGGTCAGCGCGCCCATGATCAGCTTGCGCACCCGGGTGTGCAGCGGCGGGTCGTTGAACACGAGGCTGGTGGTGTGGTGCTCAAACAGCGGCGAATCACCGTACTTCGGCGCGTATTCCACCCGCTTCTCCGAGCTGAAGGTCTGTGCGTCGCGGTACACCGCCACCAGGTCGGCATGCCGCGTGAGTAAAACCGAGCCGTCCGGCATGCGGCGCACCGGCGCGGTTTCGCGCAGCGCCGCATAGACCGGGTAGGGGTTGGCGTAAAAGTCGGCGGGCAGCGCGCGCAAATCAAACTGCGCGGCGATCTCCTGCGCTCGCGCACGCGTCATGGGCGGGGTGATGACCGGGGGCATCTGGTCATTCTGGCACGCCGACCATGACCGAGTGCCCACGCGTGGCGGCATCAGGCGACTGGCCATCACCGCTTGCTGGGCAGCCCGGACGTGGTGGATCGGCGGGTGCGCTTTCGCTCCGGCGTGGGCGCGGCGGGCCTGGTGTCGAACCGGCGCACGGTATCGCCGGGCGCGCGGGCGCTGCTACGCGTCAGCGAGGACTGGTTGGTGCCCGATTCCCGGTAGCTATTAAATGCATAGCAAACAATGACCAGTGGAAGCGGACAACGGGTCAAAAACGCTTGAAAAAGCCTATAAAAAGGCTTTCAGCGCCCGCAACAGTTCCTCCGGTGATTCGGTCATCTGGTGATGCCCCATCGGCAGTTCCACAACCTCGGTCGGGCGCCCCGCCGTGCGTGCAGCCGCGATCAGCGACTGCGCCGCGCGCGGCGGCGTCATCTGGTCCTGCACGCCGATGGCAAACAGCACCGGGCAGGTCACCTCGCGCATGGCGTTCTCGCCATTGGTGTAGTTGTCGCAGGCCTTGAAGCCGCGGTGGAACACGTTGACATGCGGGTTGCTGCGCAGCACGCGACGGCCGAGCGCCATGCTGCTGCCATAGACCCAGGTGCCCGGCCCCAATGACGACGGCGGGGCGGCCAGCGTGCTGCGCGAGAACACATTGATCATCTTGAGCGCGGTTTCCGGTGCGTTGAGCGAAGCCTCCAGCAGCGCTGGCGACACCTTCATCGGGAACGCCGTGCCCACCAGCGCCAGGTGGCTGATGCGGTCTTTAAGGCGCGAGGCGGCTTCCAGCGCGATCAGCGAGCCCCAGCTGTGGCCAACCAGTGCCGCGCGCGCCACACCCGCGGCATCGAGCAGCGCGCCAACGAAATCCGCCGCGGCCTCGACCGTGGCGGGCGCCTCGCCCGCGCTGCGGCAGTGGCCGGGCAGGTCCACCGCCAGCACGTTCCAGCCGTGGTTGGCCAGGTAGCGGCTTTGCAGGCCCCACACGCTGTGGTCATTGATCACGCCGTGGATAAACACCACGGTGGTTTTGGCGGCGTCCAAAGGCTTGCCGCCGGTGTAGCAGTAGATGCTGTGGCCGTTGACTTGGAGATACATCGTCAGGACCCCGCCTTCTCAGCAGCCTTGAGCGCGCGTTTCAGATCGTCAATGAGGTCGTCCGCGTCTTCCAGCCCGATCGACAGCCGAATCGTGCCCTGCGTGATGCCGGCGCCGGCCAGTGCCTCGTCGCTCATGCGGAAGTGCGTGGTGCTGGCGGGGTGAATCACCAGCGAGCGGCAATCACCCACATTGGCCAGATGGCTGAACACTTTCAGCGTTTCGATGAACTTCTTGCCCTGCTCGCGGCTGCCCTTGAGGTCGAAGCTGAACACCGAACCGGCGCCGCGTGGCAACAGCTTCTGCGCCAGTGCGTGGCTGGGGTGCGACTCCAGCAGCGGGTGCCCGACGCGCGCCACGAACGGCTGCGCGGCCAGGAACTCGACCACTTTCCGGGTGTTTTCCATGTGTCGCGCCATGCGCAGTGGCAGCGTCTCGATGCCCTGCAGGATCAGCCACGCGGTGTGCGGGCTCATGCAGGCGCCAAAGTCGCGCAGGCCCTCGCGCCGCGCGCGCAGCAGGAAGGCGCCCACGGTGCTCTCTTCGCTGAACACCATGTTGTGAAAACCCTCGTACGCTTCAGTCAGTTCGGCGAAGCGGCCAGCGGCGCGCGGTCCGTCCCAGTCGAAGCTGCCGCCATCGACCACGATGCCGCCAATCACGGTGCCGTGGCCGCTCAGGAACTTGGTGGCGGAGTGGTAGACCAGATCCGCGCCCAACTCCAGCGGTTTCATGAGCCAGGGCGAGGTGAGGGTCGAATCCACCAGCAGCGGCACGCCTGCTTCGTGGGCGATGGCGCTCACGGCGGGAATGTCCAGCACGTCCAGCCCCGGGTTGCCCACGGTCTCGCCGAACAGCAGTTTGGTGTTGGGGCGCACCGCGGCGCGCCAGCCGTCAATGTCGCCCGGTTTCACAAAGGTGGTGTCGATGCCAAAGCGCCGCATCGTGTAGTGCAACAGGTTCTGCGAGCCGCCGTACAGCGCGGTGGAGGCCACGATGTGGGAGCCGGCGCCCATCAGCGTCGCAACGGCCAGGTGCAGCGCGGCCTGGCCGCTGGCGGTGGCAATCGAGCCGATGCCGCCTTCCAGCGCCGCTACGCGTTGTTCCAGCACCGCATTGGTGGGGTTGCTGATACGGCTGTAGACGTGGCCCGCGCGCTCCAGGTTGAACAGGGCGGCCGCGTGGTCGCTCGATTCGAAGACAAACGAGGTCGTCAGGTGGATCGGCACGGCGCGCGCGCCGGTCACGGGGTCGGGCGAAGCCCCGGCATGCAGGGCCAGGGTATCGAAGCCAGGGTCAGCGTAGCCGGGCATGGGTTATCTCCGGGGTTTGGCGGCGAGGCGACCGTCTCTTGGGGAGAAACAGGCTTGACCCCGGCACCGGATCAGGGTTGAATCATTATTGTGGTCTATATTTCACCCATAGCCGGTTCACCCGGCGCCCTCAGGAGCACACCATGAAAGTCGCCGACATCCTGCGCGTGAAGGGCAACACGCTCTATACGGTGACGCCCGACGAACCGCTGGCCCGCGCGGTGGAGATCATGGCCGAGAAAGACATCGGCTCGCTGGTGGTGATGGACCACGGCGACCTGACCGGCATGCTCACCTTTCGCGAGGTCATCAAGACCGTCGTCAAGAACGGCGGGTCGATGGGCACCACGCTGGTCCGCACCGCGATGGACGACGCGCCACTGACTTGCACGTCTGAAACCGAACTCGATGAAGTGCGCCGCATGATGCTCGACCGCCATGCGCGCTACATGCCCGTGATGGACAAACGCATGCTGATGGGGGTGATCAGTTTCTACGACGTGGCCCGTGCCGTGGTGGACAGCCAGAACTTCGAGAACCAGATGCTGAAGGCCTACATCCGCGACTGGCCCACCGAGGACGCGCCCGCCCAGGCCTGAGGCTGGCCCAGGCCCTCCCGCGCGCCGTCAGGCCGCGCTCGCGTAGATCACGTCCCTGACCCGCGGGTAAATCTGCTGGTTCCATTTGCGGCCGCTGAACACGCCGTAATGCCCTACGCCAGTCTGGATGTGGTGGGTCTTCAAGTAAGGGCGAACACTGCTGCACAGGTCCTGCGCGGCCACCGTCTGGCCAACTGAGCAGATGTCGTCGCGCTCGCCCTCCACCGTCAGCAGCGCCGTGCGCCGGATCGCGGCCGGGTTCACGGTGCGCTCGCCGTACGTGAGGCAACCGCGCGGCAGGTCATAGGTCTGGAACACTTTTTCAACCGTTTCCAGATAAAACTCGGCCGGCAGATCATTCACCGCGAGGTATTCCTCGTAGAACGCGCGGATGGTCTCGGCCTTGTCGAGTTCGCCATCGATCAGGTGCTGGTACAGGTCGGCAAACGCCTTCTTGTGGCGCTCCAGGTTCATGCTCAAGAACGCGCTGAGCTGAACAAAGCCTGGGTACACGCGGCGCATGTAGCCGGCGTGCGGCATTGGCACATGGCTGATCAGTTTCTTCTCGAACCAGTCGATCGGTTTGCTGATGGCGAGCTGGTTGACCCCGGTCGGGTTGACGCGGCAGTCCACCGGGCCAGCCATCAGCGTCAGGCTGCGCGGCTGCGCCGGGTGGTCGTCTTCGGCCATGATGGCGGTGGCCGCCAGCGCCGCCACGCAGGGCTGGCAGACGGCCACCACGTGCGCGCCCGGGCCGATGCACTCGATGAACCGGATCATGTGGGTGATGTAGTCGTCCAGCCCGAAGCCGCCATGCCGCAGCGCCACATCGCGCGCGTTGTGCCAGTCGGTGATGTAGACATCGTGGTCCTGCAGCAAGGTACGCACGGTCTCGCGCAGCAGCGTGGCGAAGTGGCCTGACAGCGGCGCCACCAGCAGCACCGGCGGCTGGTGCAGGCTCGCGTCCGCCTTCTTGAAATGCAGCAGGGTGCCAAACGGCGTGGAGAGCGCCTTGTGCTCTGAAATCGCCACTTCGACGCCATTGACCATGACCGACTGGATGCCGTAGGCGGGACGCGCGTGCGTCAGGCGCATGCGGGACACCACCTCACACGCCGCCGACACGCGTCGTGTCACCGAGCGTTCGGTGTTTTGCAGCCACAGCATGGCTCCCGTGTGCTGGGCCAGCAGCCGCAGCGGGGATGAAAGGTCGGTCTGAAGCTGATAGGCCTGGTAGAGCATGGGTGTCCTGACGGTTGGCCTTGGCAATGAGCTGAGGAGGGCGGGCAGCGATCAACCAGCAAATTGCAGGCCAGCCCGGATTTGAAACGCATTTGAGTCGCGAATCGTGGCGCGCGTGCACCGCTCTGGCACAGCCCTTGCTGGCAGTTGCTCCAACACGAGGAACAACGCCATGGCCAAGCCGGTTCTCACGATCAGCAGCAAGAACTACGGCGCGTGGGCGTTGCGCGGCTGGCTGATGGCCAGGCTTGCAGGCCTTGATTTCACGGAGAAAATCGTGCCGCCCGATGACCCCGCCATGAAGGCCGAGATGCTGCTGCTGTCGTCGTCCATGCTGGTGCCGTCGCTGCAGCACGGCAAGGTCAAGGTTTGGGATACGCTGGCAATTGGCGAATACCTGAATGAAATCAAGCCCAAGGCGGGCTTGCTGCCGGCTGATGTCGCGGCGCGCGCGCACTGCCGCGCCATCTGCGGCGAAATGCACTCCGGTTTCAGCACGTTGCGCGGCGCCTTGCCGATGAACATCAAGGCCCATTTTCCGAACTTCAAGATCTGGTCGCGCGCGCAGGCCGATATCGACCGCATCGTGGCGATCTGGCGGGAGTGCCTGGGAACCTATGGCGGCCCCTATCTGTTTGGCAAGCAGCCCTGCACCGCCGACGCGATGTATGCGCCGGTGGTCACGCGGTTCCTCACCTATGACGTTGCGCTCGACAAGGTATGCGCCGCGTACTGCAAGCGCATCATGGAGTTGCCGGCCATGAAAGAGTGGGTGGCAGCGGCCAAAACCGAGCCGGATGAGATCGACGAGCTTGACGCGGAATTTTGAGCCCCCACGCTCCGCCGCTTCGCGGGTCGCTGCCCCCCAGAGGGGGCGCGTTTTGCCTTGGGACGGCCCGGCGGCAAAACATCCGCTCATTCCAACGCCTTGAGGGGGAAGCAGGCGAAGGCCGCATCGGGGGCTACTTCCAGGGGGTTGGCGCCGGTATCGCACACACCGGCTCTACGTCGATCGTCTTGAAATCCGCTGGTGAGACGATTTCCAGGTATTCCATGTCGGCCGAGTAGTCAAACAGGTAGTGGCGGATGCCGGGGCGCTGATGAACGCAATCACCGGCCTGCACCAGCGTTTCCTGGTCTTCGTACATGAACCGTGCCCAGCCCTTGAGCATGATCACGATCTGGAAATCAGCCTCGTGCCGGTGCCATCCCGTGCCCTGTTCCGGTGCCATATTGGCCTTAACCAGGTGCGCAATCACTTTTCCGTGCGTGGCGTCCGCCACGCCAAGATCGCGGTAGAGAAAGAAATCGCGCAGCCCGCCTGGCACATAGTCCGTGTCGCCGGGTTTGACATGCGAAAAAACGGTGGTGGTGCGGTCCAGCATGAAGCCTCCTGTTCAGCATCGAACAGGATGCTGCGCTGCAGCGTGTTGCATAAACTGTTCCTGTTCGCGTGCACCAAATCGGCTTTGAGGGATCGAGCTGACGGGCTGCTCGGCGATAATCGCCGCCATGAGCGGCAACACCCTGGGAAAACTCTTTGCAGTCACCAACTTTGGTGAGTCGCACGGTCCGGCCATCGGCTGCGTGATTGACGGCTGTCCGCCCGGCATGGCGTTGAGCGAGACCGACATCCAGCCCGACCTGGACCGGCGCCGCCCGGGCACCAGCCGCCACGTGACGCAGCGCAACGAGCCTGATGCGGTCGAAATCCTCTCGGGCGTGTACGAAGGCCGTACCACCGGCACGCCGATCTGCCTGGTGATCAAGAACACCGACCAGCGCAGCAAGGACTACAGCAACATCGTCCAGAGCTTTCGCCCGGGCCACGCCGACTACACCTACTGGCGCAAATACGGCATCCGCGACCCGCGTGGCGGTGGCCGCTCGTCGGCGCGGCTGACGGCGCCGATGGTCGCGGCCGGTGCCGTGGCCAAGAAATGGTTGAGCGAGAAGTACGGCACGGTGTTTCGCGGCTGCATGACGCAGATCGGCGACGAGGTGATTCCGTTCGAGAGCTGGGAGCATGTACCCCACAACCCGTTCTTTGCGCCGGTGGCCGATGTGTCGCGGCTGGAGGCCTATATGGACGCGCTGCGCAAGGCCGGCGACTCGTGCGGCGCGCGGCTGCGGGTGACGGCTGCCAACATGCCGGTCGGCCTGGGCGAGCCGCTGTTTGACCGGCTGGACGCCGAAATTGCCTACGCCATGATGGGGATCAACGCCGTCAAGGGGGTCGAGATTGGCGCGGGGTTTGGCAGCGTCAGCCAGCGTGGCACCACGCACGGCGATTCGCTGACGCCCGAAGGTTTCGAGACCAACAACGCCGGCGGCGTGCTCGGCGGCATCAGCACCGGCCAGGACTTGGAGGTGTCGATCGCCATCAAGCCGACCAGCTCGATCATCAGCCCGCGCCAGACGCTCGATATCCATGGTCGGCCCACCGAGATCGTCACCAAGGGCCGGCACGACCCCTGCGTTGGCATCCGCGCCACGCCGATTGCCGAGGCTTTCCTGGCGCTGGTGGTGATGGACCACGCGCTGCGGCACCGTGCGCAGTGTGGCGAGCCCGGCATGGAGCAGCCCCCGTTCCAGTCGTCGTTCCTGTGAATGCCTGACGCCCCGACCGCGGCCGGCGGCACTGCGTCGCGGCGCCATCTGGTGCCCTTTGCGGCCCTGTCGGCCAGCTACTTTGCCCACATCGGGTTTTTCAACCCCTACCTGCCGCTCTGGCTCAAGGACCTCGGGTTCAGCCTGTTCACCATCAGCCTGCTGACGGCGGTGCAGGCGTCCACCCGGCTGTTCGCCCCCTATGGATGGGGCGCGTTGAGCGACGCCACCGGCGAGCGCGTGAAGCTGCTGCGCTACAGCGCCACGGTGGCAGCGGTCGCGTCTCTCGGGCTGTGGCTGGACGGGGGTGTGTGGTGGCTGGCGGCGGTGCTGCTGGTGATGTTCACCCACACCAGTTCGATGATGCCCATGAGCGAGGCCGCGATGGCGCACCTGGTCAGCCAGGGTGGCGCGTTTGACGCGCGGCGCTACGGCCGGGTGCGGCTGTGGGGCTCGGCCGGGTTTCTGGTGACGGTGTTCGCGGCCGGCGCCTGGTTCGAGGCCTTCGGCATGAAGCACTTTCCGGCGTGGACGCTGGTGACCCTGCTGGCCGTGCTGCTCAGCGTGTGGCGGCTGCCCGATCTCAAGGAGGCGGTGCACGCGCACGAAGAAAAGGTGCCGGTGCTGCCGGTGCTGCGGCAGCGCCCCGTGCAGTGGTTTTTTGCAGCGGTGTTTTTCCACGTGCTGTCGCACATCGGCATCTATGTGTTCTTCTCGCTCTACCTGGACGCGCTGGGCTACAGCAAAACCACCATCGGATTGATGTGGGCGGTGTCGGTGATCGTGGAAATCGGCTGGTTCTTCACCCAGGGGCGATGGTTGCCGCGCCTGAGCCTGACGGCCTGGCTGGTGCTGTGCGCCGCCACCACCGTGCTGCGCATGGGGCTGACCGCCACCAGCGCCAGCCTGCTGGTGGTGCTGATCGTGGCGCAGGCGCTGCACGCCCTGACCTTTGCTGCGCACCACACGGTGTGCATTGCGCTGCTGTCGCACCATTTCCCGGGCCGGCTGCGCGGCCGCGGGCAGGCGCTGTACACCGTGATCGGCTACGGGTTCCCTGGTGTGCTGGGCGGGCTCGCAGGCGGCGTTTTAAGCTCAAACTACGGCCTGGTCAGCGTCTTCTGGTCATCTTTTGCTATGAGTTTAATAGCAACCGGCTGCGCGCTCAAGGTTTGGCGTCAACAGCATCCAAAAAGCGCTGGATCGGGTTGAAGCCGGTCACCAGCGCCGTGGCCACCAAAATCAGCGCGCCGCCCACATAGATGCCCGAGCCGAGCGGCTCGCCCAGAAACAGGTGGCCCCAGGTCACGCCGAACACCGGGATCATGAAGGCCGGGCTGATGGCCGCCACCGCCGATACGTTGCGCATGATCCGCAGGTGCATCCAGTAGGCCAGTCCGGAGGTGATCACGCCCAGCACGGCGGTTGCGACCAGCGCCGCCGGCGTAAACCGGGCGTGGGGCCAGCTCCAGGCGGCGCCCGGCAGCAGCATCACCAGCGACACCGCGTGGATGCCCGCGGCGATCGCCAGCGGCTGCATGCGGGTGGTGGCACGTTTCATGAGCGGCGTGGCCAGGCCGTAGCAGGCCGCGGCCACGATGCAGGCCAGCGCGGCCAGCAGCACGCCGGGAGAGGGATCGACCGGCCCGAGCCGCACGATCAGCCCCACGCCGGCAAACCCGCACAGGCAGCCCAGCGCCTTGCGCCAGCTCAAGGTGTCTTCCTTGAGCCAAGCCGCCGCCAGCGTGCCAAACACCACCGCCGTGCTGTTGAGCAGGGCGCTGTAGCCAGCTGGCAGGCGCAGCGCCGCCCAGGCGTACAGCAGGAACGGCACCGCCACCGACAGCAGCCCGAGCAGCGTGATTTCGCGCCAGTGCGCCAGCGGCCAGCGCTGCTTCATGGCCGCCATGATGATCGCCAGCGTGATCGTGGCCAGCCCGATCCGGCCAGCCGCCAGCACGTTGGGCCCGAGGACCGGACTGGCCATGCGCAGGAACAGGAAAGAGGCGCCCCACAGGGCCGACAGCGCAACCAGTTGCGCAAAATATCGCAGTTTCACCCGCCTGATTGTGCTGCAAAGTTTTCACACAGCCCGTACAGTAGGAGACAAACAGCGCCAACAACTGCGCCTTCCAAGGAGAGACCATGCACTACGTGCGCCTGGGCAACACCGGCCTCAAGGTATCCAGTATCTGTCTGGGCATGATGACCTACGGGACGCCCCTGTGGCGGCCCTGGGTGCTGGACGAGGCGGCGTCGCGGCCGGTGGTCAAGCACGCGGTGGACCGCGGCATCAATTTCTTCGACACCGCCGACATGTATTCGGCCGGTGAATCCGAGGTGCTGACCGGCAAGTTTGTGCGCGAGTTCTGCAAGCGCTCGGAGGTGGTGATCGCCAGCAAGGTGTACTTTCCGGTGGTGCTGCCCATGAAAAACGGCGAGGGCAGCGATCCCCGGCCCGACCGCCGGCCCAACATGGACGGCCTGTCGCGCAAGCGGATTTTCAGCGCGGTGGACGCCTCGCTGCACCGGCTGGGCACCGACTACATCGACCTCTACCAGATTCACCGCTTTGACCACGAAACGCCGCTCGAAGAAACCATGGAGGCGCTGCACGACGTGGTAAAGGCCGGCAAGGTGCGCTACATCGGCGCCAGCTCGATGTGGGCCTGGCAGTTCGCCAAGGCACAGTCGATTGCGCGTGCGCACGGCTGGACGCCGTTTGTGAGCATGCAGAACCACTACAACCTGGCTTACCGCGAGGAAGAGCGCGAGATGATCCCGCTGTGCCGCGACCAGGGCGTGGCCGTCATCCCGTGGAGCCCGCTGGCGCGCGGCTTCCTGGCCGGCAACCGCAAGGAAGGCGACCGTGAAGCAGGCGCCACCTCGCGCGCCCGCACCGACGACATCGCGCAGAGCTACTACTACCGCAAGAGCGACTTCAAGGTGGTTGACGCGCTGGGCAAGCTGGCGGCCCGCAAGGGCGTGAGCAACGCCACACTGGCCTACGCGTGGTTGCTGAAGAAGGGCGTGACCGCGCCGGTGGTCGGCGCGAGCAAGGTCGAGCAGGTCGACCAGGCGATCGACGCGCTCGAGGTGAAGCTCAATGCCGAGGAAATGGGCCGGCTGGAAGCCCCGTACGAACCACACCCGGTGATCGGGCACCTGTAGCCACGGGTGCCAGCCAGGCCTGGCCGAAAACCCGTCCGGTGCCCCGTTTTAGCTTGTTTTAGGCCTTTTGTCCGCGCCCCGTGGTCATTGTTTGCTATAAGTAATATAGCAAACAATGGATGACGTTGTCAGGACAGCGCCTCGCCAATCTCGGCGAAGGTGGTGGCAATCTGGGTGCTGTGCAGCGGGGTGGCGCTGCCCAGCTGGCGTTGCACCTGGTTGAGCGAAATCAGCCCGCGGATGCGTGCTGGCGCGGCCGCGCTGGCTGCTTCCACCACCAGCAGGTGCGGGCGACCGTACTGCTGCAGCGTGGCCACCACATGTTCGACCGTGGCGCGCTTGAGCGAGCTGTAGTCGATCACATCCAGGCTGGACAACGGCTCCATCACGTCGGCCACGCACAGGTCGTCGTACTTGACCTGGCGCCGGTTGACCATGCGCATTGGCTTGTCGCCATGCAGGTCGCCCGACGTCACCACGCCGTCGACGCAGGGCATGTCGGTCACCACGAACAGCATGCGCACGCCCTGGTGAATCATCTTGTGTTCCGCCGACAGCAGCGGGGTATCCGGGTGGATGGTGGCAGCGCGCACTTCGGCCAGGTCGGTCATGACCTTGAGCGCGGGGGAATCGAGGTTCACCGGCCCCTGCGATGGCGGCTGCGCCTGCGCGATGCAGGTGCCGACCGGGAAACGGAACGTAGGCAAAACGGAATGTGACATGAACAACGCCTTTCCTTGTGATGTATGTATTGGAAATCCAACGACCAACGACTTGAACGCCTCGGTCTTGCACTGAACCGCCGCGTCCAACCTATTTGTAACAGCCACAGCCGCGCCGTGGCGCAAGCAGGTGTGTCGCAGGTAACGTGATGCAACCAACCCGCGTGGCCGAGCCGTCAGACTAGGTTGCGCATGGCGCGCGCGGTCTCCTGCAGCACCGGCAGCACCCGGGCCACCGCGTCCTCGCTACTTTCGTGGCCCATGGGCATGGTCACGTTGAGCGCGCCCAGCAGGTCGCCGTGGCGGTCCATCAGCGGCACCGCGATGCCGCGAAAGCCCAGCTCCAGCTGCTGTTCCGACAGCGACCAGCCCTGCGCGCGAATCCGCGCCAGTTCCACCCGCAGGCGGTCCTGGCTGGTGATGGTGTGCGGGGTGAAGGGTTTCAGCGTGTGCGTGGCCAGCCAGTGCTCAATCGCCTCGGGGCCTTTGAGCGCCAGCATCAGCAGGCCCGCTGCCGTCACCTGCGCCTGTACCCGCGAGCCCTGCACATAGCCAATGTTCATGGCGCGGTTGGAGCCATTGCGGGCGATATACACCACCTCGTCGCCGTCGAGCACGCTCACATAAGCCATCTCCTGCGTGCCCGCCGTCACCCGCTGCAAAAACGGCTGCACGATGCGCGGCAGCCGCGCCGACTCCAGGTACGACTGACCCAGCCGCAGCACCCGGGGCAGCAGCCAGAACAGCTTGCCATCGGTGCCGACGTAGCCCAGGTGCGCCAGCGTCAGCAGGTAGCGTCGCGCGGCGGTGCGCGTCATGCCGCTGCGCTGCCCGGCCTGGCTGGCGGTGAGCCGCGGGTTCGCGTCGTCAAAGG
>JANOBJ010000207.1:0-4492 GCA_031411575.1 Betaproteobacteria bacterium | reverse complement strand
CCCCTCCCGCCCACCCCCCCCCCCCCGGGGGCCCCCGCCCCGGCCCCCGGCGGGGGGGGCGGGACTTCGATGTCGCGGCGTTTCTGGCTTCAATAAGGACAGGTGACCACGCTCTGTTGCTTGCTGCCCTGTTTGTATTTTTCCCTTTTGGTCCGGCTCTTGGTCTAACGCTCCTCGTGCTCATTGCGGGAATTTGCTTCCATGAGTTTCGGTGATTGCGGTGACGCCAGTTGCAACCTTTCGTGCCAATTGCCAGCACGAGCGCTGCCAACGCGCTACCAACGCTGCGACGCGGACACCCGGCACGAGCATAAACCTGACCTGATAGATTATCGCAAATACGCTATGATTTCGGTATGACCTGGGAGATCCGGTACTACGATGAGCGGCTGCAGTTGGCTGTGCTGGCGCTTCCAACGGGCCTGTTGGCACGGTACCTTCACTGCACCGACCGGATGATGGAATTCGGTCCCGATCTCGGCATGCCGCACACCCGTGCGATGAGCGGAGGGCTGTTTGAGTTGCGTTTGAAGTCACGCGAAGGGATTGCCAGGGTGTTTTACTGCACGTTGGTGGGGCGAAGAATCATCATGCTTCACCAGTTTGTGAAAAAGACCGACAAGACCCCGCCGAAAGAACTGAACTTGGCGCGTCAGCGCCTGAAGGAGTGGAAACATGTTGACCCATAAACAGTTACGGGCCAAGGCGTTGGGCAACGCCGCGGTCAAGGCAGAGTTTGACCAACTGGCCGATGAGTTCTCGTTGCTGGACGAGTTCCTGAAGGCGCGCGCGGCGCAGGGGCTGACGCAGGCGCAGGTGGCGGTTCGGATCGGTACCACCCAGTCTGCCGTGGCGCGCATGGAGTCGGGCCGCGGCAAGCATTCACCATCGCTGGCCACACTGACCAAGTATGCCGATGCGCTGGGCTGCAGGCTTGAGGTCAGGTTGGTGCGCCGACCGCGCACGGCGACGGCCCGCAACCGAGTTGTGGGTAGTTCTGGGCTTTGACGCGGCGTCTGCGCGGTTGGAAACTCACCATTTGCAGATCAAATCGAGTCCTGGTTCAGCATTCACAGGCGTTGTCATCCATCAGGAAAGCCAGCGGCTGCTACGAGCTGACAACCAGCAAAAAGGGGCCCGCAGGCCCCTTTTTTACTGCATCGAAGCAAGCCGCTCAGTCGCGCTCGCCGCCCGCAATCCCCAGCAACGCCAGCAAACTCTGGAACACGTTGAAGATGTCCAGGTACAGCGCCAGGGTGGCGCTGATGTAGTTGGTTTCGCCGCCGTCGATGATCTGCTTCAGGTCGTACAGCATGTAGGCGCTGAAGATGCCGATGGCCATGACGCTGATCACCATCATGCCGACGCTGGAGCCGACGAACACGTTGATGATGCCGCCGATCATGATGGCCAGCGCGCCGACGAACAGCCACTTGCCCATGCCCGAGATGTCGCGCTTGATCACGCTGGCCAGGCTGGCCATCACGAAGAAAACGCCTGCGGTGCCGCCCATGGCGGTCATCACCAGCTCAGAGCCATTCTTGAAGCCCAGCACCATCGCGATCATGCGCGACAGCATCAGGCCCATGAAGAAGGTGAAAGCCAGCAGCACCGGCACGCCGGCCGCCGAGTTCTTGGTCTTCTCGATCGCAAACATGAAGCCGAACGCGCCCGCGAGGAAGACCACCAGGCCCAGCCCGCCCGAGAGCGATGCGGTGATGCCGGTGGCCACGCCGATCCAGGCGCCCAGCACCGTAGGCACCAGGCTCAGCGCCAATAGCCAGTAGGTGTTGCGCAAAACCTTGTTGCGCCCTTCAGACGAAACGCCGTAGCCCGTCGTCTGGTTGATGGTTTGTACCCGGTCATTCATGTTCACAAACTCCTGTGTAGAACTGCATGCAGCAGATGAGGCGGATTTTAGGGCGATTCAAGGGCTTGGCCCAAAATCCTCATTTTTCGTGGTCTTACTATTTGTAAGGGTACTTTTGCGCTGGAACCGCGCAGTCAGCCCCTGGGGACGCGCCCACACCCGTTAAGCTTGGAGCGATCTTTTTAACCATCGTTCACCATGAAAAACAAACCCACACTCGAACTGGCCGACCTGAAGGCCATCTCCGCCGCTGCCGAAGCCGAGGCGATCCAGAACAACTGGGCGGTCAGCATCGCCATCGTGGACGACGGTGGCCACCTGCTGTGGCTGCAGCGGCTGGACGGCGCCGCGCCGATTTCGGCCCACATCGCGCCGGCCAAGGCCAACACGGCGGCCGTGGGGCGGCGCGAAAGCAAGGTGTATGAAGACATGGTCAACGGCGGCCGCGTGTCGTTCTTGAGCGCGCCCGACCTCAAAGGCCTGCTCGAAGGCGGCGTGCCGATCATGAAAGACGGCCAGTGCATGGGCGCGGTGGGCGTGAGCGGCGTCAAATCGACCGAAGACGCTCAGATTGCCCGCGCCGGCATCGCAGCCATCGGTCTTTGAGCCCGTTGCGCAAAAAAAGCCTGGCTACCAGGGGCATTGCTCGCCGAGCGGCCCCGCTGGCTGGCTAAAAACGACCTTGACCGGCTGGCTGGGAGGGGTGGCATGGCCGGTTGGTCGCCCCACGATGAACGATTGACGCTCATTGGCGCTGATTGGCGTTATGGGTGGCGGCATTTTGGCGCGCTATTTGGTCAGGATCAGCTTCCCGAGTTTGGTGGCCTGCAAGCGGTAGGCCGAGCCGTTGTGGTGGATGACCACGGTTTTCTGGCCGAGCAGCAGCTCGGTGCTGTCCACGGCGGCGGCAGGGCGCGCGTTGGCGGGCTCGGCGGATTCCGGGAAGCCTCCAGTACTTGCAAGATCCCCAACTCCGGCATTCACGCCCATCGGGCGCAGATTCGCCGCGTCAGGAAGGCTCAGGGTGTTGCGCATGGTGGTTCGGGCTCCGGTGACTGCACTTGAATGGGTTAGTTAAATGATAACCATTCTCATTTAAAAGTCAAGCGAGTCAGACCAATAGCCTCGAAGCGACCGTCAATTCGACGTCGCCGGCTCGGTGATAAACCCGATCTTGCGCACGCCGGCCTGCTGCGCCGCCGCCATGGCCTGCGCCACGCGCTCGTAGCGCACCGCCTTGTCGCCGCGGATGTGCAGTTCGGGCTGCGGGTTGCGGGCCGCAGCGGCCTGCAGCAGCGCGGGCAGGGCGGCGGCCTCCACGCGGCCTTCGTTCCAGTAGTAGTCGCCCTGGGCATCGACCGACAGGCGGATGGTCTCGGGCTTGGCGTCCTGCGGCTGGTTGGTGGCGCGCGGCAGGTCGATGTTGACCGCGTGCTTCATCACCGGCACGGTGATGATGAAGATGATGAGCAGCACCAGCATCACGTCGACCAGCGGCGTCATGTTGATCTCGTTCATCACCTCGTCGGGTTCGTCTTGCGTTCCGAATGCCATGGTGATGCCTCGTCAAGCTTTCTTCATGGGAACCACTTTGCCGTCCGTTCCCGCCGTCACGCGCGCCCCGGTCACAAAGTAGGCATGCAGGTCATGCGCAAAGCGGTTGAGCTTGGTCAGCACCGCCTTGTTGCCGCGCACCAGCGCGTTGTAGCCCAGCACGGCAGGAATGGCCACCGCCAGGCCCAGCGCGGTCATGATCAGCGCCTCGCCGATCGGGCCGGCCACCTTGTCGATGGTGGCCTGGCCGGCCGCGCCGATGGTCATGAGCGCGTGGTAGATGCCCCAGACCGTGCCGAACAGGCCCACAAACGGCGCCGTGGAGCCGACCGAAGCCAGTATCGCCAGACCCGACTGCAGCCGTGCGGTGGCGTCGTCCAGCCGCGAGCGCAGGCAGCGCGTGACCCAGTCGCTCACGTCCAGCGTGTCGTGCAGGTGCGCCTTGGTGTTGCGGTGGTGGGTGGTGGCGTCGCGCCCCTCCAGCGCCAGCAGTCGGAACGGATTGCTGGCGTCGGGGCCGAGCTTTTCCAGGCCCTCGGCAAAGTCGGCGCTGTGCCAGAAGCTGTCGGCGCGGTCGCTGAGTTTTCTGTACTTGAAGATGTCGAGCGTCTTGATGATGATGACGATCCACGAGGCCAGCGACATCCCCAGCAGCAGCAGCGCCACCGCCTTGGTGACCCAGTCACCTTGCGCCCAGACGCCCATCAGGCCGAGTTGAGAAGACATGAAGATTTTTCCTTATTCCAGAACAAACGTAATCGGTACGTTGAACCACATGGCCTCGGCCACGCCGCCGCGCTTGCCGGGCACGTAGCGCCACCTGAGCGCCGTTTCCAGCGCCGCCTGGTCGAGCCGCGGATAGCCGCTGGATTGGCGGATTTCAGCGTTTTGCGCGCTGCCATCCACGCCGATCAGCACCCGCACCACCACCTTGCCCTGCTCGCCCAACTGCTTGCTGATGCGCGGGTAGGCGGGCTTGGGGTTTTGCAGGTAGTCGGCGTCGCTGGTGGGCAGCTCAATTTTGGCGGGCGCGGGCGGGGCGGCCGGGGCGGGGGCAGGCGCAACGGC
>JANOBJ010000206.1:0-21017 GCA_031411575.1 Betaproteobacteria bacterium | reverse complement strand
CGGAACGGCCGGTGCGCCAGCGCCGCTTCGGCAATCCAGGGGGAATGCTCGTACAGCCCGTCCAGCAGCAGCGCGGCGTCGGACGGCGATGCAGCATTGAGCTGCGCGAGGGTGAGGGCCATCATCATTCCTTGAAGGGATGGGTTTGCTTCCAGTGCCGTGCGATGTCGATGCGCCGGCAGATCCAGACACGGTCATGACGTTGCACGTGGTCAAGAAACTTCTGCAGCGCGCCGAAGCGGCCCGGTTTGCCCAGCAGCCGGCAGTGCATGCCGATGCTCATCATCTTGGGCGCATCTTCGCCCTCGGCATACAGCACATCAAAGCTGTCCTTCAGATATTGAAGAAAATGCTCGCCGGTGTTGAAGCCCTGGGCCTGCACAAAGCGCATGTCGTTGCAGTCCAGTGAATACGGCACCACGAGATGCGGCACCACGGCGCCATCGGTGCGGGTGACCTTCATCCAGAAGGGCAAGTCGTCGCCGTAGTAGTCGCTGTCGTACTCGTAACCGCCGTGGTCTACCAGCAGCCGGCGTGTGTTGGGGCTGTCGCGGCCGGTGTACCAGCCCTGTGGCCACCGGCCAGCCGTCATGTCCTTTAGGATATGGGTGGCCAGGCCGATATGCCGTTTTTCGGTGGCTTCGGGCAAATTTTGGTAGTGGATCCACTTGAAACCATGGCAGGCGATCTCGTGGCCCAGGTCGACGAAGGCCTGTGTCAGCTCGGGGTAACGCTCCAGCGCCATCGACACACCAAACACCGTCAGCGGCAGACCGCGCTTTTCAAACTCGCGCAGGATGCGCCACACCCCGACGCGCGAACCGTACTCGTACATCGACTCCATGGTCATGTGGCGGTTTTCGTAGGCCTGCGCGGTCACCAGCTCGGACAGGAAGGTCTCCGAGGTCGGGTCGCCATGCAGGACGTTGTTCTCGCCACCTTCCTCGTAGTTCAGGACGAACTGCACGGCGATGCGGGCGCGATCGGGCCATTGGGCGTGGGGTACGGTGGCGCCATAGCCCACCATGTCGCGGGGATAGGGTGTCTGGAGTTCGGGGGATGCACTCATGATGGGTTTCAGCGTAGTGGGTAGGCGTGGGTGAGCGGTTCAGGACAGGGCCATGGCGATGTCGTTGGACGGGACCTTGCGGTCAAACATCAGGTTGGCCTCTACGTGCTGCAGGTGCTCGTCCATCAGCCGGACCGCGAGGGCTTCGTCCCGGGCCGCCAGGGCCTTGATGATGTCGACGTGTTCGTCGTTGGAATGCTTGGCTGCGCTGGTGGTCTGGTACATCAGCGTGATCAGCGCGCAGCGGGAAATCAGCTCGCCCAGCAGTTGCGCCAGCACCTCGTTGTCCATCAGCTCGGCCATGCGCACATGAAAGTCACCGAGCAGCTCAATGCGGCCCGGCACGTCGTCCTGCTCCACGGCAGAGCGTTCCTGGGCGACATGCTCCTTGAGCGCGCGGATCTTGGCGGGGGTGACCTTGCGCACGAAGGCACGCGTCATTTCAGCCTCGAGCATGCGCCGGACGGCAAAGACCTGGCGCGCCTCGTCCGCTGAGGGTGCGGCCACAAACGCGCCACGCGCGGGTTCCAGCCGGATCAGCCGGTTCTGGGCCAACTGGAACAGTGCCTGGCGGACCAGCGTGCGCGACACGCCAAAATGATCTGCCAGCTTTTGCTCGGCCAGTTTGCTGCCCGGGTGCAGGCGGTGTTCGACGATGGCCCTGGTCAGCGCCTCGACGATAAATCGGGTGGTGGATGATTCCATGGCGGGGATCATAGCCGGGTTTCCAAAAAGTGTATACACTTCTGTCGACCAAACTCTTTCCAAGGACATGCGATGGGCTTGAGCACACACGTACTGGACACCATGCACGGCGCGCCAGCGGCGGGCATGTCGGTGGAACTGTATACGACCAGCGGCGACCAGGCCACCCTGGTCAAGGCCTTTCGGCTGAATGCGGACGGTCGCAACCCGGACGGCCCGCTGTACGACAGCTCCACGCTCAAGACCGGCACCTACCGGCTGGTGTTCGACGTGGCGACTTATTTCAAGTCATGTGGCGTCGTGCTGCCCGAACCCCATTTTCTGGGCAAGGTGAGCCTGGATTTTGGCGTCGCGAGGACGGACCAGCACTACCACGTGCCGCTCCTGGTCAGCCCGTGGAGCTACTCGACCTACCGCGGTTCCTGAGGCGGGACGCGTGTGGCAGGGGATCGGCGTGACCCGGTCAGAGCTGGCCTTCAGTCAAGGTGTCGAGCTGAAACTGGCCGCTCTTGTCCCACAGCCAGGTGTCGGTATAGACCACTCGGCCCATGCGCACGGGCGCGGGGTAGGGCGCGGCCTGGCGCACCGTGCGCTCGATTTCGGCAATCACCTCGGGGGCGTGCTTGGGCGCGCGCATCCAGCTCAGCGAGCTGACTTGTCCGCGGCTGTCCACCTCGACCTGCAAAACGCCAATCGCGTACAGCAGCGGCGGCATCTTGCCCTTGAAGATGCGGTGACCGTTGTGCGCGTACAGGTGACCTGCGGCGTCGCGCCGGTAGTCGCGGGGGGTGGTGGCGCCAGAGGCGCGTGCGGCTTGAGTGGGCGTGGGCATCGGGGTGGGCGTCGCAACCGGCGGTGTGGGGGTCGGGCTTGTCGGGGCCGGCGGTGGGGCGCTCTTGCAGCCCGCCACAATGGCGGCTACGGCGGCCGTGCTGGTGGCCAGCAGTGTCAGGCGGGTTCGGATCGGGGTCATGGTGTGTCTCCTCACCACATAATGTGCCGCAAAACCACTGCGGTGGCGTTGCTGGCTGCATGGAAAGGTGTCCGTTTGTGACGCTCGCTGGAGAATTGTTGAAACGACTGTTGCGCGAACGCGCCGTTTTGGTGACGGTCGCCTCGGCGCAGGGGTCGGTGCCGCGCGAGGCGGGGACGTGGATGGCTGTCTGGGCCGATGGTGTCACGGGCACGATCGGCGGCGGGCACCTGGAGTACGAAGCGATGGCGCTGGCGCGTGCGCGCCTGCAGGGCGCCACGGGCGAACCCACACTGCGCTTTGCGCTGGGGCCCAGTCTGGGCCAGTGTTGCGGTGGCGTGGTGCACCTGCGCTTTGAGGTTGTGGGCCCTGCAGACATTTCCGAACTGGAGCAGCGGTTGCTCGAACCGCTGCAGCCCGTGGCACTGTTTGGGGGCGGGCACGTCGGCGTGGCGCTGGTCCGGGTGCTGGCCACGCTGCCCTTCGCGGTGACCTGGATCGACAGCCGTGACGGCGTCTTTCCGGACGAACTGCCCCGCAACATCGCCTGCGAGCACTCTGACCCGGTGCAGGCGGCGGTAGGCGATTTGCCGGCCGGCAGCCGGGTGCTCATCATGAGTTTCAGCCATGCCGAAGACCTGGACATTGTGGCCGGGTGCCTGGCGCGTCAACGCGCGCACGCTGACTTGCCGTACGTCGGCCTGATTGGCAGCAAGACCAAATGGGCCACCTTCCGCCACCGGCTGGAACATCGGGGCTTCAGCCCGGGCGAGATCGGCCATGTCACCTGCCCGATCGGCGTGCCCGGCATCCGCGGCAAGGAGCCGGAAGTGATCGCCGTGGCCGTGGCGGCACAGTTGTTGCAACTGCCTCCCAAGGGTTTCCCCCCAAAAGAGGTGTGAGTTCGATGTTGCAAATTGCACTCAAAAGTGTATACAATTTGATGCCACAGGTCGCCGCGGAGCCGGGCATCGCCACGATGCCCCAGGACGTGACCAGTTTTCTGCTTACAGCGCCCGCAGTGGTGAGCAGGTTGGAATCATTCAGCGCCCGCCTGCGGCGCTGCAAAGGTTGAGAGACATGGAAAGCTACCTTCTCGACTGGGCCAACCTGCTGTTGCGCTGGGTCCACGTCATCACCGCCATTGCCTGGATCGGCTCGTCGTTCTACTTTGTCTTTCTGGACAGCAGCCTGACACCGCCGGTCGATGACGACCTGAAAAAGCAGGGCGTGAGCGGTGAGTTATGGGCCGTGCACGGCGGCGGTTTCTACCACCCGGTCAAGTTCGCGGTGTCGCCGCCCAAGCTGCCCGACCACCTGCACTGGTTCTACTGGGAAAGCTATTCCACCTGGCTCACCGGTTTTGCGCTGTTTACCGTGTCCTACCTGTGGAGCGCCAGCACCTACCTGATCGACAAGTCGAAGATGGACTGGTCACCCGGTGCGGCGATCGGCGTGGCGTTGTCGTTTCTGGTGGTGTTCTGGATCCTGTATGACCTGATCTGCCAGGCTTTTGGCAAGCGCAAGAACGGCGACGCCATCGTCGGCGCGCTGGTGCTGGGGCTGGTGTGCGTGGCGTCGTGGCTGGCCTGCCACTGGTTTGCCGGGCGCGCGGCGTTTTTATTGGTGGGCGCGATGATCGCCACCACCATGAGCGCCAATGTGTTTTTCTGGATCATCCCGGGCCAGAAAAAGGTCATCGCGCAGATCAAGGCGGGCCAGCCGGTCGACCCGATCCACGGCCAGCGCGGCAAGCAGCGCAGCGTGCACAACACTTACTTCACGCTGCCCGTGCTGTTTGCGATGCTGTCCAACCACTACAGCTTCACCTACAGCCACCCGCAAAACTGGCTGGTGCTGATCCTCATGATGTTTGCCGGCGCCGCGACCCGGCAGTTTTTTGTGATGCGCCACGGCTACAAGCTGGGCCGAAACCGCCATCCCATTCCGTACGCGCTGGTGGGCGTGGCCGTGCTCGCCGGCACGATCGTCATGCTCGGACCGGTGCCCGCGGCACCAACATCAGTTGCTATCAATAATGTAGCAAAAAATGACCAGGTGACGCTGACAACAGGCCACAATAACTTCAAAAATGTGCAAAAAGTGCTGGAACAGCGCTGCACCATGTGCCACGGCGCGCAGGTGCAAATGAAGAACGTCAGGGTCGACTCGCCTGACGCCATCCGGCAGCATGCGCAGTCGATTTACCAGCAGGTGGTGGTCACCAAGATCATGCCCATGAACAACAGCACCGCCATCACCGATGCCGAGCGCGCGTTGATCGGGCAGTGGTTCCGGGACGGCGCAAAAACCGAATGAGCGTAGCGGCTGCGTCTCAGCGCGCGGCTTGCGCCAGCTGAATGGCCAGTGGGTTGTGCCGCTCAAGCAACGGCTCCAACTCGACGGTGGTAAGCCTTCCTTCGCGCACCACCATACGCCCGTTGACCACCGTGAACGCCGCCGGAGCGCTGGCGCACAGCAGCAGGCTGCCCACCGGGTCATGCACGGCCGCGCCCGCAAAGGCCAGGGTTCGCAGGTCAAACAGTGCCAGGTCGGCGCACATGCCGGGCGCCAGCTGCCCGATGTCGGTGCGCCCCAGCACCTGGGCGCCGCCGCGGGTGGCGAGCGCCAGTGCATCGCGGGCCGTCATCTCGGCAGGCCCGCGATCACAACCATAGGGCGCCAGGCTTCGGCCCACGCGAGCCAGCAGCAAGGCCTGGCGCGCCTCATTGACCATATTCGCGGCATCGTTGCTGGCGCTGCCGTCCACGCCGAGGCCCACGGGCACACCGGCATCAAGCATGCGGCGGATGGGTGCGATGCCGCTGGCCAGCCGCATGTTGCTGCAGGGGCAATGCGCCACGCCGGTGCGGGTGGCGGCAAACAGGCTGATGCCTTCGTCGTCGAGCTTCACGCAGTGGGCGTGCCAAACGTCGTCGCCCAGCCAGCCCACGTCTTGCGCGTACTGCGCCGGGGTGCAGTTGAACTTCTCGCGGCTGTAGGCGATGTCGTGGTCGTTCTCGGCCAGGTGGGTGTGCAGCCGCACGCCATGGTGACGCGCCAGCGCGGCCGATTCGCGCATCAGGTCGCGGCTCACGCTGAACGGTGAGCACGGTGCCACCGCCACATTCACCATCGCGCCATGCCCGGCGTCGTGCCAGCGCTCAATCACGCGCTGGGTGTCTTTCAGGATGGAGGCTTCGTTCTCCACCACGCTGTCGGGCGGCAGTCCGCCTTGCGAGGCTCCCACGCTCATGCTGCCGCGCGTGGCCACAAACCGCATGCCGATCTGCTGGGCCGCCTCGATGCTGTCGTCAAGTCGCACACCGTTGGGGTACAGGTACAGGTGATCGCTGCTGGTGGTGCAGCCACTCAGCAGCAACTCGGCCATCGCCACCTGGGTCGAGACGCGCACCATCTCGGGCGTCAGCCCGGCCCAGATCGGGTAGAGCCCGCGCAGCCAGCCAAACAGCTCGGCGTTCTGCACGCCGGGGATCGCCCGTGTGAGCGACTGGAACATGTGGTGGTGGGTGTTGACCAGCCCGGGCGTAACCAGATGGCCGCGCGCGTCGATCACCTCATCCGCTTCTGCCGGCAAGTCAGCCGCCGGCCCGATGGCTTTGACCAGCCGGTCGCGGATCAGCACGGAGGCGTTGGCCAGTTCACGGTTTGCCGCGTCCAGCGTGGCAACCATGGCGGCGTTGCGGATCAGCAGGGTAGGCATCAGGCATTGTCCTTGGTGGCGGTGCGGCGGCTATCGGCCTGTATGAATGATGCCGATATGAAATCTACAAAAGCGCGCACCCGAACCGAGTGCTGGTGGCGTTGCGGGTACACCGCATAGATGTCGGCGGCGGGCGTCTGGCATGCGGGCAGCACCTGCACCAGCCGACCGCTCTTCAGATAACGCGCGATGTCCCATTCGGCGCGCATCAGGATGCCGTGGCCATCCAGCGCCCAGTTCACCGCGATTTCGCCGTCGTTGGTGGTGAGCGCACCGCGGGTCTTGACCATGTCGGTGCGTTGCGCGGCGCCACGCCCGCTGGTCAGCCGCCACACGCCATAGGCTTCGTCACCCTGCCGGATGCCGATGCAGCTGTGCTGGGCAAGGTCGTGTGGTGTTTTGGGCGTCCCATGCCGGGCCAGATAGGCGGGCGACGCGCACAGCAGGCGCCGGTTCGCCGCCAGATGCCGCGCGATGATGCGGGCGTCGGGCGGCTCGCCAAAGCGGATGCACACATCGAAGGCGTCGTCGGTCAGCGCGGGCGGGTTCACCGACAGCTGCAGCTGCACCTCCACCCCCGGGTGCTGGCGCACGAAGCGCGAGATCACCGGCGCGACCTGGCTGCGGCCAAAGCCCAGCGTGGCGTTCACGCGCAACAGCCCCTTGGGTGCGACGGCGGCGCTGCCCAGCAACTGCTCGACATCATCAATGTCAGCAAGGATGCGGCGCGCATGCATGAGGTACAGCTCGCCCTCGGGCGTGAGGCTGACGCGCCGCGTGGTGCGGTTCAACAGCTGCACGCCGAGCCTCGCCTCCATCTGCGAAAGCCGCTTGCTGGCAGCGGGGGTGGTGAGGTCGAGTTCACGCGCTGCACCCGACAAACTGCCCGAACGCGCCAGCTGGCTGAAGAAAGCCATCTCCGACGAGGCGGAAGCGGGCGTGGACATGGAGACTATTGTTAAATCAAAGTGAACAATACGATAACTTTAATGCCGTTCATTGATTCGATCAAGCCGTACAGTGCGGCTTCGATTCAGACCGAAGGGAAACCCATGAAGACCTACACAATCGCCTGCATCCCCGGCGATGGCATTGGCAAGGAAGTCATCCCCGCAGGCCAGGCCGTGCTGCAGGCACTGGCCGAATCCAGCGGCACGTTTGCATTTGATTTCGAGAGCTTCGGTTGGGGCGGCGACTGGTTTCGCCAGCACGGCGAGATGATGCCCGCCAACGGCCTGGACGCGCTGCGTGGCAAGGATGCCATCCTGTTCGGGTCGGCTGGCGATCCGCACATCCCCGACCACATCACGCTCTGGGGCCTGCGGCTGAAGATCTGCCAGGGCTTTGACCAGTACGCCAACGTGCGGCCCACGCGCATCCTGCCCGGCATCGACGCGCCGCTCAAGCGCTGCAAGCCCGAAGACCTAGACTGGGTCATCGTGCGCGAGAACTCCGAGGGCGAGTACGCGGGTGTGGGCGGCCGTGTGCACCAAGGGTACCCGATCGAGGCCGCGACCGACGTGTCGATGATGACGCGGGCCGGCGTTGAGCGGATCATGCGGTTCGCGTTCAAACTCGCGCAGTCGCGCCCGCGCAAGCTGCTGACCGTGGTGACCAAATCCAACGCGCAGCGCCACGCGATGGTGATGTGGGACGAGATTGCCGTGCAGATCTCCAAGGAGTTCCCCAACGTGACCTGGGACAAGGAACTGGTGGACGCCTGCACCGCGCGCATGGTGAACCGCCCGGCCACGCTTGACACGCTGGTGGCCACCAACCTGCACGCCGATATCCTGAGCGACCTGGCCGCAGCGCTGGCCGGCAGCCTGGGCATTGCCCCCACCGGCAACATCGACCCGGAGCGCCGCTACCCCAGCATGTTCGAACCCATCCATGGCTCGGCCTTTGACATCATGGGCAAGGGCCTGGCCAACCCGGTCGGCACCTTCTGGAGCTGCGTGATGCTGCTGGAGCATCTGGGCGAGGCCGATGCCGCCAGACGCCTGATGCAGGCGGTGGAAAACGTGACGGCAGACCCCGCCCTGCACACCCGCGACCTCGGCGGCACGGCGGGCACGGCCGAGGTGACGGCCGCCGTGTGCCGACACCTTCAAACCCGACAACCGCAGCGGCTTGCCGCATGATGTGCGCACCAACATGGATGTGAACAACCCCAGGAGACAACGATGATGAAAAAACTGATCGCCGCACTGTGCATGATGGCCGCCAGCGCCGCCGCGCTGGCGCAAGCCTGCCCCGACAAGAACCTGCTGTATTTCCAGGCGTTCCCGCCGGGCGGGGAGTCTGATCTGTCGGCGCGCCACCAGCAAGTGGTGCTCAAGAAAAAGTGCGCCGCCATCGACACCATCATCCAGTACAAGGCCGGCGCGGGCGGCGGGCTGATGTGGGGCCAGATGAACCAGTTGCCGGGCGACGGGCTCAATGTGGTGGGCATCAACCTGCCGCATATCGTGTTCCAGCCGATCGAAGGCCAGGTGCAGTACAAGACGCAAGACATCACGCCAGTGTTCTGGTTCCACTACACGCCCGACATCCTGGTGGTGCCCGAGCAAAGCGCCATCAAGACCTTTGCCGACTTCATCAAGGCGGCCAAGGCCGACCCCGGCAAGCTGAGCCTCGGCGGCTCGGGTCTGAACTCGGCCAACCACGCTGCACACGAGCGCATGAACGCGGCCTTCGGCGTGAAGACCAACTACATCCCCTACAAGGGCACCGGCGACATGGCCTCTGCCGTGCTGGGTGCGCAGATTGACGGCGCCATGACCTACTCGGCATTCGCCATCAACAACAAGACCCGTGTGCGCCCGCTGGCCATCGCCATGGACAAACGCCACCCGCTGATGCCCGACGTGCCCACCTTCAAGGAGCTGGGCGTGGACTGGGTGGACGGCGCCTACCGCGGCATCGGCGTGCCCAAATCCACCCCGCCCGAGGCCCGCAAGCGCCTGTCCGAGCTGTGGGCCACGCTGAACAACGACCCCGAGATGAAGGAGCTGGCGGCCAAGAGCGGCTTTGAACTCGTCAACGTCGGCGTGGACCAGATGGACGCCTTCATGAAAGAGAAAACCCGGCTGTACACCGAAGGCGCGCAGCGGCTGGGTCTGGGCAAGAAATAAGCTCCACCCGCAAGCCGGGAGGCGGGGCTGCCGGGCTTGCGCGCGTTGGTCATGACAGCCATGACCGCCAAGCGCGGCTGGCGGCTGGTTACTGGCCGGTTACGGCGGCACAATGGGCAGCCGGAGACATTGCATGATGACCACGCCAGACCCGACCGACGCCCCGCGCCAGTTCCTCGAACACCTCTACCAGGCCGCCGTGCGCCGCGCGCTGCCGCTGCACAACACCGCCGCCTACCTGCCCCAGCCGCCCAAGGGCCGGACGGTGGTTCTGGGCGCCGGCAAGGCGGGCGGCTCGATGGCGCAGGCGGTCGAGGCGCTGTGGCCGACGGATGCCCCGCTGGAGGGTTTGGTGGTCACGCGTTACCACCACATTCCGCCACGACCACCGGGCCTGAAGGCGCGCATCGAGATTGTGGAAGCCTCGCACCCGGTGCCAGATGCGGCAGGGCTGGCCGCCGCGCAACGCATCTTGGCGCTGACGCAGGGGCTCACGAAAGACGACCTGGTGCTGTGCCTGATCTCGGGCGGCGGCTCGGCGCTGCTCACCTTGCCAGCCGAGGGCCTGACGCTCGAAGAAAAGCAGCGCATCAACAAGGATCTGCTGAACTCGGGCGCCAATATTGCCGAGATGAACTGCGTGCGCAAACACCTCTCGCGCATCAAGGGCGGCCGGCTCGCGGCGGCCTGCGCGCCAGCGCAAGTGGTCACGCTCACCATCAGCGATGTGCCGGGAGACGACCCGAGCATCATCGCCAGCGGCCCCACCGTGCCAGACGCCACCAGTTGCGCCGACGCGCTGTCGATTTTGAAGCGCTACGGCATTGCCGTGCCCGCGGCCGTGGCGGATGCGCTGGCCACAGGCACGCTCGAAACCCCCAAGCCGGGCGACGCCGCTTTTGCCGGCCACGCGGTGCACCTGATCGCCACGCCGCAGCAGTCGCTCGAAGCGGCGGCGGCGGCGGCGCGGCTGGCGGGCGTGGAGGCCTACATCCTGAGCGATGAGATCGAAGGCGAATCGCGCGAGGTGGGCAAGGTGCACGCGGCGCTGGCGCGCGCGGTTGCGCGCGGCACGGGCGCGTTCAAAAAGCCGTGCGTGATTCTGAGCGGCGGCGAAACCACTGTTACGGTGCGCAAGCAGCCCGAAGGCACTTCTGGCGGGCGCGGCCGTGGTGGCCGGGCCGGCGAATTCTGCATGGGCTTGGCGCAGGGGTTGCAGGGCCAACCCGACGTGTGGGCGCTGGCGGCCGATACGGATGGCATTGATGGCATGGAAGACAACGCCGGTGCCTTCGTGGCGCCCGAAACGCTGAGCCGCGCACAAAGCCTGGGCATGAAGGTGGACGCCTACCTCGACCGCAACGATGCGTATGGCTACTTCTCGGCGCTCGATGACCTGGTGATCACCGGGCCGACGCACACCAACGTGAATGACTTTCGTGCGCTCCTGATTTTGTAGCGCAACAACCCGTCAGCCTGCCGCGAGGTCAACCGTATGGCCCAGCACCGCGCTGCGCGCCAGCGCCTCGAGTGTGGCGGCGTTGTCCAGGCTGGCCGCTGCCGCGCGCTCGATCGCGGCGAAGTCTCTCGCGGCGATGACGTTGGCAAACGCTTCGGCGCAAAAACGAAACCCGCTGCCCGTGCCAGAACGAATGTCCTCAAACGGGATGGTGTTGGCCACGCCCCGGCGCACGCGCAACTGGCTGGGCAGGTAGCCCGACGGGTGCGGCGTGCGGTCGCTGGTGTGGTTCAGGTATTCGGTTTCGATCGTGCCGAGCGTGCCCATGATGGTGGCGCGCCGGTGGTTGGCCACGTCCATCGCGCACGAGAGCTGGGCGCTGCGGCCATTGCCGTAGTACAGCGTGGCCATCATGCTGATGTCCACCCCGCTGTCGGCCCAGTTGGCGTGCGCCATCACGCGCACCGGCACCTCGCCCATCACCAGCCGGATCAGGCTGAGCGGGTAGCTGCCCGCGTCGAGCAGGGCGCCACCACCGAGTTCAGGGTTCATGCGGATGTTGCCGTGCGGGTTTTGCAGCGTGAAGCCAAACGAGGCCTGCACCGTGCGCACCGCGCCGATCGCGCCGCTGTGCAGCAGCGCCAGCATGTCGCCCGTCTGCGGCTGGAAGTAGTAGGGAAACGCCTCCAGCAGCATCACCCGCTGCTCGCGGGCGGCGGCGAACATGGCCTCTGCCTGCGACAGGCCCACGGCCAGCGGCTTTTCGCACAGCACGTGCTTGCCGCTTTGCGCCGCCTTGATCGCCCACTCGGCGTGCAGCTTGTTGGGCAGGGGAATGTAGATCGCGTCGACGGCAGGGTCGGCCAGCAACGCCTCGTAGCGGCCGTGGTGCGACGGTATGCCATGCGCGGCGGCGAAGGCGGCAGCGGTTTCGGCGCTGCGGCTGGCCACGGCGGCGATGCGGACGTGGGGCGACGGGCTGACGGCGGTGGCAAACTGCCGCGCGATATTGGCGCAGCCCAGAATACCGATGCGCAGCGGCGCGGGCAGGATGTTGGCGATGGTGGCAGGCGTGGTCATGGACGGAGCCTTTCGGAGGGACATCTCTGGATGCTACAAAATAAATAGCATACTATGACCAGAGGGAGCGGACGTCAACCCGATTTCATGCACAGATCACGAATCTGGGCCGGGATGGGAACGGCACGGATGCCGGTGGCCTCACCTTCGCGCCGCGCGGCTAAAATCCGCACCTCGTCGCATTCCATCACCAGATCCGAGCCGCCGCCCGCATTGCTGCGCATCACCTGGTAACGCTGCACAAAACTCTTCCCGCGCCACTCGGCAATCGAGGTGTAGATATCGAGCGTGTCGCCGTAGCTCGCGGTCTTGACGAAGCGCGCGTGGGTATCGACCAGCGGCGTGCCGATCACGCCAAGCGTCAGCTCCGTCTCATGCCAGGGTGGCACGCCGCATTGCACGAAGAAGTGGCGCGAGGCGGCGTCGATCCAGCGGAAGAAGTTGGGAAACCACACGATGCGCGCCGGATCGCAATCGCCGAACTCGACACGGACGGTGTGGATGACAGTTTTGGAAGTCATGGTGATCCGTCGCCGCCGGGCCGCCCCAAGGCGACTGGCGCCCCCGCGGGGGGCAGCGCAGCACACGAAGTGGCAAGCGTGGGGGTCATGTCGCCGCCGGGCCGCCCCAAGGCGACTGGCGCCCCCGCGGGGGGCAGCGCAGCACACGAAGTGGCAGGCGTGGGGGTCATTTAATCCGCCACGATCCTGCGTTCCTTGATGATGGCGCCGAAGCGCTTGAAATCCTCCTGCGCCTTGGCACCGAACTCGGCCGGTGTGAGGGGCAGCGCCTCACCACCCATGGCGATCAGCCGGTCCTGCACGGGCTTGGTTCCAAGAATACGGTTGATCTCACGGTTCAGGCGCGCCACCACGTCGGGGGGTGTGCCTGCCGGCGCATAGAAGCCGAACACCGTGTCGGCGTCGAAACCCTTCAAACCCGCTTCATGCAAGGTGGGGATGTCGGGGTAGAGGGGTGAGCGCTTCATGCTGCCCACGGCCAGCAACTTCACGCGCCCGGCCTTCACCTGGGGCAGGCCGACGCCCGGGTCGAAATGGAAGTCGGTCTGGCCGCCCATCAGGTCTTGCAGCGCGGGCGCCGCGCCGCGGTACGGCACGTGCACCGCAAACAGGCCGGCCTGGCTCTTCATCATTTCAGTCGCCAGGTGCGGCGAACTACCGCTGCCGGGCGAGCCGAACGAGAGCTTGCCGGGGTTGGCTTTCACGTACGCCAGGAAGTCCTGCACGGTGGCTGGCGGCAGGCCGGGCCGCGCCATCAGGTAAACCGCCACCCGGGCGGCCGATGCCACCGGGATCAGATCCTTGGCCGGATCGAAGGGCATGCGCGGATACAGGTGCGGATTGACCGAGACCATGCTGCCCGAACTCATGAGCAGGGTGTAGCCGTCGGGCGCGCTGCGCGCCACGACTTCGCCGCCGATGTTGCCGTTGGCGCCACCGCGGTTCTCCACCACGACGGGCTGGCCCAAGGCTTCTGCCAGTGGAATGCTGACGGCGCGCGCCACCGTATCCACCGCGCCGCCCGGCGGGAAGTTCACCACCACGCGCAGCGGTTTGGTGGGCCAAGCGGTAGCCTGCGCGCGTGTATCCTGCAGCACGCCTAGTACTACAAAAATAATAGCAAACAATGACCACAGGGTGCGGACATCAGGCGTAATTTGCTTCAAAAATGACTTCATGAGGGTCTCCGGAGATTCTTGTAGGGAACAGTCGCGCCGAGGCCGATGGTAAGCCTACGGGGTCTTGGCCAGCCGCGGGTTCTTCATCCAGCGTATCGGTTGCGGCTTGACCGCGCGCGGTGGTGCGCCATGCTGCACCAGCGCCTGATCGAGCGCCTTGCCCGCGTCGTCGGCCAGCGCGGCGGTGCGCGCTGCGGCGATGGCCTGCGCGCGTGCGTCGTCACTGGGGAAGGGCGCCGCCATCGCCAGATGGTTCAGCACGTGCAGCAGGTTTTCCTTGCCGCGCTCATTAGTGGTGCCGTAGCTCTTGATCAGGCGGCCGCACTGCGCCAACTCATGGCCCAGCGCCCAGTGCCGCCGCGTGCCACTGACCACGGCATCCAGCCAGTGATCGATCATGGCCTGCTCGGCGGCAAAGCGGCTGCCACGCAGGCGCAGTCCTTTCAGGCTGGCCAGCGTGCGCAGCGCCAGCATGCCCAGCACCGAATGCGTACCCACCTTGATCGGCAGCGCCCACGAGGGCTTGCCCGCCGCCACGCGCCGCCGGTCCCAGGCCGTCACGCGGTCAGCCCAGCGTTGCGGCAGCAGCGCGGCAAACTCGGGCGCACCGGGCTTGAAATGGTCATACACCTGGAGCAGGTCGTCATCCTTGGCTTTGACTTCGCCCTTGACGCGCTGCCAGCGGCTGGCGCGGCTCTTGAGATCGGCCACGCGCACGATGTCGTCAAACGCCATCCATAGCGCCAGCCAGCGTGTCATCTCGCGCGTGGTGGCAAACCCGTGGGCGCCGGCCGGGTCGGCCTGGCGTTCGGCCGCGAGTACGCGCGCCAGTCGCTCGGCGTAGCGCTCAGCGTAGGCAGCGTCCTGGTACTCCACCAGACGGGCGTGGCCGAGTGTCAGCAGACTCTGCACCGCTGGCGGAAATTTTGATGCCAAATCGGCCGGCAGTGCAGGCGCTGTGGTCATGGTTTGCTCTGAATTAAATAGCAGATGCTCGACGAAGCTGGCCTGCGATCGCTGCGCTTGCACGGCGTCAAACGCCATGCCAAAGCCGCGCAGGCTGGCGGCGGCGGTGTTGCCGCCTTCGCCGATCACGGCTTCATAGTCGGCCCGTGCAAACGGCAGCAGCCCGCTGGCCGCTATGCAGCCCAGCATCACCGCGCTGACGATGGTGCCGGCCTCGCGCGTGAGCCGCGCCATGTCCAGCACATGGTGGGCGCGACTGTGGGTGCGCACCAGTTGCAGCAGCGAGGCCTCGTCGCGCCGGCCGTCGGCCAGGTGCATTTTCTCGATGGTGGTGAGAGCGCGCGATGACGAGGTGATCACCAGCGTGTGCTGCGGCGAGCTCAGCCCGTTGGCGATCTGGCGCCCGGTTTCCAGCAGTTCGCTGGAGACGAGCGCGTCCAGTCGGCCCGGCAGCGGGTTCAGGCCGAACACCGGACGCTTGCCGCCCAGATCCGCCGCCTTGAGCGGAAAGACCTCCAGGTAATAGGTGGTGGCGCCCGTGCGCTGCGCCACACCGGGGATGGAGGTGGCCTGTGCGGGGTAGCCCGCGCGGCGCGCGGTGTCAACCAGCCAGTCGGTCAGCACGCCGCCGCCTTCGCCGCCGAGGGCGCACAGCAGGAGCGAAATGGGTTGGGTTTGCGACATAGATTTCAATGGGTGAGGTTTTACCGCCGGGCCGCCCCAAGGCAAAACGCGGCCCCCTCGGGGGGCAGTGCAGCACACGAAGTGGCAAGCGTGGGGGTCATGTTCTCAGTCCGGCTGCAAATGACGGACGAACGACCCGCGCAGCGAAGCAGTCAACCGCTCGTACCACCTCGCGTTCTGGATCACCTCTGCCCGGTAGAAGCTCGGGCACAGCGTCGCCGCGTGTGCATTCGAGCCACACAGGCCGCAGCCCACGCAGCCATCGATCACCGTGGCCACCGGGTCCACCTTCAGCGGGTCGGGGTTGTCTTTCAGGGTCAGCGTCGGGCAGCCCGAGATGCGGATGCAGGCGTGGTCGCCGTTGCATACGTCCTCGTCCACGCCGTACTTCACCCGCACCACGCGCTTGCCTTTTTTGAGCAGGCTGGCAATCCACGGTTTGATTCGGCGCTGGCGCTCCAGCTGGCATTCGCCTTCGGCCACGATCACCTTGAGGCCCTGGAACCCGGTGCTGAACGCTTCGGTGAGCGTGGCGCGCATCTCGTCCACATGGTAGGTGTGCACGGTGCGCAGCCACTGCACGCCCAGGCCTTTGAGCGTGCTCTCGATGGTGGTGTTGGTGTGCGCCAGGCTGGCCATCTTGTCGGGCGCCGCCAGCTTGGCGTCGTCATCCGGCGTGGAGATGATGTCTTGCGTGCCGGTGGCCGAGGTGTAGCCGTTCTTGAAGATCAGCAGCACCGCGTCGTCGCCGTTGAACAGCGCGCTCTGCACGCCGGTCAACAGCCCGTTGTGCCAGAAGCCGCCATCACCCATCACCGACAGCACGCGCCGCTTCATCACCGGCGACACACCGGCGCGGCTGGCCAGGCTCATGCCGTAGCCGAGGATCGAGTGGCCGAACGAAAACGGCTCGAAGGTGGCGAGCGCGTGGCAGCCGATATCGCCCGCGATATGCACGGGGCCGATGTCCTGCTCCGCCAGCTTGAGGGCCGAGAACACGGGCCGCTCGGGGCAGCCGATGCACATGCCCGGCGGCCGCGCGGGCAGCGGTGCGCCCAGTTCCTTCACCACGGCGGCGCGGCGGTCCTGGTTGCCCTGCAGCCAGGTGCCCACCGACGCAGGCGTATGCGCGGGCAGGTAGCGCTGTAAAAATTGCGACAGACCACCCGCCATCACCTCGGCCGTGTACTCGCCGGCCGACGGCAGCATGTCCTTGCCGTGCAGCGGCGTCTGGATGTCGCTGCGGCGCAGCAACGTGGCCAACTCCTGCTCGATGTACTCGGGTTGCCCTTCTTCCATCATCAGCACGGCGCGTTTGCCGACGCAAAAGCCTTTCAACTCAACCGGCACCAGCGGGTAGGTGACGTTGAGTACCAGCAGCGGAATATCGGTCTGGCCAAACGCATCGGCCATGCCGAACTGCTGGAGCGCGCGG
The DNA here is from genome assembly GCA_031411575.1 of Betaproteobacteria bacterium. Classification (GTDB taxonomy): domain Bacteria; phylum Pseudomonadota; class Gammaproteobacteria; order Burkholderiales; family Burkholderiaceae_C; genus JANOBJ01. The sequence continues at coordinate 4,086 of JANOBJ010000206.1, read as the reverse complement.
ATCAGCGTGTTGTACAGGCCTCCCTGCACCACGATGCCCACATCGCTGTGCAGGCCGTCAAAGTGTTCATTGAGGCGGTGCTCGGCGATGTAGCGCCGCGCCGCCGGGATGCGCTCGTCGCCCTTGAGCTTTTCATGGCGAAAGGTCACGGGCGGGTGCGCCAGCCGCCCGTAGTCAAACGCGGCCGGCTCATCCATCAGCGCATGCTTGGAGATGGCGGGCGACAGGTTGTCTTTGGCCACGAAGCTGCCGCGCACATGGCAGGCGCGGATGCGCAGTTCCAGCACGGCCGGCATGTTGGATGCTTCTGACAGGCGGAAACCGTGCTCCACCAGGCCCACCATCTGCTGCAAATCGGGCCGCGGGTCGAGCAGGCACATGCTCGACTTGAGCGCATAGGCGTGCGTGCGTTCCTGGATCACGCTGGCGCCTTCGCCATAGTCTTCGCCCACCACGATCAGTACGCCGCCCTTGACGCCCGGTGACGACAGGTTGCTCAGGGCGTCGGCCGCCACATTGGTGCCGACGATGGATTTCCATGTCACCGCGCCTCGCAGCGGGTAGTGGATCGACGCGCCCAGCATCGCGGCGGCCGAGGCCTCGTTGGAGCAGGCCTCTACCTGCACGCCCAACTCGTCCATGTAGGGCTTGGCCTGCACCATCACGTCGAGCAGGTGCGACACCGGCGCGCCCTGGTAGCCGCCCACGTATGACACGCCAGACTGCAGCAGCGCCTTGGTTTTGGCCAGGATGCCCGCGCCATGGATGGTCTGGCCATCGCCCAGGCGCAGCGACTCAATCTCTTTGCTGAATGAAACTTCCAAGCGCTGTCTCCTTGATGGCGAGATGGGTGTTTGGTCGCCGTGGGCATGAGTGTCTGCACATTCCCATCATTAATCAATACAATGAAAATACTAAATAGTATTAATTTCATGCATATCAAAGAGATCGATCTCAACCTGTTGCGCGTGTTTGACGCCGTGCACCGAACGCGCAACGTGAGCCGGGCTGCCGAACTGCTCGACATGACCCAGCCGGCAGCGAGCCAGGGTCTGACGCGTCTGCGCACGCTGCTGCATGACCCACTGTTTGTGCGCGCCACTGGCGGCGTGCAGCCCACGCCGCGCGCCAACCGCCTGGCCGAGCCTATACGCCAGGCGCTGGGGGTGATCGAACAGGCGCTGAGTGAATCGGCCGGTTTCGAGCCCCTGCAGTCGAGTCGCACCTTCCGTATCCACATGAGCGATATCGGTGAAGGCCGCTTCCTGCCTGAGCTGATGGCGATGCTGCGCGAGCAAGCGCCCGGCGTGCGGCTGGAAACCCTGCCGCTGCCCCATGCTGACATTGGCGACGCGCTCGACAGTGGCCGTATCGACTTTGCCTTCGGCTTCCTGCCGATGCTCAAGGACAGCCAGCGCGTGCAACTGCTGAAAGACCGCTATGTGGTGCTGCTGCGCAAGGGGCACCCTTTCCTGAAGCGCAGTCTGCGGGGCGCGGCGCTGTTGCAGGCGCTGCAGCAACTCGAATTTGTCTGCGTGCGCACCCACGCCGACACGCTGCGCATCCTGCAGATGCTGCACCTCGGCGAGCGGGTGCGCCTGACCACCGAGCATTTCATGGTGCTGCCGGCGATCGTGCGAGCGACTGATCTGGCCGTGGTGATGCCGCGCAACATCGCGCAAGGATTTGCGGCCGAAGGTGGCTACGCCATCGTGGAGCCTGCGTTTCCGCTGCGTGATTTCGCGGTCTCGCTGCACTGGAGCAAACGCTTTGAATCTGACCCCGGCAACCGCTGGCTGCGTGAAGCGATTGCAGCCCTTTACCGGGTCTGACACCGTGCCGACGCCCTGCCGCGCGGGCTGAAAATGGCGACAATAGCAACGAAACCCCGGAGACAAACCGCCATGAAACGCCGCAACCTGCTGTTCGCTGCCCCCGTGCTGGCCTGCGCGCCCACGCTGCTGCACGCGCAATCGGCCTATCCTGCCAAACCCATCCGCTACATCGTGCCGGTAGCCGCCGGCGGTGGCAGCGACATGGTGGGCCGCACCGTCACCGAGCGCTGGGGCAAGGTGCTCAACCAGAGCTTTGTGGTGGACAACCAGGGCGGCGGCGGGGGCGTCATCGCCTGCCAGAGCGCCATGCGTGCCCCGCCCGATGGCTACACCTTGCTGCAGGGCTATGTGGCCACCCACGGCACCAGCCCCGCCACGCGCAAGCTGCCGTACGACCCGATCCGCGATTTCACGCCTGTCGGCATGATCGGCTCTACCCCCAATGTGCTGGTGGTCAACGCCGCGCTGCCGGTCAACACCGTGGCCGAGTTTGTGGCTTACCTGAAGACAAACCCCGGCCGCGTGAGCTATGGCTCGGCCGGGCAGGGCTCGCTCACGCACCTCACCATGGAGCTGTTCAAGCAGCAGGTCAACTCGTTCATGGTGCACATCCCGTACCGGGGCGTGGCGCCTGCGTTTACCGACCTGATGGGCGGCCAGACCCAGGCCATGTTCCCGGGCCTGGCGGCTGCGGTGCCGCATATCCGTTCGGGCCGGGTGCGGCCGCTGGCGGTAACCGGCCTGACGCGCCACCCACAGTTCAAGGACGTGCCCACGCTTGATGAATCGGGCTACAAGGGTTTTGACGCCCAGCAGTGGTATGGCGTGGTGGGCCCGGCGGGTCTGCCCGCGCCCATCGTGCGGCAGCTCAATGAAACGCTGGCCACCGTGCTTCGCGCACCCGACCTGCGCGAAAAACTCGCCGTGGAAGCGATCGAGCCCATCGTCATGTCGCCGGAGCAGTTTGGCGAGTTCATCAAGACCGATATCGCGCGCTGGACCCAGCTGGCGCGCGCCCGCAAGATCGAACTCGACAGCTAGAGCCGCCCCTCATTTATCCCTGGAAGCAGCATTCACCCATGGCACGCAACACCCAGGTCGCCGCCGACCACAACGCCCCGCCCATCACGCAGATCCTGGCGGAATTTGTCGCCAACCATCCGTCCAGGGGCTGGAGCGATGCGGTGGACCATGAAGCGCATCGCACCTTCCTGAACTGGCTGGGCTGTGCCGTCGGCGCCGCCCGTCACCCGGCTGCGGATGCCGCACTGGCCGCCGTGGCCATGTTGCAGCCCGCGCCCCAGGCCGCCGTGCTGGGCAGGAGAGAGCGGGTTGACATGGCCAGCGCCGCGCTGATCAATGGCATTACCTCGCACACCTTTGACTTTGACGACACCCACCACAAGACCATCATCCATCCGGCCGGCCCGGTCGCGTCGGCGGTGCTGGCGCTGGCGGAGCACACCCAAGCGTCCGGCCGCCAGCTGATCGACGCGCTGGTGCTGGGCATCGATGTGTCGTGCCGCGTGGGCAATGCGATGTACCCCGACCACTACGACCGCGGCTGGCACATCACCGGCTCCACCGGCACGCTGGGCGCGGCGGCGGCCTGCGCGCGGCTGCTGGGTCTGGGTGTGCAGCAGACGGCGATGGCGCTGGGCATTGCTGCCTCGCAGCCGGTAGGCATGCGCGAACAGTTCGGCACCATGACCAAACCCTTTCACCCCGGTGGTGCCGCACGCGCGGGCCTGATGTCTGCGTTGATGGCACGCCACGGCTACACCGCCAGCCCCAAGGCCATCGAAGCGCCGCGCGGGATGGTGCAAACGGTATCAGCCAAGTGCGACTGGCGCGAAATCACCGACGAACTGGGCCAGCGCTTCGAAATCTCGTTCAACAGCTACAAGCCCTTTGCCTGCGGCATCGTGATCCACCCGAGTATCGACGCCTGCTCGCAGCTGCGCGAACAGCGCGTGACGCCTGATCAGGTGGAGCGCATCGAGCTGAAAGTGCATTCGCTGGTGGTCGAACTCACCGGCAAAAAAGAGCCGGCCGATGGCCTGCAGGCCAAGTTCAGCGTCTACCACGGCTGCGCGGCGGGCCTGACTTTTGGCCGCGCCGCCGAGGAAGAATTTTCAGACGAGGTGGTCAACCCCGCCGACATGGTGGCCCTGCGCCGCAAGGTGGTGGCCACAGTAGACCCGCAGATTGATGAGGCCAGCGTTGACGTGACCGCTGTGCTGACCGATGG
>JANOBJ010000205.1:0-21255 GCA_031411575.1 Betaproteobacteria bacterium | reverse complement strand
CATCAAGGCCAGCGATATATGACTCCCCCCCGAAGCGGCCTGCGGCCGCCTCCCCCCAGGAAGCCCAAGGGTCCTTCGTTCGCCCAGGGGCGCCGCCAGCGGCCCGGCCAAGCCGGTTCCGCGGCGGCCGCGCGTTGAGGCTTTCTCATGCTTGCAACTGTGGAAACCTCCGGCGAAGGGCTTGCAAAAGCGCCAGGCTTCTGGCGGCGCGCGCTGGGGCATCGCAGCTTCGTGATCGGCGGCTTGCTGACACTGCTGCTGCTGGCCGCGGCGGCTCTGTCGCTGGTCTGGACGCCCTGGTCGCCTTATGAGATGGACCTGCCGGGCAAACTGCAGCCGCCTTCATGGAGCCACTGGCTCGGCACCGATCCGTTTGGGCGCGACGTGGCGTCGCTGCTGCTGGTGGGCGCCCGCAACTCGATTTTGGTGGGCGTGATCGCCGTCGGCATCGGCCTGACCATCGGCGTCGCGCTGGGTCTGCTGGCTGCCGCACGGCGCGGCTGGGTGGAAGAAATCATCATGCGGCTGTCGGACTTCACCTTTGCGTTTCCCGCCATCCTGTCGGCGATCATGATGACGGCGGTTTTCGGCGCGGGCATCGTCAACTCGATCATCGCCATCGGCATTTACAACATCCCCAACTTTGCGCGGCTCACGCGGGCTGCGGCCAATGCCATCTGGGCCCGCGAGTTCGTGCTGGCGGCACGTGCCTGCGGCAAGGGGCCGCTGGCGATCACGGTCGAACACGTGCTGCCCAACATCCTGTCGGTGCTGACGGTGCAGGTGTCCATCCGCTTTGCCATTGCCATCCTGGCCGAGGCGGCGCTGTCGTACCTGGGCCTGGGCACCCAGCCGCCGCAGCCGTCCTGGGGCCGCATGCTCAGCGAGGCGCAGACGCTGATGTTCCAGGCGCCCCTCTTGGCTGTGTGGCCCGGTGCCGCCATCGCGTTCGCAGTGCTTGGCCTGAACCAGCTGGGCGACGGCCTGCGCGACCTGCTCGACCCGCGGCTGGCGAGGAAACGTTAGCCGATGCCACTGCTCGAAGTCACTGATCTGCGCGTCCGGCTGCAAACCCAGCGCGGCCCGGCCGATGCGGTACGCGGGATGAGCTTCTCGCTCGAACGCGGCGAAACGCTCGGCCTCGTCGGCGAATCCGGCTGCGGCAAATCGATCACCGCGCTGTCGCTGCTGGGCCTGCTGCCGGAAGACGCCGTGGTGTCGGGCAGCATCCGGCTGGAAGGCCGCGAACTGCTCGGCGAGTCGGATGACGCCCTGTGCCAGATACGCGGCGACCGCATCGGCATGATCTTCCAGGAGCCGATGACCGCGCTCAACCCGGTGCACAGCATCGGCCACCAGGTGGCTGAGCCACTGCGGCTGCACCGCGGCCTTTCCAGCGCCGACGCACGCCGGCAAGCCACGGAGTTGCTGGATCGCGTCGGCATTGCGGACGCCGCGCGGCGCTTGGATGCCTATCCGCACCAATTTTCGGGTGGCCAGCGCCAGCGCATCACGATTGCCATGGCGCTGGCCTGCGGCCCCGACATCCTGATTGCCGACGAACCCACGACCGCGCTGGACGTGACCATCCAGGGCCAGATTCTCGATTTGATCAGCGACCTGGTGGCCGAGCGCGGCATGGCGCTGCTGCTGATCTCGCATGACCTGGGCGTGATCGCCCAGAACGTGTCGCGCATGCTGGTGATGTATGGCGGCAGCGTGGTGGAAAGCGGGCCAACCGACAGCGTGTTTGCGCGGCGCGCGCACCCCTACACGCGCGGGCTGTTTGGCGCGCGACCCCGGCTGGGCGCTGCGCGCGGCACCCGCTTCACGACGATTGGCGGCACTGTCCCCGAGCTGGTGGATTTGCCGCCGGGCTGCCCGTTTGCCGGCCGCTGCGCCTTCACCGTGCCCGATTGCCAGGTTGTCGTGCCGCCCGAGGTGAAGATCGCCGACGGCCATGTGGCTCGCTGCCTGCGACTGGACGCGGTGGCCGCCGCAGGGGAATCACCGTGAATCGCGAAGCCCCCGCGCTGTTGCGGGTTGACCGCCTGGTCAAGCACTACGCCTTGCCGCGCGAAAGCCTGTTCCGCGCGCCGCCAGTGGTGCAGGCCTTGCGTGGCGTCAGCATCACTGTCCAAGCCGGCCGCAGCCTGGGCATCGTGGGCGAATCGGGATCGGGCAAATCAACGCTGGCCCGGCTGGTGATGGCATTGGAAAAACCGACCGCTGGCAGCGTGCACCTGGCCGGCCGCGATCTGCACCAGCTGGCACCCGGCGACCTGCGTGAGGCGCGGCGTGACTTCCAGATGGTGTTCCAGGACCCCTATGGCTCGCTCGACCCCCGGCAAACCATCGAGCGCATCGTGACCGAGCCACTCGTGGCGCTGCACCTGGCAGGCCGCGCCAACCGGCCCGCGCGGCGCGAGCAGGCGATGCAGGTGTTGGCATCGGTCGGCCTGCGCGCCTCGGATCTGGACAAATACCCCCATGAGTTCTCCGGCGGCCAGCGCCAGCGCATTGCCATCGCGCGCGCGCTGATCACCCGGCCCAAGCTGATCGTCGCCGACGAGCCGGTCAGCGCGCTGGACGTGTCGGTGCAGGCGCAGGTGCTGAACCTGATGCAGGATCTGCAGGCCGAGTTCGGCGTCACCTACCTGCTGATCAGCCACGATCTGGCGGTGGTGGACCATCTGTGCGCAGAGGTCGCGGTGATCTACCAGGGGCGGATCGTCGAGCAGGGGCCGCCCGAAACCCTGTTTCGCGCTGCGGCGCATCCCTATACGCAGGCGCTGCTGGACGCTGTTCCGCGCGCAGAGCCCGGGCGCCTGCGGCGCACCGCGCAAAAACCAGCCACCGCCGACGCGCCCGCCCTGCCCCCGCCGGGTGGATGCGCCTATGCCAGCCGCTGCCCGCTGGCGCAACAGCGCTGCGTTACCGAGCGGCCCGAGCTGCGGCCGCTCGGCACGGCACACGTCGCCGCCTGCCATTTCGCAGCCACCCCGGGCGAAGCCCTGCAGCGCGCGCCGGCCGTGCACGCCAGCTGATTTTTCGGCGATGATGTGCACCGTGTAGACCGGTGACATCCGCCGTTCGTTATGGATCCTTGTCAGGAGAAACCAACCATGCTGAATCGACGCGTTATTTTGACTTCTGCCGCCCTCGCAGGTGGCGCCCTGGCACTGCCGCAGACCGCGTTCGCCCAGAACCGCAAGGATGCCGTGGTGCTGGCGATGGCGCTGGAGCCGCCGGGACTGGACCCAACGGCTGGCGCCGCGTCCGCGATCGCCGAAATCGTGCAGTACAACGTGTTCGAGACGCTGACCAAAATCAATGCCGATGGCAGCGTGACGCCGCTCCTGGCCGAGGGCTGGGAAATCTCGCCCGACCTCAAGACCTATACCTTCCGTTTGCGCCGGGGCGTCAAGTTCCAGAACGGCGAGCCGTTCAACGCCAACGCGGTGAAGTTTTCGTTCGAGCGTGCCGGCGGCGAGAAAAGCACCAACAAGGACAAGCGCACGTTCGCCAGCATGGAGCGCGTGGCGGCGATCGACGACCATACTGTGGTCATCATCAACAAGGAACTCGATCCCGATTTCCTGTTCCTGATGGGCCAGGCCACGGCCATCATTGTCGAGCCCAAGAGTGTCGACACCAATGCCACCAAACCGGTTGGCACAGGCCCCTACCAGCTCGAGAATTGGGTCAAGGGCTCATCGGTCACGCTGGCCAAGTGGGACGGCTTTCGCAATGCCAGCGCGATCAAGATGAAGAAGGCCACGTTTCGCTTCATCTCTGACCCCGCAGCGCAGGTGGCCGCCTTGCTGGCCGGTGACGTGGACGCCTTCCCGCGCGTCACGCCGCGCAGCGTGGCCCAGTTCAAGAGCAACCCGAAGTTCCAGGTGTTGGTAGCAGGTTCGCGCGCCAAAACAATCCTGTCCATCAACAAAAAAAAGAAGCCGCTGGATGACGTGCGGGTGCGGCGCGCCATCGCAGCGGCCATCGACCGCAAGGCCGTGATCGAAGGTGCTGGTGACGGGTACGGCGCGCCCATCGGCAGCCACTATGTACCCGGAGCGTTTGGCTATGTCGACACCACGGGCATCAACGCCTACAACCCGGACAAGGCGCGCGCGCTGCTCAAGGAAGCCGGTATCACCACGCCGCTGGAGCTCACGCTCACACTGCCGCCGCCGCCGTACGCCCGCCAGGGTGGTGAGGTGATCGCGGCGCAACTGGCCAAGGTCGGAATCACCGCCAAGCTGCAAAACGTCGAGTGGGCGCAATGGTTAAGCGGCACCTATGGCAAGAAGGCCTTTGTCCTGACCATCATTTCGCATGTGGAGCCATTCGACCTGGGCAACTTTGCCAAGCCCGGCTACTACTGGAACTACGAGTCCGCCAAGTTCAACACGCTGTTCGACAAGATCAAGACCACGCCCCGTGCGGCGGACCGCGCCAAGCTGCTCGGCGACGCGCAACGGCTGATTGCGGAGGATTCGGTTCACGCCTTCCTGTACCAGCCGCAGTGGATCACGGTGGCCAACAAGCGTATCAACGGCCTGTGGAAAGACATGCCGGTGTTTGTGAACGACCTGTCGGCACTGTCGTGGTCATGAGCGGCTTGTCGGCTGGGCAGACTAGCTGGCGCTGATGGCGCATGCCTGAACTCCACGCCCTGCCAGCGACCGAACTGACCGCGGCCTACCGCGGTCGCAGCCTGTCGCCGGTCGAGGTGACGCAGGCGGTGCTGAACCACATCGCACGATGGGAACCGCATCTGCACGCCACCTGGCTGCTCAACGCCGACGCTGCGCTGGCGCAGGCGCGTGCGTCCGAGGCGCGCTGGCAGCGTGGCGAGCCTTGCGGGCCGCTGGACGGCGTGCCCACGACCGTCAAGGACAACATCGCCACAGCGGGCGATCCCACGCCGCTCGGTACTGCCGCTACCGACCTCACCCCAGCGGCGGCGGATGCCCCGCCGGCCGCGCGTCTGCGTGAAGCCGGTGCGGTGATCGTGTGCAAAACCACCATGCCCGACTACGGCATGCTGTCCTCGGGCCTGTCGTCTTTTCACGCCATCGCACGCAACCCGTGGGATGTGAGCAAGACGCCCGGCGGCTCCAGTGCCGGCGCGGGTGCCGCTGCGGCGGCGGGCTACGGCCCCCTGCACCTGGGCACCGACATTGGAGGCTCTATCCGTCTGCCGGCAGGCTGGTGTGGCGTGGTTGGCCTGAAGCCCAGCCTGGGGCGCGTGCCGATCGATCCGCCCTACACCGGCCGGGCGGCCGGCCCCATGACGCGCAGCGTGGCCGACGCCGCGCTGATGATGCAGGCGCTGGCGCGGCCCGATGTGCGCGACAGCATGAGCCTCCCGCCACAAGCGATCGCCTGGGACCAGTTTGGCCGGGGCACCGATAGGCTGCGGGGCCTGCGCATCGGGCTGCTGCTGGATGCAGGCTGCGGTCTGCCCGTCGAACCCGAGGTGCGCGAGGCTGTGGAAGCGGCGGCACGCCTGTTCGAGCGCGCGGGCGCCACCGTCACGCCGATGAAGCCGTTTCTCACGCGCACCATGCTGGACGGCATGGACCACTTCTGGCGCATGCGCACGCATCTGGATCTGGCGGCGCTGCGCCCCGAGAAGCAGCGCAAGGTGCTGGGCTATATCCAGTCCTGGGGCGACAGCGCGGCGCAGATGACCGGCGTGCAGGTGTTTGCCGCCGCCAGCCAGTTCCATGCCACGCGCGTGGCCACGGTGCAGGCCTGCAGCGCGTTTGACTTCGTGCTGTCGCCCACATCACCCGTACCGGCCTTCGCGGCCGAGCTGCCCTCGCCCACCAACGACCCGCGCCACCCGCTGGAGCACATTGCCTTCACCGTGCCCTACAACATGAGCGAGCAACCGGCGGCGTCGATCAACTGCGGCTTCACGTCGACGGGCCTGCCCATTGGCCTGCAGATCGCGGGGCAGCGGTTTGACGACCTGGGCGTGCTGCAGGTGTCGTATGCCTACGAGCAACTGCGTGGCCCGCAGCGCGCATGGCCTGAACCGCCCCGCCACTGAGGTCGGTGATGCCGAGCGACAGCCTGGGCAACCCGGTCACGCTGCAGACGCCGGCCAGCCTGGCCGCGCTGAACGACTTTGTGGAAGGCTTCATCGCCAGCGAGGCGCGGGCCGTCAACATCCTGCAGCTGGCTGACAGCGACCGCAGCCCCATCGTGCAGGCCAGCATCGCCGCGCTGCACATGTTTGCCGAATCGCGCGCGGCGCCGGCCAATGCCCGCCCCTTCATCGACCGCGCCCTGGCATCAACGCTGCAGGCCACGCCGCGGGAACGACGTTTTGTCAACGCCGTGGCGGCCTGGGTCGATGGGGACATCGCCCGCGCCATCGCGCTGCACGAGGAGCAGGCGCGTGAATGCCCGCGTGACCTGGCCTCGGTGAAGCTCGGGCAGTACCACCTGTTCAACCGAGGCGATTCACCCGGCATGCTGCGGCTGGCGCTGGCCGCACTGCCGGCTGCGGCCGATGTGCCTTACCTGCACGGCATGCTGGCGTTCGGCTGGGAGCAGTGTCACTTTCTGACGGAGGCCGAGCGCGCGGCCCGCACCGCCATTGGCTTGTGCCGCAAGGAGCCGTGGGCCCACCATGCACTGGCGCACGTGCTGCTGACGGAGGGGCGGATCACCGAGGGCGTCGAGTTCATGGCCAGCGTCAGCGACACCTGGACCGGGCTGAACTCTTTCATGGTGACGCACAACTGGTGGCACGCCGCGCTGTTTGCGCTGGAACTCGACCGGCATGACGAGGTGCTGCGGCTGTACGACCAGCGGGTCTGGGGCGTGGCCAAAGACTACTCGCAGGACCAGATCAACGCGGTGTCGCTGCTGGCACGCCTGGAGCTGGCCGGCGTCGACGTGGGTGACCGTTGGCAAGACGTGGCGGGCTATCTGCTGACGCGCGTGCACGACCAGGTGCTGCCCTTCCTCGACATGCAGTACCTGTACGGTCTGGCGCGCGCGGGGCGCAGCGAGGCCCACACGTTGATGAACAACATCGAATCCCACGCGCGCGACAGCGGCAGCAGCACCTGGCAACGCGTGTGTGTACCCGCCAGCCGGGGGCTGCTCGCGCACGCGCAGGGTGACCACGCCACAGCGCTGGACCAGCTGGGTCTGGCGTTGCCACGCCTGGTGGAAATCGGCGGCAGCCACGCCCAGCGCGATTTGTTCGAGCAAATTTACCTGGATGCGATGATCAAGAGCGGGCGATGGAGCGGTGCGCAGCACTTGCTGCAGCAGCGTGTGGGGCAGCAGCCGGAATCGGCACGCCTGAAGCGCCAGGCCGCGCAGGTCTATGCGGCGCTCGGACTGACCGACAGCTTGGCCAACGCAGCCAACTTGGCCTGATCGTAGGTGGGCTGCGGCGGCAAATCGGCCAGGTGCTGCGTGTCGGCCCAGGACACGATCTTCAACTCATCGCCAACCACCTGCACGTGGCTCAGCCCCGCGTTGGGTATTTCGCATTGGCGCGGGCCCGACAGAGGCAAGGCGCGCGCCGCGCGGTAGATCATGTCCAGCACGCCACCGTGCGTCACCACCACCAGCGTCTGCCCGGTGTGCGCCGCAGCGAGCCGTCGCACCGTGTCCATCACGCGCGTGTGAAACTGGCGCGTGCTTTCACCGCCCCCAAACGCAAAGTCTTCCTGAAACTGGATCCAGCTGGCCCAGGCTTCGGGGTGCTGCACCTTGATATCGTCGACCCGCATGCCGTCCACCAGGCCAAAGTTCTGTTCGCGCAAGGTTGCATCCGCCGCATGGGCCAGCGGCAGTGCCTGCAGCACGGGCTCGGCCGTCTGGCGGGTGCGAATCAGGTCGCTGACATACAGGTGGTGCGCGGCCACGCCCGTAAGGCGTTGCGCCACCCGGCGCGCCTGCTCATGACCCACTGCATTCAGGGGAACATCCACCTGCCCCTGGAAGCGCAACTCACGGTTCCAGTCGGTTTCGCCATGGCGGATCAGCAGCAATTCGGTCATGCCACCATTATCCGGCAGAAGGGGCTTGAAAGCCCATTTTTCAACCCAAATACCCCTGCAGTGCGCTCCCCTTCGTCATTGTTTGCTATTAATTTTGTAGTATTTATGTTGAAGCATAAGGTCGGGTAACGTGGATGCACGGCGCGCTCGCCAACCGGGCTTCACTGCCAATGACACAATCGAATCCGCCGATCCAGCCCCGCCCTACGCCCATGCCGCAACTGATCCTTCTGCCCGGTCTTGCCAGTGACGACGCCATGTGGCGCGCGCAACTTGATGCCCTGCCCGCTTCGTTGAACTGCGCCGTCACGGACGTCCATGCCCGGCACGGTTCCATCGAAGCCATGGCGGCCGGCCTGCTAAACGACCACGCTGGCGAGCTGGTCCTGTGCGGCGCGTCGATGGGCGGCATGCTGGCGATGGAGGCGGTGCGCCAGGCACCGCATCGCGTGCGCGGGCTGGCGTTGCTGGGCACCAGTGCCCGGCCAGAGTCAGACGACATGCGCGCGCTGCGCAGCGGCGCCATCGAACTCTTCCGCCAAGGCCGAGTCGAGGAAATCCTGCTGGCCAATGTGCCGCTGGCCTTCGCGCCGCACCATGCCGCCAACCCGGCGCTGGTGCAAACCTATCTTGATATGGTGCTGCGCGCCGGCGCTGACCAGTTGATCCGGCAGAACCTGGCCGTCATGGCGCGCCCCGACGCACGCAACCATCTGCCCGCCGTGAAGTGCCCGACGCTGGTGATGTGCGGGGAAGACGACCAGCTCGCGCCGCCCGAGTGTTCGCGCGAGATCGCCTACCTGGCCCCGCGCGCCGAACTGGTGCTGGTGGCGCAGTGCGGCCATATGCTGACGCTGGAGCAACCGGCCTCGGTGAACGACACGCTGCTGGGCTGGCTGGCCCGCCTGGGCTGAGCGCCCGGCCTGCGCTATTCGCGCCCGAGGCTGCGCACCTTTTCCGTCAGCTTTTGCTGCACGATGGGCGAGACAAACTTGTTCACCTCGCCACCCAGGATGGCGATCTCGCGCACAAAGGTGCTGCTGATGAACTGGTACTTGTCGCTGGGCGTCAGGAACACAGTCTCCACATCGGGCATCAGGCTGCGGTTCATGCCTGCCAGCTGGAACTCGTAGTCAAAGTCGGTCACGGCGCGCAAGCCGCGCACCATGGCTTTGCCCCCGCGCGCCACCACAAAGTCGCGCAGCAACCCCGAAAAGCTCTCCACCGTCACCTGCGGGTAAGTCTTGACCGAGTCACGCACCATCTCGATGCGCTCTTGCAGCGTGAAAAGCGCCTTCTTGTGGTGCCCGGCTGCCACCGCGACGATGACGCGGTCAAACAGCTGCGTGGCGCGCCGCACCACGTCTTCGTGGCCCAGGGTCATCGGGTCAAAGGTGCCGGGGTAAACGGCGAGCACGCTGTGGGTCATGGGCTGGTCTCCTCGTCCGATCTCACGGTTCATCCCGCAATGTGTGCCGCAGTGTGTCACGCGGTGTTTTCAGGGGTTTTGCCTGGCTGCGCCTTCAGCGACGTTTCGGCCGCATTATGCCGCCCAAACCGGTCGCGGACGCGGATCAGCCCGCGTTTGCGGGCCGCAGCAGGTGCGCATGCACCGCCCCAGCCTTGAGGTAGCGGTGTGCAGCCAGCCCCAGCGCAGCCAGTTCATCGTCGGGCCAGCGGCGCGGCGCCTCCAGGTAAATCCAGCCGTCTGCCGCCACCGCGACCGCTGCCGCCTTCAGCGCGGGCTCGGCCAGCAATGAATCAAACGGCGGATCGATTAACACCAGATCGGCACTCTGCGGCGCCATCGTGCCCAGCACCAGCACCCCATCGCCTCGGCGCACGTGCACCGAGCGCGCCGCCAGCCGGGTCTGCGTGACGGATAGCTGTTCTGCAAGCGCGGCGTCTTGCTCCACCATCACCACCTGCGCCGCACCGCGGGACGCCGCCTCAAACCCCAGCGCGCCCGTGCCCGCAAACGCGTCCACGCAGCGCCAGCCCGTCAAGTCCTGCCCCAACCAGTTGAACAGCGTCTCACGCACCCGGTCGGGCGTGGGCCGCAGGCCCGGCCTGTCCGCCACCGGCAGCTTGGTACGCTTCCACTGGCCGCCGATGATGCGGATTTCGTGCGGGGCGCGGGCAGTGGAGCGCGGTGGAACGACGGGTGCTTTGGCTGGCGCAGTCTTGCTTTTCATGGTCGCAAGCTTAACTGCGCGGCGGACGACTGCACTCGACCGAGGCTGTGTGAGAACTGCTCGTTGACCTCTTACCTCGGCCACGGAAGCGATTCAACTTTGGGATCGGGCTTCTGCGCTATCCAGTGCGTCAAATGGGCCGATATGCGCGTTTTGGCGTTGCTCGGAGATGAATACACGCGAATTAGCCATAACAAAGCGCTCACGCGCCCGCCAACTTCATCGCCTTCATCGTTTTGGCAATACCGAGCACGCTGATCACCCGCTTGAGGTTGTATGCCAACGCGTGCAGGTTGATCTCGGTGGGCACGTGCACGAGCGTCTTCATCAGGAAGTGCGCAGAGCCCATCCAGTGCTTCAGTGTTCCGAAGACGTGCTCGATGGTTCGTCTTCGGATCTTCATCGCGTCGGGCTTGCGATCCAGGCGGGCCTGCATGGTGTCCAGTACCGCCTCGTGCTCCCAGCGTCTGACCCGGCGCTCGTGGCCGGTCGTGCATTGCTCCTTGATGGGGCAGTGCGGGCAAATGTAGGTCCAGTACGTGTCGATCCTCATGCCGTTCTCGACACACGACTGATGCCGGCGCAGCCTTTCTCCGGCCGGGCATTGGTACTCGTCGTCACGGGCGATGTAGATGAAGTCGGCCTTGCTGAATCGACCTTCAGCTTTGGAGTTGGACGTCATCGGCTTGGGCACGTAGGTCTTGATGCCCGCTTGCTCGCAGGCCAGGATCTCTGGGCCCTTGAAATAGCCCCGGTCGGCGATGAGTTCGATCTTGTCTTTGCCCACCGCTTCTCGTGAGCGCTGCGCCATCGACCACAGACTCCCTCGATCGTGGCCTTCGTTGATCACTTCGGTGGCAACGACCAGGTGGTGCTTGGTGTCGGCCGCCACCTGCACGTTGTAGCCCACCATGCCAGTGCCGCGCCCGCTGGTGGCCATCGAACGCGCATCGGGGTCCGTCTGCGACAACTGTTGATCAGGCTGCTTGGCCAGCTCGACCTCGATCTCCCGCAAGTGCTGCATCTGCTTGCGCAGCTTGACCAACTTGTCCTGCAGCCGCGTGGTCCTGGCCTGCAGATCCGCTGGCTGCGTGCGGTCTGCGGTGTCCAGCGCATCCAAGTAGCGCGCGATGCTCTCGTCGACCTGTTGCATGCGCTTGGCGAGCTTGTGGGGCGTGAAGTTGCGATCGCGGTTGTTGACCGCCTTGAACTTGCTGCCGTCCACAGCCACCACGCCCTGCGACAGCAGCTTGAGCTGGCGGCAGATCGACACGAAGTGACGGAACACGTTGCGGATGCCCGCAGGGTTGTCGTGGCGGAAGTCGGCAATCGTCTTGAAGTCCGGCGCCAGGCGCCCGGTCAGCCACATCAGCTCGACGTTGCGTTGGCATTCGCGCTCCAAGCGCCGGCTGGATTGCACGCGGTTGAGGTAGCCGTAGATGTAGATCTTCAGCAGCACGGCCGGGTCGTAGGACGGGCGGCCCGTGGATGCGGGCATCGTGCCTTTGAAGCCCAGCGCGGTCAGGTTGAGTTCCTGGACAAATGCATCGACGACCCGGACCGGGTTGTCCTCGGCGATGAAGTCGTCCAGACACTCTGGAATCAGCGTCACCTGACTTCGATCCTGGCCTTCGACAAAGCGCGACATACCGGCTCCCGTGCTCCATATGTCTTCGAACTCTACGGATCTGACAGCGTCACAGGGAGGGGGTTTTCACACAGCCTCGACCCTGAGCCGCCAGTCGCCCGCTACCTCCTTAAAAGAAAAGGCGTGGCGCCGGTGCGCCTTCGAAACCAGGCCTGGCGGCAGCCCTGTTTGTCTTCTCTCGCCGAGCGCGTGGTACCGCCTCATGTCGATCTTGTCGGTCCCAGCAGGGCTGCGAGCAGAGCACCCTTCAGCAGAGTATTGACCTTGTCCAACGCGCGTTGCTCGACACCGTCCAGCATCAGTTGCACAACGGTGTTGGCGCCAGCGACCAGCGCCTGAGCCGCCACTTGCTTGGGAACACGGAGCGGCCGCGCTTTGGGAAGGCGTTCGAGTCGCTCCATCACGATGGCCTCGGCCGCCTGTCGCAAGGCGATCGTGCCGTCGTCGCCCTGGCGCAGTGCGGCCACCAGCTGCAGCTTGGCGCGCGCAAAACCAATCCAATCGTCCCAGCCGCGCATCAGATCCGCCACGGCGTCCGCGGTCGGGCGCATCGATCGCTTCTCGGCGAAGAAGCTGCGCAACTCGCTGGCCGCCAAGGCACGCATCAGCCCGTGCTTGTCCGTGAAGTGGTGATACAGCGTGGGCGCCGTGATGCCAGCAAGCTCACAGACCCGGCGTGTCGTCAGTGCGCTCGCGCCCTCATCTCGCAGCACGGCGCTCGCAACCTCCAGCACGCGGTCGACCGTCGAAATGGCTGAGTCACTTATGTGGGTTTTCATCACGACATTGTAGCGCCGCTATATCTATTGATATAGCATTGCTATACATGCAAGGAGTTGTTCCTTGCTACCGCCTCACAAGGTCCGTCATGAAAGTCTTTCTCACCGGCGCCACGGGTTTCATCGGTCGGCACGTGCTTGGGCGATTGCTGCACGACGGCCACGGGGTGATTGCCTCCGCGCGCAGCCCTGAGTCTACGCTGAAGCTGCGGGCAGCAGGGGCCGAGCCCTTTGAGCAATCCCTGTTGGACGATTCCCCGTTGCGGGGCGCCATGCAAGGCTGCAACGCCGTCGTTCACTGTGCAGCTCACCTTCGCACCTGGGGGCCCTGGGCCGAGTTCGAAGCCTCGAACGTGGCGCTGACACGCGCCATGCTGCGTGGCGCGCAAGCATCGGGCGTCAAACACTTCGTCCACCTGAGCGCGGCATCGGTCGTGATGCAAGGGCCCGGGCCGATGCTTGACGCAGACGAGTGCGTTGCCACAACGCACCGCCGCGATCTTCCCTATTCGAGCACCAAGGCGATGGCCGAGGCCCTGGTGCTGCAAGCCGCCGGACCGGGCCTTCGCACGCTGGCGCTGCGACCGCCGCTGGTCTGGGGCGCGGGCGACACGGTCGATGGCGAACTGGGCCAGCACATCGCTCGCGGCCGCTTCGGGTGGTTCAGTGGCGGGCACTATCCCTATGCAACCTGCCATGTCGACAACCTGTGCGAGGCGGTGTCTCTGGCCCTGCAGTCGCAGCTCGCAGGCGAAGCCCTCTTCATCACCGATGGGGAGCCGGTCGAGCTTCGAGACTTTCTCGGCAAACGCATCGAGGCCTGCGGCCTGCCGGTGCCGCGCCTGTCGATTCCCGCCGATGCGGCCTGGGTATTGGCGGGCTTGGCGGAGGGTGCCTGGCGACGACTCGGCCTGGCCACGGAGCCCGCGTTGACGCGAGAAGCGGTCCGCTTGTTGGGCTATCCGTTCACGCTGGACAGCAGCCGCAGCCGCGCTTTGCTTGGCTACAGGCCAGTGATCACGGTCGATGAGGGACTGCGGCAGTTGCGCCTACGCGCCCGAACGGGTGCGCACATACCTGACGCTGCCCATCGGGCGGAGGTGCATTGAGATGGCAACACGTCGGCGACTCCGCTGCATCCCACTCGCATTGGCGCTCGTTTGCAGCACGGGCCTGCTGCGCGCCGAACCCATCGAAGTTCAAATTCAACTGAGCGGCCTGCGCAATGCGCAGGGGCGAGTACTGCTGGCAGCACACGTCACGCGCGACAGCTTTCCGAGCCAGTGGGACAAAGCCGCAGCCAAGCTGGATGTTCCCGCGGCTCAGCCCACGCTCACGCTAGCACTCAAACTCCCAGCGCCCGGCCGCTACGCACTCATCGTGGTGCACGACGAAGACAGCGACGGGCAGATGTCGAAGAACGTCATTGGGTTTCCGCGTGAGGGCTACATCACAGGCAACAACCCCAAGTCGCTGGAGTTCCCGCGATTTGACCGCTCGCTCGTCGACCTCAAGGACGGGGGCCGCGTGGACCTGCGCCTGCTCTACCCATGATGCGATTCACGCTGCACGCACCTCACCTGTCGGTGGGCAACGCGCGCACGATGTTGTGGCGCGTGGTGATGGCATTCGGCGTGGCGGCGGTACTCTGCACCGTGGCCATGGCGCTCGACAGCCGCGTCCTCGAAAACGGCCACAACGTGTGGCTCAAACCCCTGCGCTTTTGCGTTGCGTTCGGCGTGCATCTGTGGACCCTGTGGTGGCTCGCGTCGTTGACACGCAGGCAAGAGGTGGGTGACCGCTGGTTCGGTTTCAGCGCCGCGCTGCAGGCCTGCACGGCTGTGTTGGAACTCATCTTCATCGCCGTGCAGGCCGCGCGCGGTGTGCACAGCCACTTCAACTACAGCACCTTGTTCGACCACGCCGTGTTCACGGCGATGGGCCTGGGCACGGCGGTGCTGCTGGCAGGCCTGGTATTGATGGTTGCTGGGTTGGTTCGCTGGCCTGCAGACCGGGTCACCACGCGGGCCACGATCGCCGGCCTGTCGATCGCCGTGCTGGGCGGGCTGGTCGGTGTTTGGATGGTGATGCCGACGGTTGAACAGCTGGCCTTGATCGACGCTGGTCAGAGGCTGGCTTGGGTAGGCAGTGCCTGGGCGGGCACGCCTTCTACAGCGCAACTGCCGTTCTTCGGTTGGGACCTGCGTACGGGAGACTGGCGCGTGCCGCATTTCATCGGGCTTCACGCAATGCAGGCTGTGCCGGCGCTGGCCTGGCTGCATCAGCGCGCCGCCCGATCAGCGTCGGTGATGCCCACTGCGCAGCGGGTGGGCACTGCGGCCTACCTCGCGGTGTTCTTGGGTGCAGTCGTGTGGACTGCCAGTGGCCGCTCAGTGCTGGATGCCAGTGTCGGCTCGGCAGTGCTGGTGGGCCTGCCGCTGGCAGTGCTCCTGATTGCCGCAGCCCGCTTGGTTCGCCGCCATGTGGCTTGACAGCTTGTTCGCCGCATCGTCGGCCTTGGCTGCCGCGGGCTGGGCCGTGCTGCTGTTCGGTCGTCGCTGGCCGCGTTTTCAAAAAGCCGTGTGTGCCGTGGCGATTCCGGCGTTGCTCGCTGTTGTATCCGCAGCGCTCTACCCGGCACTCTATGTTCAGTCGCCCGGCGGCTACGCGTCTATCGTTGACCTGCGCATTCTGCTCAACGCCGACAGAGGTATCTTGTTGGCCGCCTGGCTGCACTACCTGGCCTTTGATCTGCTGGTCGGCTGGTGGATCGGGCAGGACGCCAGCCGGCACATGATCCCGGTGTACGCCGTCGTGCCATGCCAACTGCTGACCTTCCTTTTCGGGCCGCTCGGCTGGTTGGCCTACATGGGCATCCGCTGGTGCCTGTTGCGCGCGGGCCGCTCATAGCCAGGAAGTGCAGACCGAACGGACTTGACGCTTGCTAGCTCGGGCGTTCACCAGCGCTCGCGGCGCAAGTTACCTGACGGATGGCCGCTTGCGAGTGACATCACCGGTGCGAGATCGACGACTGCAATTGGCCGAGAGCACAAATCCAGACCCACTCCACATAGCGGCCATCGAAGGCGGCCGCCCTCGCACCAGGGCCCGGCCGCCACTGACTCTGGCCTCAGATTTCCGTATGCTCAGAGATTTCGAGGGCGTCATCGACCTCGATGCCCAGGTACCTCACGGTGGATTCCAGTTTGGAGTGCCCGAGCAGCAACTGCACCGCTCTGAGGTTCTTCGTACGTCGATAGATCAACGTCGCCTTGGTCCTTCGCATTGAATGGGTTCCATACTCAGTCGGGTCCAGTCCCAGTTCCTCTACCCAGTGCCCAAGGATCCTGGCGTACTGCCGCGTTCCCAAGTGAGGCGACTCGTGGAGCCTGCTCGGGAAGAGGAAGTCATCTGACTTCAGTGCAGCCTGCTTGATCCAGGCCTGCAGGGCTTCTTGGGTCACTCCCGTGATCTCGAACTGGACGGGGCGCTTGGTCTTGTGCTGCATGACGATCGCGCGTGTGGCCACTTGGTCTCCATGAGAAACGTCGCGGACCTTGAGTGCGACCAGGTCGCATCCGCGCAGCTTGCTGTCGATGCCGAGGTTGAAGAGCGCGAGCTCGCGGACCCGCCGTTCCATCTGAAGGCGTACGCGCAGGGCCCAGATGTCTTTGACCTTGAATGGGGCCTTCTGTCCGACGATCTTGCCCTTGTTCCACGGCTCGTGGTGAACTGTATTGCCTGAGGTTTCCATGATGGTCTCCCATCGAGTTGAGGGCCAGATAGCATGCGCCGGCGAAGCGCCAGGTCGTTGCTTTGCATCAAAAGTCTGGACGATGCAGACCGTTGGGCCGTAGGCCAGCTGTTTATCGGCTACGCCGACTTACGTTGTCTGCTGGAACTGGCAGTGTTCGATTCGGAAAAGCCTCCCGGCTTGCTGTTACATCAGCTTTGTATCCCGCATAAGTGAGGAAGTCGCAGCGGCCTCGCCATGAAGCCAGGACAGAAAGTCCTCAACGGGTCGCCTCTTGGCGTGACGCGCCGGATAGACAGCAAAGTGCGCCTTAACGCGGATGCACTTGTCCATACCCAGCACGGGGCGCAGCTTTCCTTCGGCGAGGTGCTTGCCGCCTGTGGTGGTGCTCTCCAGCGCCACGCCGAGCCCCTGCGCTGCCGCGTCGAGCGACATGTGCGCCCGGTCGAATCGTAGCGCAAAGCGGTCGGGCGCCCGCTTGTCGGAAAACGCCCTGAACCAGTCAGACCACTGTACGACGCTGACGTTACTCTGGATCAGCGGCACATCCAGCAATTGCTCGGCACGCTTGAGCCGATGCTGGCGAATGAACGCCGGACTCGCGACCGGCACGATGCGCTCCTCGAACAACGGCTCCACCACGAGGTTCGACCACTGCGGCACACCGTAGCGAATGTCCAGGTCCACCTGACCCAGCGCGAAGTCGCTGTGAACGTGCGCGGCCGACAAGTTGAGCGAAACGTCGGGATGTGCTTGCGCGAACAGGTGCAGCCGCGGCATCAGCCACAACGTGGCCAGGCTCGGCGAGCAGTGCACGTAGAGGCTGCTGCTGGCGCCCTGACGCATGTCGTCGGTGGCCGTGGCGATCGCAGCCAGTGCGCCGGACAGCCGCGACAGGTACTGCTCGCCCGCGGGGCTCAAGCGCACGCCATGCGCGCTGCGCTCAAAGAGGCGAATGGCCAGATCCGCTTCTAGCCGTGCAATCTGATGGCTGACGGCAGATGCCGTGAGATGGAGTTCAGCTGCTGCCAACGCAAAACTGCGTCGCCGTGCCACGGCTTCAAACGCCAGCAAGTTCGCCATGGGAGGAAGTGATGCCATGGTGCTTTCCCGTACGTCAGATGACGGTACGTCATCTTAGACTGAAAAAGTATCGCTTGTTGTCAGGCGCGGGCCACTGCACCATTCGGTCCACGAACTCAGGAGACAAGCCGCGGCCCGCAGGTCGCGGCCCTGAAGAGGGCCACAAGGCC
The DNA here is from genome assembly GCA_031411575.1 of Betaproteobacteria bacterium. GTDB lineage: Bacteria > Pseudomonadota > Gammaproteobacteria > Burkholderiales > Burkholderiaceae_C > JANOBJ01. The sequence continues at coordinate 3,587 of JANOBJ010000205.1, read as the reverse complement.
CCCAGGGCTGTAAAGCAGGCGGCGTCTCCCGTGTTCGTCCCCGAACACCACCCTGCACAGGAGATCGAGATGCTGCTCAAAGACAAAGTCGCCGTCATCACCGGAGGCGCCGGCCTCAACGGCCTCGGCTTCGCCACCGCCAAACAGATGGCCGCCCACGGCGCCCGCGTCGTCATTCTGGATCTGGCCCGCGCCGAACCGGCCGCGGCCGCAGCCCGCCTGGGCGAAGGCCACCTCGGCCTGGTGGCCGACGTGACCGACAAGGCGTCGTGCGACGCCGCCGTGGTGCAGATCCGCAAGACGCTGGGCCGCATCGACGTGCTCGTCAACAACGCCGGCATCACGCAGCCGCGCAAGACGCTTGACATCACCGCGGCCGACTACGACGCGGTGCTCGACGTGAGCCTGCGCGGCACGCTGTACGCCTCGCAGGCCGTGCTGCCGACGATGCAGGAGCAGAAGTCGGGTGCGATTGTCTGTATCTCGTCGGTCAGCGCGCAGCGCGGCGGCGGCATCCTTGGCGGCCCGCACTACTCGGCCGCCAAGGCCGGTGTGCTCGGCCTGGCGCGCGCAATGGCGCGCGAGTACGGCATCGACAACATCCGCATCAACTGCGTGACGCCAGGCCTGATCGCCACCGACATCAATAAGGGCCTGATCCCCGACGACCGCATGAAGGGGATCCTCGAAGGCATTCCGCTGAACCGCATCGGCGAGCCAAACGACGTGGCCGGCTGCGTCGTCTTCCTCGCCAGCGACCTGGCCAAGTACCTGACCGGCGTGACGCTCGACGTCAACGGCGGCATGTTGATCCACTGACCCGCCTTTCGCAAAACCAAAACCAGGAGACACATAAACATGCAACGCAACACATTCATTCGCAGCGCGCTCGCCGTCGCCGCCGGCACCCTGCTTTCGCTGGCAGCGCACGCGCAGGCCGTGAAGCTGACGCTTGGCCATGGCGCCGCGCCGGGCAACCCGCGCCACGAGGCGGCGGTGAAATTCGCCGAGGTCGTCAAGGCCAAGTCCGCCGGACGTATCGAGGTGCAGGTGGCGCCTTCAGCACAGCTCGGTGACGACGCCGCGATGCTGACGGCACTGCGCACCGGCGCGCTCGACATGTCGGCCAACTCGCAGGGCGCGGTGGCCAACGCGGTTCCCGAGTACGCCGCGTTCGGCATGCCCTTCCTGTTCGCGAACCTGCCGCAGGCGTGGAAAGTGCTCGACGGCCCGCTGGGCAAGGAACTCGCCGAACGCAGCGCCGAGAAGGGCATGATCGTGCTGGGCTACTGGGACAACGGCGTGCGCCACATGAGCAACAACAAGAAGCCGCTGCTCAAGCCCGAGGACCTGAAAGGCATGAAGATGCGCACCCCGCCCGACGCGGTGACGGTAGACATCATGCAGGCGCTCGGCGCCGAGGCGCAGCAGATCAAGTTCGCCGAGTTGTACGTGGCGCTGCAGCAGGGTGTGGTCGACGGGCAGGAGAACCCGCTGATGAACATCCACGCGAGCAAGCTCTACGAGGTGCAGAAGTTCATCTCGCTGACCGGCCACAAGTACGAGATGACGCCGTTCCTGATGAGCAAGCGCAGCTGGGACAAGCTCACAGACGCCGACCGCAAGGCCGTGCAGGAAGCCGCCGCCGAGGCCACCGCGCTGCAGCGCAAGCTGTCGCAGGAATCCGACGACAAGCTCGTAGCCGACCTGAAGGCCAAGGGCGTGCGCGTCGATGCGGTCGACAAGGCTGCATTCGAGAAGGGCACCGCGTCGGTCGACGACAAGTGGGCGGCCGGCCCGATCGGCCCCTACGTCAAGAAGGTGATTGCCGCCGCGCGCGCCAAGTAAACCCTGCCGAAGGCGGTGCGCCTGAGACGCAACCGCCTCGCGCCACCAGAGGAGACATCCATGCAAGCCGACGAACCCGGCGTGGTCGACCACGCCATCGCAATCGTGTGCAAAACCGTGCTCTGGCTGACAACCGCTGCGATCTTCGTGATCCTGTGTGCCAACACCGCCCTGCGCTACATCACCGGCGCAAGCATGCAATGGGCCAACGAGGTGCCAGAGCTGCTATTCCCGTGGCTGGTGATGGCCGGCGTGGTGCTCGCGGCGCAACACGGCGCCCACATTGCGACCACCTTCCTGATGGATGCGCTGCCGGCGCGCGCACGCCGCTTGATCACGGTGGCGAGCTGGCTCGTCGTGGCCGCTTTGTACGCAACGCTGGCGGTCGCGACGCTGCGCATGCTGGAAATCGTGCACGACGAGAAGAGCCCGATCCTGCAGCTGCCGGGCTCGATCACCTACGGCTGCGTGATGGTCGGCATCTTGCTGCTGGCCGTGCTCGCGCTGCAGTCGGCCTGGCGCACCTGGCACGCCGAACCGGTGGTGGCGGTCGAAGGCGATCACAAGGTGCCGGTGGCGCACTGGTGACGGCACGGCACACAAAGGAACCGTCATGAGTGCATTGATTCTTTTCGTCTTCATGTTCGCCGCGGTCGCGGCGATGCCGATCGCCCACGCGCTGCTGATGGCGGCGATGGCCGCCGCCGCGGTCTCTGACAAGGTGCCGGTGGACCTGCTGGTGCAGCAGATGGTGGCCCAAGTGCAGAGCTTCCCGCTGATCGCGATTCCGTTCTTCATGCTGACCGGCTCGCTGATGATGGGCGGCAAGCTGGGCGAGGCGCTGGTTGGCGTGCTGTCGGCGCTGATCGGCCGTTTCCATGGCGGCCCGGCGCAGGTGGGCGTGCTGTCGTCCACCCTGTTCGGCGGCGTCTCGGGCTCGGCCGTGGCTGACGCCTCGGCCATCGGCTCGCTGATGATCCCCTGGCACAAGCGCCTCGGTTACCCTGCCGCGTTCTCGGCGGCCACGCTGGCGGCTGCAGCGACGATCGACATCCTGATCCCGCCATCAATCCCGATGATCCTGTTCGCGCTGAGCTCGAACGCGTCGATCGCCTCGCTGTTCGTCGCCGGTGTGCTGCCGGGCCTGCTGATGTGCGCCGGCTTCATGTTCGCGTGCTGGTGGGTCGGGCGCCGCCGCAACTTCCCGCGCGACACCTCACCGTTCAACCGCGTCGCGTTCCGCCGCCACCTCGGCTACGCGGCGCCGGCGATCCTGCTGCCGGTGCTGATCATCATCTTCCTGCGCTTCGGCATCGCCACGCCCACCGAGGTGGCTGTGCTCTCGACGCTGTACGCCGGCTTGGTGTCGGTGCTGATCTACCACGACCTGGGCTGGAAGCGGCTGAACGACGCGGTCGTGCAGGCGGGCCTGGCCACCGGCGTCGTGCTGCTCGTCATCATGGCCTCGGCGGCGATCGGCTGGCTGCTCACCTTCGACCAGATGCCGCAGGGCATCGCGGCCTGGGTGCAGGCCAACGTGCACGCCAAGTGGCTCGTGATCCTGATGATGAACCTGCTGATGCTGTTCCTCGGCATGTTCATCGACCTGCCCGCCGCCGTGCTGCTGCTGACGCCGGTGTTCGTGCCACTGGCGAACAGCATCGGCATGGACATGACACAGCTCGGAATCATGATGGTCGTGAACCTGGCGATTGGCCTGTACACGCCGCCGGTCGGCA
>JANOBJ010000204.1:0-11531 GCA_031411575.1 Betaproteobacteria bacterium | reverse complement strand
CCCTTGCCGCCCGACTGGCGGACGAACTTGCCTTCGGCGTCCTCGATCGTCTTGCGGATCGTCTCGCGATAGGCCACCTGCGGCTTGCCCACGTTGGCTTCCACGCCGAACTCGCGCTTCATGCGGTCGACGATGATTTCCAGGTGCAGCTCGCCCATGCCGGCGATGATGGTCTGGCCCGTTTCCTCGTCCGTGCGGACGCGGAACGACGGGTCTTCCTGGGCCAGGCGGTTCAGCGCGACGCCCATCTTTTCCTGGTCGACCTTGGTCTTGGGCTCGACGGCCTGTGCGATCACGGGCTCGGGGAACACCATGCGCTCCAGCATCACGATGGCCGATGGGTCGCACAGGGTTTCGCCCGTGGTCACGTCCTTGAGGCCCACGCAGGCAGCAATGTCGCCGGCGCGGATTTCGTCCACTTCCAGGCGGTTGTTCGCGTGCATCTGCACGATCCGGCCGATCCGCTCTTTCTTGCCGCGGATCGGGTTGTAGACGCTGTCGCCCTTGGAGAGCACGCCAGAATAGACGCGCACGAAGGTGAGCTGACCGACGAACGGGTCGGTCATCAGCTTGAACGCCAGCGCGGAGAACTTCTCGCCATCGTCAGCCCGGCGGGTGACGGGCTTCTCATCGTCGTCCATGCCCTTGACGGGCGGAATGTCCACTGGCGACGGCATGAGTTCGATCACGGCGTCCAGCATGCGCTGCACACCCTTGTTCTTGAACGCTGTACCGCACAGCATCGGCTGGATTTCGCTGGCGATGGTGCGCGTGCGCAGGCCCAGGGTGATCTCTTCTTCAGTGAGATCACCTTCTTCCAGGTACTTGTTCATCAGCTCTTCGGACGCTTCGGCGGCGGCTTCGACCATCTTTTCGCGCCATTCCTTGGCCTGCTCCAGCAGCTCCGGCGGGATTTCGTCGTAGTTGAACTTCATGCCTTGCGAGGCTTCGTCCCAGTAGATGGCCTTCATCTTGCGCAGATCGACCACGCCGGTGAAATGCTCCTCGGCGCCGATCGGAATCACGATGGGCACGGGGCTTGCCTTCAGGCGCAGCTTCATCTGCTCGTAGACCTTGAAGAAGTTGGCGCCAGTGCGGTCCATCTTGTTCACGAACGCCAGACGAGGCACCTTGTACTTGTTGGCCTGGCGCCAGACGGTTTCGGACTGCGGCTGCACGCCGCCCACGGCGCAATACACCATGCAGGCGCCGTCGAGCACGCGCATGGAACGCTCCACCTCGATGGTGAAGTCCACGTGGCCCGGCGTGTCGATGATGTTGATGCGGTGTTCGGGGAACGACATGTCCATGCCCTTCCAGAAACAGGTGGTGGCAGCGGACGTGATCGTGATGCCACGCTCCTGCTCCTGCTCCATCCAGTCCATGGTGGCCGCGCCGTCGTGAACTTCACCAATCTTGTGGTTCACGCCGGTGTAGAAAAGAATGCGCTCGGTGGTCGTGGTCTTTCCGGCGTCAATGTGCGCTGAAATGCCAATGTTGCGATAGCGCTCGATGGGGGTCTTGCGAGCCATGATGGTTCTCCGTTAAGGGCGGTAGTCACTGCCGCCCCGCTTTTGGCGGACCGGCAGCACCGTAGATGGGGGCAGTTTTTAGAAGCGGAAGTGGCTGAAGGCCTTGTTGGCTTCGGCCATGCGGTGCACTTCGTCACGCTTCTTCATGGCGCCGCCCCGACCTTCGGTGGCTTCCATGAGTTCGTTGGCCAAACGCAGGGCCATCGACTTCTCGCCGCGCTTGCGGGCGGCTTCCTTGATCCAGCGCATCGACAGCGCCAGGCGGCGCACCGGGCGCACTTCAACCGGCACCTGGTAATTGGCGCCACCGACACGGCGGGACTTGACCTCGACCATGGGCTTGACGTTGTTGATGGCCATCGTGAAGGCTTCCACCGGGTCTTTGCCGGGGTTCTTCTTCTCGATGAACTCGAGCGCGCCATAAATGATGCGCTCGGCGATGGCCTTTTTGCCGCCTTCCATGATCACGTTCATGAACTTGGACAGCTCGACATTGCCGAATTTCGGGTCCGGCAGGATTTCACGTTTAGGGACTTCGCGACGACGTGGCATTTTTTCACCTCTTTGCTTCAGTTGACGCCTTTTCGGGCGCCGCGAGAGCCATCAGGACTCTCACTTACTCGACCCAACAGCGGGTCACTACGCTGAACCAGACCGCCACAGCCTGACCAGCACCTAAAAACTCTTGCAGAAGGCCGATCAGGCTTTCTTTGGACCAGAAAGACTGGTCAGGCTTTCTTTGGACGCTTGGCGCCATACTTGGAGCGCGACTGCTTGCGGTCTTTCACGCCTTGCAGGTCGAGCGAGCCACGCACGATGTGGTAACGCACACCGGGCAGGTCCTTGACACGACCGCCGCGAACCAGCACCACGCTGTGTTCCTGCAGGTTGTGGCCTTCACCGCCGATGTAGGAAATGACTTCGAACCCGTTGGTCAGGCGCACCTTGGCTACCTTGCGCAGGGCCGAATTCGGCTTTTTTGGCGTGGTGGTGTACACGCGGGTGCACACGCCGCGGCGCTGCGGCGAGTTCTGCATCGCGGGGCTCTTGGACTTGGTCTTTTCGACCTCGCGCCCCTGACGCACCAGTTGATTGATGGTTGGCATTAAAAAAACGTCCCTAAACGTCTGAAAGAATTTGCTGCCATCCCATGATCGGGTGGCAGCGCACGATTCTCCCGCCCGAAATGCGGGAAAGCCTTCTAGTATAACTCGCTACGGGTTGTCCCGCAATGCAGCCGACTGCGGGTTAAGTCAGCAAGCGCCAACTTACCCGTTTACTTAATCCACAGGCGGATAGCGTCCCAGGCTCGGCCCAGCACACCGGCCTGCTCCACTGCGTCCAGCGCCACCAGCGGCACCTCGGCCACGGTCTGTTCGCCCACCAGCACCTTGAGCGTGCCGATCGGCTGGCCCTTGGTGAACGGCGCGACCAGCGGATCGGGTCGCGCCACCTGGGTCTTGACCTTGGCCGCATTGCCGGCCGGCACCACCACCACGATCGGCTCCGGACGGCCCAGCCGCACGGTGTTGGCCGTGCCTTTCCAGACCGCCGGCGTCACCACCGCCTGGTTGGCGTCAAACAGCTTGACCGCTTCATAGGCGGTGTAGCCCCAGTTGAGCAGCTTTTGCGATTCGTTGGCGCGCGCATTCTCGCTGGCGGTGCCCAGCACGATAGACAGCAGCCGGCGGCTGCCGACGCCCGGCAATTCGCGCTTGGCGGTGGCAATCAGGCAGTAGCCGGCCGCCTCGGTGTGGCCGGTTTTCAGGCCATCCACCGTCGGATCGCGAAACAGCAGCAGGTTGCGGTTGCTGTCATTGGCCGCGGGCGTGCCTTCGTAGCGGTATTTCTTGAGCGCGTAGAAGGGCACGTACTCGGGGAAATCGCGCATCAGCCGGGTTGACAGAATGCCCAGGTCGCGCGCCGTGGTGATGTGACCCGCCACGGTCAGGCCCTCGGGGTTCTTGTAGGTGGTGCCTTTCATGCCCAGCACCTTGGCCTGCTCGTTCATGAGTTGCACAAATCGCTCGAGCGAGCCGCCCACGCCCTCGGCCAGCGCCATGGTGGCGTCGTTGCCGGACTGCACGATCATCCCTTTGATCAGGTCTTCCACCGGCACCTGCATCTTGGGATCGATGAACATGCGCGAACCGGGCATCTTCCAGGCGCGCTCGCTGACCGGCAGGGTCTGCTTGAGGTCGATCTTCTTGGCCTTGAGCGCGTCAAACACCAGATAGGCCGTCATCAGCTTGGTCAGCGACGCGGGCTCGACCGGCATGTCGATGTCTTTTTGCGCGAGCATCTGGTTGGCGGTGACATCCAGCAGCAGATAGGCGCGCGCGGCCACCTCGGGCGGCTGCGGCACTTGCGCGTGGCCAAACAGACAGAGCGGCGCCAGCAGCAGCGCGGTCAGGAAACGTTTCATGGGTGATGGGGTGGCAGTGGCAGTGACGGGGAAGGGATCGGGAGCACAAGCAGACCGGCGGGAAGAGAACGGGACGCCTGCACGGCAACAGCGGCAAGGGCGCGGCGCGATTTTGCGCCTCAGGCGCGCAGGTGTCGCACCACCAAGCTTTTGAGCAGCGGCAATTGTCCGTGAAAGAAGTGCCCGCCTCCGGGCACAACCGTAACAGGCAGTGACTGGGGCCGCGCCCAATCCATCACGGCGGCCAGCGGCACGGTGTCGTCCACCTCGCCGTGCACCACCAGCGCGCGGTCGTGAGACTCGGGCGGCAACGGCGCCACGGTGAAACGGGCCGCCGCCGTGCCGACCAGCACTATCTTCTCGATAGCATGGGAACCCCATAGCGCCTGTATGGCGTGGCTGGTGACGAACGAGCCGAAGGAAAACCCGGCCAGCGCCAGCGGTGTGCCGGCACTCGCCGCCTGGTCGATCACGGCCAGCAGGTCCTGCAGCTCGCCCCGGCCTTCGTCATGCGTGCCGGCACTGGCGCCGACGCCGCGAAAATTGAAGCGCACCGCCTCCCAGCCGCACTGCACGAAGGCGCGCGCCAGCGTCTGCACCACCTTGTTGTCCATGGTCCCGCCAAACAGCGGGTGCGGGTGCGCCACCACCACCACGCCACGGGCGGGCGCGTCGGTCGGCGTATCGCGCAGGGCTTCCAGCGCCCCGGCGGGGCCGTTGAACTGCAGTTTCAGGGTTTGGGCGTTCATCTCGGTATGCTATTATATTTATAGCAAACTATGACCATTCGATGCGGACAACGGGGCTAAAACACTCAAAAAACCGGGTTTGGATGCTCGTTGGGGCCGGCCCGGCAAAACGCTAGCGCCCCAGGTGCGCCGGCGTCAACAGACGCTCGACGACTTTGCCATTTTTCAGGTGCGACTCGACGATTTCGTCAATGTCGTCCTGGTCGACATAGGTGTACCAGACGGCCTCCGGGTAGACCACGGCCACCGGCCCGCCGGCGCAGCGGTCCAGACAGCCGGCCTTGTTGACGCGCACCTTGCCCGGCCCGGTCAGACCGGCGGCCTTGACCTGGGCCTTGCAGCGGTCAAACCCCTCCTGGGCGCGGTGATTGGCGCAGCACTCTTCGCCATTCTTGCGCTCGTTGAGGCAAAAGAAGATGTGCCGCTGGTAGTAGGACGTGTCGGGAACCGTTTTTTCACTCATGGCCAGATTCTAGTTTTCGGCCTCGCGCTGCGAGACGCGGATCAGCACATAGACCATGGCCGCGTAGGGCCACAGCCAGCCCAGCCACTGCGCCAGGCCGTGAAAGCGGATGAAGCGGCCCTGCTCCCAGGTCTGCAGCGTTTGCGCCAGGTAGGCACTGGTCGGGGCCTGGTTCAGCAGCAGCAAGTACACGGCCAGGGCCAGCAGCACCAGCGCCGCACAGCCGCGCCGCGGCACCGGCAGCAGCGCCGCCACAAACACCACCCCAAGCTGCAGCCCGACCATGGCCGGGCGGTCGAGCCAGGCCCAGGCGTGCGTGGGGCCGTAGCTGAGCGCGGCCGACAGCGCCGTCACCGCCACGCCCAACGCCACAGCGCCCGTGGCAAACACCACCCGTTGGCGCAGCGATCGCAACACGCTGTAGCCCAGCAGGCAGGGAATCAGCACGCCGAGCAGTACGCACAGCGCCTCGACCGCCGGCACCAGCGGCTGCAATTCCACCTCGCGCAGCGGCAGCCATTCAATGAAAGGGGTGTCGCCCAGCGCTGCGACCAACGCTTCTTCGACCCGCTCCAGCACATGACCCAGGCCAAACGGCACGGTTGCCGGGAACAGCAACGCCATCGGCCACAGCGCCAGCAGCACGATGGCGCCGCGCGCATGGGCCACAAACCAGCGGGCGCGAAAGCGGCTCCAGTGGTCGATGGCACCCATCCGCTCCAGCAGCCCGGCGACGGCCGCACCGCCCACGCCGCCAGCGGCATTGAGCACAAAATCCACATTGCTCGGCACCCGGGCGGGCAGGTAGCTCTGCAGCGCCTCCATCAGCAGCGACAGCGCGGCCGCCGCCAGTGTGGCCAGCCCCACGGCCGTGGAGGCCCGTTTGGCGCGCCCGCTGCGCAGCGCACTCAAGGCCAGCAGAAAACCGACCGGCGCGTACCCCAGCACATTGGCCATGACGTCAAAGCGCGTCCAGTAGCGCGGCAACGGCGCCGAAAGAAACGCCCACGGCGCAATGCCCTGGTCGCGCCACTCGGTGAACGGGTACAGGCTGGCATAGACGATCAGCGCGATATACGCCAGCGCGAGCGGCCAGGCCGAGGTTTTGTGCATCAGAACGGCTTGACCACCACGAGGATGACGGCGGCCACGAGCAGCAGCACCGGCGCCTCGTTGAACCAGCGGTACCAGACATGGCTGCGCGCGTTTCGGTTGGCAATAAACCGTTTCAGCATGCGGCCACAGGCGTGGTGGTAGCCCAACACCAGCAGTACCACGGCCAGCTTGGCGTGCATCCAGCCGTTGCCCGGGCCGCGGCCGATGCCATAGCCGAGCCACAGCCACACGCCCAGCGCCACGGCGGGAACCGACAGGATGGTGGTGAAACGCAGCAGCTTTGTGGCCATCAGCAGCAGGCGCTCGCGCTCGCGTTCACGCTCGGGCGGCACATTGACCGGAATCTGGGCCAGATTCACAAAAATGCGCGGCAGGTAGAACAAGCCGGCAAACCAGCTGGCCACGAAGACGATGTGAAAGGCCTTGATCCAGAGCATGCCGCGAGTTTAGGGCCTGTTCACACGCTCGCGACCCGGGTCCGAAAGGCCGCGTGCGTGCCGGCGAACCCCAAATCGAATGCGCAAAAAAAACCCCGGCCAACAGGCCGGGGTAGGAAGCCTTTTTGCTGTCACACATTAAGGCACCCGCTCAGGGAGGAAAAGCGGGGGACGGCGAACCGCCCATGGGTAATTTAGCAAACCAGTCGGTCGGTTACAAGTATCCGGCTAACTATTTATTCCATTCGTGTGACAGATGTCGTAACACCTAATAACTAGTTAGCTCCAAAAATGGGGTGTACAGCCTTGCAACCATGCGCCAAAAATGCGCACGACCACACCTTGAGGCACAATTTTCGAATGACCATACCCGCCCCCTACCCCTTGAGCCGCCCGCGCCGCCTGCGCCGCGATGACTTCACGCGCAACCTGGTGCGCGAGCACGCGGTCACCGCGCACGACCTGATCTACCCGGTGTTTGTGCTGGATGGCAAGGGCCGGCGCGAGGCGGTGGCCTCGATGCCTGGCGTCGAGCGGCTGAGCCTGGACCTGCTGCTGCCGGTGGCCGAAGATTGCGTGAAGCTCGGCATCCCGGTGATGGCGCTGTTCCCGGTGATTGACCCGTCGCTGAAAGACCCGGAAGGCACGGAGGCACTCAACCCCGACGGCCTGGTGCCGCGCGTGGTGCGCAGCCTGAAGAAAGAATTCCCCAACCTGGGCGTGATGACCGACGTGGCGCTCGACCCGTTCACCAGCCACGGTCAGGACGGGCTGCTCGACGATACCGGTTACATCATCAACGACACCACGCTGGCGGTACTGGTCAAGCAGGCACTGGTCCAGGCGCAGGCGGGCGTGGACATCGTGGCGCCCAGCGACATGATGGACGGGCGCATCGGCGCGATCCGCCGCGCGCTGGAGCACGACCACCTGATCCACACCCGCATCATGGCCTACAGCGCCAAGTACGCGAGCGCCTTTTACGGCCCGTTCCGCGACGCGGTGGGCTCGGCCGCCAACCTGGGCAAAAGCAACAAAAAGGTCTACCAGATGGACCCGGGTAACACCGACGAAGCCCTGCGCGAGGTGGCGCTGGATCTGGCCGAAGGCGCCGACATGGTGATGGTCAAGCCCGGCATGCCGTACCTGGACATCGTGCGCCGCGTGAAAGATGAATTCCACGTGCCGACCTTTGCCTACCAGGTGTCGGGCGAGTACGCGATGCTCAAAGCCGCCGCGCAAAACGGCTGGCTCGACCACGACGCCGTGATGCTGGAGAGCCTGCTGGCCTTCAAGCGCGCGGGCGCCGATGGCGTGCTGACCTACTTTGCGCGCGATGCGGCGCGCCTGCTGCGCGGCTGATTCCGCAAGCCCTGCGTGATGCTATAATATTTATAGCTATAAATGACCACTGGAAGCGCACTCAGAGCACTTTTGACTCATAATCCCGGCCTGGGAGCCATCGCGGCGGCGGTCATGTCGGGTGTGTCGGGATAAGGGAATTTCATGCGCGTCTTCACCATCCAGGGCAGCCAGATCAGCGAGATTGACCGCCTGCCGACCGCGCTGCCGGCCACCGGCTTTGTCTGGATCGCCTGCGCGCGCCGCGAGTTCGAGGTGACGCAGGCGCAGGTGCAGGCCACACTGCAGGCGCTGGCCGGCACCATGCTGGTCGACCTGCATTTGAGCGACCTGCTCAACAACCAGCTGCCCTCGCACTACGACTACACCTCGCAGTACGACATGCTGGTGTTTCGCCGGCTGGCGGCCGGCACCACCGAAACCGATCTGGCGCAGCCCGGCCAGATCCTGCGCGAGGCACCGCGCCGCAGCGGCCCGCCCGTGTTGCGCCGCATCGACACCAGCCCGGTGGGCTTTGCGGTGTTCGACCGCCTTCTGCTGACCGTGCACCCGACCGACTGCGCGGTGCGCGACGCCTACGCCGCCCGCCTGCTAAGCGCCAGCGCCGCCGCCGACACTGCGCCAGGCGAACTGCGCGCGGGCGGCTCTCGCATCCCGGCCAGCCCGGCCGACCTGATGCTGCGCATCGTCAACCAGATGGTGGACGGCTACCTGGAACTGCGGCGCGAACTGACACGCCAGCTCGACCATTGGCAAACCGAGCTGCTCAGCCCGCGCACCCGCTTCAACAACTGGGGTTCGCTGCTGGACGCGCGCAAGTCGCTGCACGACCTGGACGAGATTTGCGAAGACCAGCGCTCGGCCATGCAGGACTGGACCGACGCGCTGGAGACCTGGGCCGTGCCGGCGACCGCTGCCGGTCAACGCGAACTGGAACTGCTGAAGGTGCGCAGCCGCGACGTGCTGGAGCACATCGAACGCGTGGTGCACCATGTGCGCCGGCTCGAGCACAGCGCCGAAACCGCGGTTCAGATGCACTTCAACGCGCAGGGCAACCGCACCAACGACATCATGCGCACGCTGACCGCGCTGACCGCCATCTTCCTGCCGCTCAACCTGATCGCCGGCATCTTTGGCATGAACTTCGAGTTCATCCCCCTGCTGCACGTGCAGTCAGGTTTCTGGTGGGCAATGGGCTCAATGGTGGCCGTGGCGATCGGCTTGGGCGTGGTGTTCTGGCGCAAACGCTACCTGGCCCGCACGAGCCGGTAGCGCTACGCAAAGGCCAGCCGTTGGCGGAGCGCGAGGCACAGCCGACAGCGCGGCGTAGGGTCAGACTTCGCCGTGCGGGATCTTGCCCTCGCGCACGGCCTGGGCCGTTTCAGCGCGCACCGTGGCGCGGTCGGTAGCCGACTTCACGGGTGCCGCCACGCGCGAACCGGCGGGCTCGTAGCTCTTGTTGGCCGCAGCCTGCACCGCTTCGGCCTGCACTTCGGCACGCGCGCGGCTGCCCTGGAAAGGCTTGGTGTATTCCGGTGCAACAGCGTCATCAGCATGGGCACCGACGGAGGCAAGAGCGGCCAGCGCGGCAATGGCAAACAATTTGGATGATTTCATGATGGTTCCTTTAAATTTCCAAAACAGTCTCAACATCAACGAAACCTCTGGCTCGTGCCGCGCGGTGGCGAAGCATCCGGGTCCGGGGTTCGGTCACACAGGGTTTGCACACCTGCTCTCCCTGTGAATCCCAGATGACGCGCGAGTTGCTGCTTTAAACAGGGCGAAACAGAATCACGCTGTTTCGAAACCGGAAACAATGGACACACTGGAACTGATACGTACCTTCCGCGAAGTCGCCCAACGCGGCAGCTTCTCGATGGCAGCCCGCACGCTCGACGTCTCCAAAGCCAATGTGAGCAAGTACGTGGCCGAGCTGGAAACCCGGCTCGGCGTGCGGCTGCTCAACCGCACCACCCGCACCGTGAGCCTGACCGACGCCGGCGGCCTGCTGCTCGAACGCAGCAAACCGCTGTTCGAGATGATCGAACTCACGCGCGACGAACTGCAGCACCGCGCGCGCCTGCCCAGCGGCCGGGTGCGGCTGACCGCGCCGATCGGCCTGGCGCACACCGAGCTGCCGCACCTGCTGGGCGAGTTCATGGCCAAGTACCCCGAGGTCACCATCAGCCTGCAGCTGGACAACCGGATCGTTGACCTGGCCGATGAAGGCATCGACATTGCGCTGCGCATCGGCCGCATTGCCGACTCGAGCCTGATCGTGCGCCGGCTGCAGCAGCTGGAGTTCGTGGTGTGCGCCGCGCCGTCGTACTGGCAAGAGCGCGGCATCCCCGAACACCCCGACGACCTGGCCGACCACGACACGCTGACGCTGTCGTTCCTGGGGGCAGCGCCCGAATGGCGGTTCACCGTGGACGGGGAAATGGTGGCCGTCACCCTGCGCAGCCGCATGGACGCCAGCGACGTGGCGCCGCTGCTGACGGTTGCCCTGCGCGGGCTGGGGGTGATCCAGCTGCCGCGGCTGCTGGTAGGGCCACATCTGGCCAGCGGCGCGCTGCAGGCCGTGCTGCCCAACACGTCCCCGGGCGACATCTGGCTGTACGCGGCCTACTCGCAGCGCCGCCACAACAGCGCCGCGCTGAAGGCACTACTGGCGTTTCTGGAAGAACGCTGGCACCCGGCACTGTGAGCCGCCTGGTCGGCCCCGCCTGGTGGGCTGCAGTGCTTGCTGCTGCGGGCTACACCATCGGCGGCTGAATCTGCTCGGCCACCAGCACGCGCTGCACCGCCGGCCGCGCCAGCATGCGCTGCAGGTACGGCCCCAGGTGCGGCCTGTCGCGTGCGGGGGTCGACGCAAAACCCCGCGTCCAGCGGCACAGTGTGAACACATACGCATCCAGCGCGGTGTAGCGCGCGCCCATGAACCACGGCCCGCCGCTGCGCTGCAACTCGGCATCCAGCTGGTCCAGCAGGCCGCCGACCTTGGCTTCGGCCTGCGCCTTCAGTTCAGCCGCGACGGCGGCGTTGCCTTCAGATACCCAGCGCTCGGGGTAGAAATACACCATCAGCGTGGCCTGCAGGGTGTTGGTCAGCCACATCAGCCACTTGTAGAAGTGCGCGCGTTCGGCCGTGCCCAGCGGCGGTGCCAGCGCGGCCACGGGATGCGTGTCGCACAGGTGCAGGCAGATGGCCGCTGTTTCATACAGCACCAGATCGCCCTCCACCATCACCGGAATCAACCCGTTCGGGTTGAGCCGCAGGTAGGCAGGCGCCTTGTGCGCGCCCTGCGTGCGGTCCACCCGCACGCGCTCATACGGCACACCCAGCTCCTCCAGCACGATGTGCGGCACCATGCTGGCGTTGCTGGGGTAGTAGTGGAGCTGGATCATTTTTCTTTAAGGACGACAGTAGCCCTCTCCGGGGCGAATC
>JANOBJ010000203.1:0-3452 GCA_031411575.1 Betaproteobacteria bacterium | reverse complement strand
GTTCTCCTTCATGATCGGCTGGTAAGCATGTTGCTGCCGCGCGGCCAGCACCCCAAAAATCATCAAGGCTGGCACGGCGGCGATATAGGCGTCCAGCACATGCAGCGGGTTTACGCCGGCGATCCACATCATGGTGGTGGTGGTGTCGCCCACCACGCTGCCAGCGCCGCCCGCGTTGCTGGCCGCCACGATCGCGGCCAGAAAACCGATGTGCACCTTGCGCTGGTACAGCACGGCGGCCATGGTGCCACCGATCATCGCGGCGGCGATGTTGTCCAGGAAGCTCGACAGCACAAACACCAGGATCAGCAGCACGAAGCCGCCCTTCCAGTCGTCGGGCAGGTACTTGGGCAGCAGCGCGGGTAGTTCGCTGCGCTCGAAATGGTCTGACAGCAGCGCAAAGCCGAGCAGCAGGCCCAGCAGATTGGCCAGCGTGACCCACTCGTGCGCCATATGGCGCACCAGGCTGAAATCGGTGAAGCCGAGCTTGTAGGCGGCGATCACCAGCATGCCCGTAACCGCCACATAGAGCGTGTAGTGGTGAAACAGCGCCACACCGAGCAGCGTGGCGGCGAAGAACAGAAATTCGATCGGAATGCCGAAAACAGACACGGGTCATCTCCTCATTGTTTTAGGGACCGGCAAAATTATGCGGGCAGGCTGATGTCAAAAACCTGACGGAGATAGGCCAGGTACTTCTCGTCATCGCACATGTTCTTGGACGGCGTGTCGCTGAGCTTGGCCACCGGCTGGCCGTTGCAGCGCGTCATCTTGATGACGATCTGCAGCGGCACATGCGCGGGCGCGTCGCCCAGGTCGTTGGTCAGGTTGGTGCCGATGCCGAACGCCAGCTGGCAGCGCCCGCGGAACTGCTGATACAGCTCGATGGTGCGTGGCACGGTCAGCCCGTCGCTGAAGATCAGCGTCTTGGTGCGCGGGTCGACCCGGTTCTTGGCGTAGTGCGCGATCATGCGCTCGCCCCAGTCAAACGGGTCGCCGCTGTCATGCCGGGCGCCATCGAACAGCTTGCAGAAATACATGTCGAAATCGCGCAGGAAGGCGTTGATGCCGTACACATCGGACAGCGCAATGCCCAGGTCGCCGCGGTACTCCCGGGCCCACGATTCGAAGCCAAACACCTGGCTGTCGCGCAGCCGCGGCCCCAGCGCCTGGCAGGCCTGCAGGTACTCGTGTGCCATGGTGCCCAGCGGCGTCATGCCGAGTTTCATGGCGAACAGCACGTTGCTGGTGCCCGCCAGTTGCCCGGTGTCGCTGGGCACGCCGCCCACCGTCTTGACCGTGCCCAGCCGGCCGGCCAGCACGCGCAGCACCTCTTCATGCCAGGCCTTGGAGAAACGGCGGCGCGTGCCGTAGTCGGCGATCTTGAGGTCACGCAGACCGTCGGCCTGCAGCTGGCCGATCTTGGTGTCCAGCCGCCGCCGGCCTTCCGGAAAATCGGGCACCTTCTGCGTGTTGCGAAAGTACACCTCGTTCACGATGGCCAGCACCGGGATCTCGAACAGTATGGTGTGCAGCCACGGCCCGAGGATCGTGATGTCGATCTCTCCGGAGGGCAGCGCGGTCACCGTGATGTATTTTTCGTTCAGGCGGAACAGCCCGAGAAAATCCACGAAATCGCTCTTGATGAAGCGCATCGAGCGCAGGTAGGTCAGCTCGGCATCCTGGAACTGCAGGCCGCACAAGGAACGGATCTCGTCGCGGATCTCCTGCACATACGGCGCCAGGTTCACGCCCGGGTTGCGGCACTTGAACTTGTACTCCACCTGCGCACCCGGAAACTGGTGGAGCACCACCTGCATCATGGTGAACTTGTAGAGGTCGGTGTCGAGCAGGCTGGTGATGATCATGGCGCCGGGCGGTCTCCTGGCTGTACTGTAGCCGCAACGGTGGCAGCCCCTGGCGGCACCGCCACCTGCCCGGCCACCAGCGTGATGACGCGGTCGGCCCGCTCGGCGAGGATGCGGTTCTGCTCGGCCACCAGCATCGGCATGCCAGCGCGCTTGAGTTCCAGCAGGGCATCGCGGATCGATTCGACCAGTACTGGTGCAATGCCCTCGCAGGGCTCGTCCAACAGCAGCAGCTTCGGGTCGGTCATGAGGGTGCGCGCGATCGCCAGCATCTGCTGTTCGCCGCCGCTCATCTGGCTGGCGCGGCGTGGCAGCAAGGCCTTCAGCGCCGGAAAAAGGCTCAGCACGCGTTCCTCGTTGGCCGGTACCGGGCCGCGGGCAGCGATGTGCAGGTTCTCGCGCACGGTCAGGCCCGTAAACAGCCGCCGGTCTTCGGGCACGAAACCCAATCCCGCGAGTGCGCGGCGGTGCGCGGGCCAGTCACCAATGCTCCTGTTTTGATAGCTGACAATGCCCTGCATACGAGGACCCAGGCCCGAAATGGCTTGCAAAAGCGTGGATTTGCCGGCGCCGTTGAGCCCTTGCAACACCACCAGCTCGCCGGCCCCAACCGACAGCGACACATCAAACAGCGCCTGCGCGGCACCGTACCAGACGTTGAGCGCGCGCACCTCAAGCACGCGCCGCCTCCGCGTCAAAGGCATGGCCCAGGTAGCGGCTGCGCACGGCGGGGTCGCGCGCCACCTCGTCGGGCGTGCCCTCGGCCGCCAGCTTGCCGTCGATCAGCACCAGCACGCGGTCGGCCACGCCAAAGACGGCGTCCATGTTGTGCTCGGTGTAGAGCACCGTCACGCCTTCGCGCGCGAGCGAACGCACCAGCGCCATGAGCTGGGCGCGCTCGGGGCCGGCCAGGCCAGCGGCGGGCTCGTCCAGCAGCAACAGCCGGGGGCTGCTGTTACGAGCAACGTGCGTGGGTGTTGGTTCCGACGCGGCATGTGTGTTGACGGGTTCCGGCGCGTCGATCTGCAACCCGGCCAGCGCCATGGCCAGCTCGAGGCGCTTCTTGGCGCCGTAAGGCAAGTTCAGCACCTCGGCGTCGGCCAGCGGCGCCAGGCCGACGCGCGCCAGCAACGCCCGGGCCGCCAGCGGCGCCACCGCATCCAGCACATTCCAGGCCGGAAGTCCGCGTCCAGCCGTCATCAGCAGCTGCACATTTTGTAGCACCGTGAGCGCCTCAAAGGTCTGCGCCACCTGAAAAGTGCGCGCCACGCCGAGCGCCAGACGCCGCGGCGGCGGCAGCCGGTCGATGCGCTGGCCGCGCCAGTGCACCTCGCCGGCCGTCAGGGGTTGCTGGCCGGCAATGCAGGCAAAGCAGGTCGATTTGCCGGCGCCATTCGGCCCGATCAGCGCCACGCAGGCCCCCGGCGCAACGTCAAAGCTCACCCCGTCTACCGCGTGCACGCCGCCAAAGTGCTTGACCAGGCCGCGCACCGCCAGCCCCGCCGAAGCGGGCAACGCAGGCGATGGCGCCTGGCCCGGGGCCAGCGTCATGGCCGTGCCCCTGCCAGCCGGCGCCCCGGCCTC
>JANOBJ010000202.1:0-6382 GCA_031411575.1 Betaproteobacteria bacterium | reverse complement strand
TGCTTCTTCCTGCCGCGCGTGCTGCCCGGCGACGAGCGCAACGCGATCCACATCCAGCGCCTGAAGGACAAGCTGGGCAACAAGGCCAATGCCAGCTCCGAAGTCGAGTTCCACGGCGCCACCGCCTGGCTGGTCGGCCAGGAGGGACGCGGCATCCCGCAGATTCTCGAGATGGGCACCATGACGCGGCTCGATTGCGCCCTGGGCACCAGCGGCCTGATGCGCCAGGCGCTGTCGATCGCGCTGAATCACACCGCGCAGCGCCAGGCCTTTGGCAAGCCGCTGATCGCGCAGCCGCTCATGCGCAACGTGCTGGCCGATCTGGCGCTGGAAAGCGAAGCCGCCACCGCGCTGGCCATCCGTCTGGCGCGCGCCTTTGACCAGCCCGACGACGCGCACGAGCGCCTGATGGCGCGGGTGCTCACGCCGGTGGCCAAGTTCTGGATCTGCAAGCGCGGCAGCCACTTTGCGCAGGAAGCCATGGAATGCCTGGGCGGCAACGGCTATGTGGAAGAGGGCGGCGAAGGCGTGATGGCGCGCATCTACCGCGAGATGCCGCTCAACTCGATCTGGGAAGGCGCCGGCAACATCATGGCGATCGACCTGTTGCGCGCCTTGCGCCGGGGCGATGGCAAGGCCGACACCGGCGCCGCGCTGGCGCATGAACTGGCCGCCGCCCGGGGCGCGCACCCCGCACTCGACCGGCTGGCCGCCGCGCTGCCGGCCCGGGTGGAGGCCATGGCGACCGAAGTCGAGGCCCGGCGCCTGGCGCAAGACGTCGCGCTGGCGGTGCAGGCCGCGCTGCTGTGCCAGAGTGCGCCCGAGGCGGTGTTTCGCGCCTTTTGCGACTCGCGCCTGGGCGGCAACTGGGGCCAGACCTTCGGAACGCTCGCCGCCAGCACCGATTTCGACGCCATCCTGCGGCGCGCCATGCCGCGCTGACGCTCGCCGCACGCACTCATACATACGCACCCGCCCATCCGAACGGCAACCACAAGGAACCCCATGTCCGACCTGATCCTGCACCACTACCCCACGTCCCCGTTTTCCGAAAAAGTGCGGCTGGTCATGGGCTACAAGAAGCTCGCCTGGAAGTCAGTAATCATCCCGAGCATCATGCCCAAGCCCGACGTGGTGGCGCTGACCGGCGGCTACCGCAAGACGCCGTTCATGCAGATCGGCGCCGACATCTACTGCGACAGCGCGCTGATCTGCGACGTGCTGGAGCACCTGCAGCCCACCCCCACGCTCTACCCCGAGCACAACAAGGGCATGGCACGCGTGCTGGCCCAGTGGGCCGACAACATGCTGTTCTGGGCCGCCATGGCCTACAACTTCAGCCCCAAAGGCGCCGCGCAGATGTTTGGCGGCGGCCCGCCCGAGGCCGCCAAGGCGTTCGGCGAAGACCGCTCGCGCATGCGCGTGGGCGTGCCCCGGCTGGCGCCGGCCGATGCGGCTGCCGCCTACAAGAGCTACCTGCGGCGCCTGGCCAACATGCTGGAGAGCCAGCCCTTTCTGCTGGGCGACGCGCCCTGCATCGCCGATTTCGCGGCCTACCACCCGCCGTGGTTCACCCGCACCCAGACCTCGGTGCTGGCCGACGTACTGGACGCCACCCCCGGCGTGCTGGCCTGGATGGACCGGATGGCCGCGATTGGCAGTGGCACCATGGAAAAGTTCAAATCCGCCGACGCGATCGCGCTGGCCACGCAGTCCACGCCCGCGCCGCTCAAGGACGAAGCCTTCCAGGACGACCACGGCATTGCGCTGGGCAGCCGCGTGACCATCGCCAGCGAGAGCTTTGGCCCCGAGCCAACCGAGGGCGAACTGCTGGCCGCCACCCGCATGCACTACACGCTGCGCCGCGTGGACGAGCGCGCGGGCACGCTGCACGTGCACTTTCCGCGCATTGGCTATGTGCTGAAGCGGGCCGAGGCCTGAACCTTGACCGCCCGAACCCTCCAAACACCTTCCAAGGACTCCCATGATCACTGATTTCAATGGCAAAACCGCCGTTCTCACCGGCGCCGGTTCGGGCTTTGGCCTGGAGTGCGCGCGCATCGGCGCGGCGCGCGGCATGAACCTGGTGCTGGTCGAGGTCCAGCAGGACGCGCTCGACAAGGCCCAGGCCGAGCTGGAAGCCGCTGGCGCCGCCGTGCTGGCGCGCCAGGTCGATGTGGCCAACGCGGGCCAGATGGAAGCGCTGGCCCAGGCCGTGCAGGCGCGCTTTGGCGCGCCACACTTCGTCTTCAACAACGCGGGCGTGGGCGCCGGCGGGCTGGTCTGGGAAAACACCGTGGCCGACTGGGAATGGGTGCTGGGCGTGAACGTCTGGGGCGTGGTGCACGGTGTGCGGCTGTTCACGCCGATGATGCTCGACGCTGCGAAAAAAGACCCGTCGTTCCAGGGCCACATCGTCAACACCGCCAGTATGGCCGGCCTGCTGACGCCACCCAACATGGGCATCTACAACGTGAGCAAGCACGCCGTGGTGAGCCTGACCGAAACGCTTTATCAAGACCTGAAGCTGGTGAGCGACCAGATCAGTGCCAGCGTGCTGTGCCCGTACTTCGTGCCGACCGGCATCAGCCAGAGCCAGCGCAACCGGCCGGGCGCGCTGGCGGCCGACAAACCCACCAAAAGCCAGCTGATTGGTCAGGCGCAGAGCGACAAGGCGGTCGGTTCGGGCAAGGTAACGGCCGCCGAGGTGGCGCAAAAGGTTTTTGACGCGATCGCGGCCGACCAGTTCTACATCTACAGCCACCCCAAGGCGCTGGGCAATGTACAAAGCCGCATGGAAGCCATCGTGCAAGGCAAAAACCCGGGCGACCCGTTTGCCGAGCGGCCTGAGATTGGCATCAACCTGAAGGCGCAGCTGCGCGCGGCCTGAAACCGGCTCTGCAAGCGGTTTTAGGCATCAAACAGGCCTGTGGTGCTCATCGGATGGTCATTGTTTGCTATTATTTCTATAGCATCTGATAAACCAACCCCATAAACCATGAATACGGCGCTGTTCGACACCACCATCGGCCGCTGCGGCATCGCCTGGGGCGACAACGGGCTGACCGGCGTGCAATTGCCCGAGGCGAGCGATGCCGCCACCCGGGCGCGGCTGGTGCGTCGGCGCGCGGCGCTGGGCGGCCCGGCGGCGCCTCACGAGCCCGGCCAGCAGCCTGACACCCACCCGCCGCCCGAAGCCCAGGCGGCCATCGCGAGCATCACCGCGCTGCTGGCCGGCGCACGCGACGACCTGCGCCACATCCGGCTTGACATGACGGGCGTGCCGGCGTTTCACCAGCGCGTGTATGCGGTGGCGCGCGACATTGCGCCGGGCCAGACCTTGACGTACGGCGAGGTGGCGGCCCGGCTGGGCGAGCCGGGTGCGGCCCGCGCCGTGGGCCAGGCGCTGGGCGCCAACCCGTTTGCGCCGGTGGTGCCCTGCCACCGCGTGCTGGCCGCCGGTGGCCGCGCGGGTGGCTTTTCGGCCAATGGCGGCACCGACACCAAGCTGCGCATGCTGCTGATCGAGAAGGCCCAGCTGGGCGCCGGGCCCGGGCTGTTTGACGGTTAAGCCGCTCGCGCCGGGCAAACCGGCGGCCAGGCTAGCTCGTCTGACAGGCCTCGTAGGCCTCTCAGCTCACTTGCGCCCGATGGCGGCGAGCAACTCGCCCATCGGCACGATGCGGCCGTGCAGCGGCAGGATGCGGTCCACCGCCAGCTTGCGGTCTTCGATATTCTTCACCAGCGTCAGGTGGTTGCCGTTGGGCGTGGCGGGCGGCGGCGAGTTGGGCGGACCGGGGGTGAAGGCGTCAGCCTGGATCAACAGCTTCTCGGCCGGCAGATAGACCATGTTGAACCCCTGCGCGTGTACGCCGCCGGCGATGTCGTGGATTTCAACGGTCCGCGTGCCATCGGTCAGCACATGCTTGTCGGCCACGCCGATGATGTTGGCGCTGCGGCCCGATTTGGCCAGCGCGTCGGGGCTGATGCGGTTCGGGTTGGCAAAGGTCTTCTCGAAGAAGGGCTTGGCCGCCGCGCTGGTGACCAGCGTGGCACCGTCAGCCACCGCTGCGCGCAGGCCGCCCGAGTGGTCAAAGTGGTGGTGCGAGTTGATGACGTAGCGCACTGGCTTGCCCGGCGCGAGCTTCTTGACCTCGGCCAGCACCGCGTTGGCGCGGCCGTCGTAGAGCGGGCTTTCCACCAGGATCAGGTGGTCCTTCATCTCGATCGCCACGCTGTTGTGCGAGCCGCCCGCGATGAACCACACGCCCTCGGCCGCTTTTTCCGCCACCGCGCGCTCGGCAAAGCCGCTCACCAGCGCGGGCGTCTGGATGCCGGAGGGCGCGTTGGGCTGCACCTCGGTGACGCTGATGTCCAGCACCGGCAAGCCGCCCATGCTCTGGCGAATGCGCGCCGGGAACTTGACGCCCGCGTAATCCTTGTAGTCGCTGTACAGCGTGACGGCCTCCAGATCACCGGCCACCGGGTGCGGCTGCACCGAATCGACCCGCTCCACCAGCCCGGCGGCATTGAGGTAGGCCACCGCCGAGAAGCGCCCCGGCTCGGTGAACGCCAGCGCGGTGTAGGCAGTGCCGTCCACGGTGCGGCTGGAGGCCGTGGCCTTGTTCCTGGCGGCGGCCTTCAGCACGCCGTGCGGCGACGTCCACAGGTCATGGATGCGCGCGTCCAGCGCCACCGGGCTGGCAGCCGGTGCCGGCCCCACCATGTTCCAGGCAGCCGTGCCCTGCAGCATCGCCGTGGCGCGCTGCTCGCCGGTGCCCATCAGGGGCAGGGCGCCGCCGCCGTTGGGCTCGGCCCGGGCCCGGGCAAACTCTTCGCGCAGGGCGGCGGTTTCGTAGTCGGCCAGCCGCGAGAAGCTGGAGTAGGTGACCTTGGGCCACGGCTGGCCCGGCTGGTACGCCTGGCCATAAATGGTGCCGGTACCGTTGCCGGCATAGCGGATGGTCTTCAGGCCGGCGCCGCCCATGGCGGCGTCGGCGCGGGCCAGCGTGGCCCCCGCGTCCACGGACGGCGCGGTGGCGCAACTGGCCAGCAGGAAGCTCGTGCCGATCAGGGCGGCAGCCGTCACGCGGGGTAACAGGCGAGGCAGTGCGTGGAGGGTCATGTCAGGCTCCGGGTGGGGTAGGGTGATGTGGTTGAAGAAGCAGCGCAGGGGGCTGGAAGGCGCACAAAGGCGTCAGCCAGCCGGAACGATGGCGTGGCCGCCGATGGCCTGCAATCGGCTAAACCCTGAGCGTTTCCGGCGAATCGGCGGGAACTTTTTGGCCAGCTGCGGAGTGGCCCTGCGAGGCGAGGCCTGTGAGCGCCTTTTCAGAGCCAAAACGCGCTCTTGTCCTCGCCCATGGGTCATAGTTTGCTATATTTATAATAGCAATTTCATTCGGCGCCCGAGACCTTGCCGCGCTGCTTCTTGACGTCGCCGCGCACCGTCTTGCTGTCCAGCCGCTTGCGCTGTGAACTCCGGGTGGGCCGGGTGGGTTTGCGGCGCTTGGGCACCGTGGCCACGCTGTCCACCAGCTCCTGCAGCCGCGCCAGGGCTTCCAGCCGGTTCTGCGGCTGGCTGCGGCTGGTCTGGGCCTTGATGACCACCACGCCTTCGTCGGTGATGCGCTGGTCGCGCAACGCCAGCAGCCGCGCTTTCACGTCGTCGGGCAGGGAAGAAGCGCCAATGTCAAACCGCAGATGGATCGCGCTGGAGACCTTGTTGACGTTTTGCCCGCCCGCACCCTGCGAGCGAATGGCGGTGCATTCGATCTCGTCTTCGGCCAGTTGGAGGGTGCGCGAGGTGGACAGCATGTTCAAGCGCCATTTTTGCATGAAAAGTGGCTGAGGTCGTTGTCAATAGGTCATTCTTTGCTATTTTTTTAATAGCTATTGATCGGTTGCGCCGGCGTGGGCGCTATCACCCGCAAATACGGCGGCCGGCCCACAAAATGCCCCACTTGATTTTCAGATTTGAAACACTTTTGAGCATTGAATTAAAAACCCGTAATGCTTATTTTTTCTAAATAAATGCCGAATATTGAATTTAATCATTGAGTTATATGACATTCCTCATGTGGTTAGCATGCCCATGAAGACGCTTCAGTCTAGGGCGTGTCTTAGTCAGGGTTAACAAACCCTGTACACATCGTGAAACACTTTGTGAATTTGTTGGCAATTTTCAGGGCGGTTTCTTACGGCCGTTTAAGACAGTCAGTTGATTCGATTGAGGATTTCCGGCGCGCTCGCAACGTGGCACACGTTTTGATACAGATGACCCATCGCTGGGGGTGAGTCCGAAAAAAACGACGAGGGCCGGGGGTTGCACAACAGGTGCATCCGCCGAGACATCGCGCTGCCATTCAATGAGCAACCGCGC
>JANOBJ010000201.1:0-16689 GCA_031411575.1 Betaproteobacteria bacterium | reverse complement strand
CGTTGCCGCGACCAAGCTCGCCTGGTGGCGCAGCGAGGTGGCCCAGTCCTTCGCCGGCCAGCCGCACCATCCCGCGATGAAGGCGCTGATGCCGCATGCGACAGCCTTCGGCATCGAGCCGCAGGTGCTGCAGCAGGTGATCGACGGCTGCCAGATGGACCTCGACCAGACCCGCTATCTCGACTTCGTCGCGCTCGCGCGCTACTGCCACCTGGTCGCCGGCGTGGTGGGCGAAGTCGCCGCACGCATCTTCGGGCAGGCCGACCCGCAGACCACTGCCTACGCCCACAAGCTCGGCCTCGCTCTGCAACTTACCAACATCCTGCGCGATGTCGGTGAAGACGCGCTGCGCGGGCGCATCTACCTGCCCGTGAGCGAGCTGCAGCAGTTTGACGTGAAGGCGCACGAGCTGCTCAAGCGCACCTACTCCGACCGCTTCACCGCGCTCATGAAGTTCCAGGCGGAGCGTGCCCACGCCCTGTACGACGAAGCGCTGGCCCTGCTGCCCGCCGCCGACCGTCACACCCAGAAACCTGGCCTGATGATGGCCAGCATCTACCGCACGCTGCTGCGCGAGATCGAGCGCGACAACTTCCAGGTGCTGCACCAGCGCGTGAGCCTGACGCCGGTGCGCAAGTTCTGGCTGGCGTGGAAGATGCAAGCGCTGGGCCGGATGTGAGGATGGCCCCCACGGTTGCCTACTGCGTGTGGCTCCCTGCCCCCCGAGGGGGCTGCGTTTCGCCTTGGGGCGGCCAGGCGGCGAAACATTGTCCGTAGCGCCTGCCATGAAGATCGCCGTCATTGGCGCCGGCTGGGCGGGCATGGCGGCTGCCGTGGCGGCGACTCAGGCGGGTCACAGCGTCACGGTTTTCGAAGCGGCGCGCAGCTTGGGCGGGCGGGCACGCGGCCTGCCGGCGACACTGCCCGACGGCAGCGCCGTCACCCTTGACAACGGCCAGCACATCCTGATCGGCGCTTACGCCGATACGCTGCGCGTCATGCGCACGGTGGGCGTGGCGCCCGAAGAGGCCCTGCTGCGGCTGCCGCTGGCGCTCCGATTTCCGGACGGCACGGGCCTCGCGCTGCCCGACTGGCCCGCCCCGTGGGACGCGCTCGCCGGCATCGTGCGCGCACGTGGCTGGGCTTGGCACGACAAGTTCGCGCTGCTGCGCACCGCCAGCGCGTGGCAGCGTCAGGGTTTCGTCTGCGCCCCACACACCACCGTGGCCGCACTCTGCGCGCCGCTGACGCAAAAACTGCGCGACGAATTCATCGACCCGCTCTGCGTCTCGGCGCTGAACACGCCCGCCGCGCGCGCCAGCGGCCAGGTGTTCTTGCGGGTGCTCAAGGACGCGATGTTCGGTGCACCGGGTTCGCCACCGGGCGGCTCCAACCTGCTGCTGCCGCGCACCGATCTCGGCTCGCTGTTCCCCGAAGCGGCCGCGCGCTGGCTGGTGCGGCACGGCGGCACGGTGCACATGGGCTGCCGCGTGCAGCGGCTGCAAGCGCTGGCCGAGCCGCTGCCCAACGAAACGACAGCGGCGCGCGAAGCCTCCCCCAACCGCTGGCAGATCGACGCCAGCGCGCTGGACGGCCCGCAAGCCTACGACCGCGTCATTCTGGCTGTTTCAGCATCAGAAGCGGTCAAGGTCCTCGCCAGTGGGTCATTGTTTGCTATCGAAAACAGAGCATCCGGGGCGCAGGACTGGATTGCCGCCACCGACGCGCTGCGCTTTGAAGCCATCACCACCGTCTACGCCTGGCAGCGCGGCGCGCGCCTGGCACACCCCATGCTGGCGCTGCGCTCCAGCGCTGGCGCACCCGCGCAGTTTGCGTTCGACCGAGGCCAGCTTGGTGGCCCGCAAGGCCTGCTGGCGTTTGTCGTGAGCGCCAGCACCGGCGAGCGCGATGCGCTGCAGGCCGCCGTGCTCGCGCAAGCCGCCGTTCAACTTGGCCTGCCGGCGCTGCAGCCGGTACAGACCGTGGTGGAGAAGCGCGCCACCTTCGCCTGCACGCCCGCCCTGATCCGCCCGCCCGCGCACATCGCGCCAGGCCTTGTCGCCTGCGGCGACTACTGCGCCGGCCCCTACCCCGCCACGCTGGAGGGCGCGGTGCGCAGTGGCTGGGCGGCGGGGGCCATTCAACGTGCCGATACCGGATAGATGGGTGGCAGGCGCAAAGGCCGCCCGGCGGCCGATCGCGGTGTGGCGCAGCGCTTCGCCTGGGAGACCTCCGTGCAGATTGCCTTGATGATGTAACTGCCATTGGCAACGCCGATCGTCA
Organism: Betaproteobacteria bacterium; assembly: GCA_031411575.1. Classification (GTDB taxonomy): domain Bacteria; phylum Pseudomonadota; class Gammaproteobacteria; order Burkholderiales; family Burkholderiaceae_C; genus JANOBJ01. Next base: position 14,406 of record JANOBJ010000201.1, on the reverse strand, counting down.
CGGCGCTAGTTCAGCGCCTTGAAGCCCAAAACATGTTCCAATAAACTTCATTGGCGGCAACTGAGTCAAGAACTGCCCCCCGACTATGAGAATCAGTTCAAATTTAGGCTCTTCCCGTGAGCTTCGGTGGCTGAGGCATTGGCCGATTGGCCTGTGCCTGCTGGTCGGCCTTGTCCTTGGCATCCTCGTACAAAGCACCTTTCACGACGGCATCCATGCGTTCGCAAAGGCCGCGGGGTTTTCGAAGCCTGCCGTTCACCTCGCGTTGGTCTTCGGCCCATTGCTCCTTGCCCTTCCGTTCGCTTATTTGCTGCGCGCTCAAGCGACCAGACTGCTCGCGCTTGCGGCGGCAAGCTTCGGCTTCTGGCTTGGAGGGTTTGTCTGGCTCACCTTCAAGTAGGGGCCATCACTTGGCGGGCGGCTAGCGTCGGCCCGAGCACGCGGCTGACGCCCGCCAAGGCGCCGCCCGGCGAACGTGCCGACGGGCGGGCCGTTACGGATATCGGGGCTACTGCCCGGTGAAGTTGGCGGCAATGAAATTGCCCGAAGCGCTGAAGAACATGTAGAGCACTTCCCGGGACTTGTCCTTGGCGGCGGCGTCCTTGAAGGTCACCTTCCATTCCTTGCCCTTTTTGCCATCGACTTGCTCGATCTTGTCCTGCAACACCGCCTGCCAGGATGGGTCGAGCTTGCCGGCCTTGACCAGCGCAACCTTTCGCTGGTTGGCGCAGCCGGTAACGGTACTTTCGGCAGCGGGCTTGTTGCCGTGAAAGTGACAACTGCTGCCTTCGTCGGCCAGTGCCGGCACAGAAAGGATGGTGCAAGCCGCGGCGGCAGCGATGGAGATCAGGTGTTTCATGATGGGTTTCCTTCTTGGGTTGGGTTGAATCAAACGGTCTATTTGAGGGTGTTGCGGTTGTCGTCGGTGGTCTTCTCGATGTCCATGTCTTCATGGGCATGGCGATGCTGCTGCGCCGGGAAGCGGAAGCTGTCCGGATCGCTGTCGTGCTGGTAGCCGTGAAGCTGCATCAACAGCAGCAGCGCGCCGGCATAGACCAACGCCACGTTTGCCGCGAAGCTGAATCGCTGGAACGACGCGCGGTGCCGCCACATCGCGAGCAGCCCCACCATCGCGGTCAGTGCCGCGATCTGCCCCACTTCCACGCCCACATTGAAACTCAGGATGCGCAGCAAGATGCCGGTGCTGTCGTCGCCCAGCGGCAGCTGCTGCAGCCGGGTGGAAAGACCAAACCCGTGCAACAAGCCAAAGCCGAAGACTGCCGCCAGCAGGTTCGGCGACTTCATCCCGAAGTACTTCTGGAAACCGCCGTTGTTGTCAAAGCCCTTGTAGATCACGCTCACGGCAATGATCGCGTCAATCAGGTAGTAGTTCCAGGTGATCTGGTAGAAGGTCGCGAAGATCAGCGTGATGCAGTGGCCGACGGTGAAGGCGGTCACGAGCTTGGCGATGTCCCGAAACGTCGTGAGAAAGAACACGACGCCAAACAGGAACAGCAAGTGGTCGTAGCCGGTCAGCATGTGGGTGGCGCCCAGCCCGATGTACTGCAGGTAGCCGCCGTCCAGCATGCGCTGTCGGTCCGCTTCGGAGATGCCGTGAGCCCAGGCGAGCAACGGCACGCCGGCGGCGCCTGCAGCGGCCAAGGTTAAGAGTAGGAATTTGATTCTTTGCATGGGTTGATTTGAAGCTGTCGATCAACAGGGAGCGCCGGGCTAGGCGAGCCATGGGGAAGGTGGGCACCCGGCCAGCCAGATACGCATGACCCCTGGGCCATGCACGGCCGCGTGGGTAGCGTGTCCGCCAACGGGCTCCGTAACCTTGACGGTAGCCTTGTCGGGTGTGGTCTTCCGGTAGCTCGGCCGGGATACCCAGCCGGGTCGGTCACGCGGGGCGTTGCCGCCCCGTCAGGCGGCCGGCGCAGGCGGACGCAACAGGCCTTCGATGAAAGGCGGATGCCTGGCAACATCGGTGTGGACAACCGGCGCAGGCGATTTTTCAAAACCCAGAGAGATGGCAGCGCTGGGGATCAGGCCGCTGGCGCTCAAGCCGCTGTCCGCGTGCAGGTGTTGTGGCCCAGCCTCTTGTTCGTCCAGGTGCAAGGCCTGGTCATCGTGGTGGTGATGGCTGGCGTCCTGGCCATGCAGCGCCATGTGTTCCACTTCGGCCGAACGGCTGGAAATCACCCACGGTCCGAGCACGGCCAAGGTCTGCCAGACCATGGCAAGGATCAGGAAAAGTGCGCGGGTGGATTGGCTCACGCAGCGATCCTATCATCGCCCGCCATCATTCGGGCTGGCGTACGTTGACACGCGACCAGCGGCGAATCAACTCTGTTGATTGCTATTATTTTAATAGCAATCAATGACCATTGGATGCGGACAACGGGCGTATTTTTTTCAAAAACGCGTGCGCAGTACCACTTTCGTACGTGAAAAGTTACTTGTTGGCGACGAGCCTCGCCGCTACAGTTTTCTCAACGGCATATTCTTTGCGCCGGCTGTTACCGAGCCGGCTTGAACCGGCCAACTGCAGCGCAGTACCCGCAGTGCCCAAGGGAGGACATCATGGAACTTGGCGACGTCAGTCTTTCGCGCATCCTGTTCGCGTTCACCGCGCTGTACCACTTCTTGTTCGTGCCGCTGACCATCGGGCTGGCCGCGCTGGTGACCCTGTTCGAGGGCATCGCGCTGCGCACCGGGGCCAGCATGTGGCACCGGGCCGCACGCTTTTGGGGCTGGTTCTTCGTGGTCAACTTCATGTGTGGCGTGCTAACCGGATATCCGCTGCGCTGGCAGCTGGAGGCGCACTGGGTGGCCTACGGCACGCTGGTGCAGGACGTGGTCAACACCGTGTTCGAGTTCGAGGGCCGGCTGTTCCCCGTGCTGCTGGCCATCGTGGCGGTGTTTGCGCTCGGCTGGCGGCTGCCGCCAGTCATTCACTTCGGCGTGAGCTGTGCGCTGGCAGTGGCGCTGGTGCTGCAGTCCAGCGCCATCCTGGCGCTGAACGCGTGGATGCAGTACCCCGTGGGCACGACCATGCTGGACGGTCGCGCCGAGTTGCCCGGCCTGCTGGCGCTGTTTGGCAACCCGCTGCTCGCGCCGAAGATCCTGCACCAGGTGGCTTCGGCGTACACGCTGGCCGGCATGCTGGTGCTGGCCGTCAGCGCCTGGTACCTGCTGCGCGGGCGGCATGCGGTGATGGCGCGAGGCTCGTTCAGGGTGGCCAGCATCTTCACGCTGGCCGCGCTGGGCATGACCGGCGTGGCCGGCCACTGGAGCGGCATGACGCTGGTGCAGTACCAGCCGGTCAAATTTGCCGCGATCGAGGCCATCTGGAAGACGGCCGACGCGCGCGACTTTGTGCTCTTTGCCGTGCCCGACACCGTCTCACGCAGTAACCGCCACGAGATCGTGATCCCCGGCCTGCTGGGCGTGGTGGCGGGCGATGCCGACAGGCCGATCCGCGGGCTGGACACCCTTATCGCCGACACCGCCGCCAGCATCCGGCGCGACCTGGCCGCCACCCAGGCGCAGACGCTCAAAAGCGGCAAACCCGTCGCACCCATCGGCGCAGCCGGCCTGCTGCCGCCTGGCATCAGCGGCACGAACGTCAGCGAGGCGCAGATCGCGGCGGCGGCGCAGCACGCCATTCCCTCGGTGCCGATCGTCTTCTGGGCTTTCCGCGTGATGCTGGCCGCGTGGGGCGCGCTGATGCTGGTCAGCCTGCTGGCTGTCTGGCGCGGGCCGGACGCCCGCAGCGCGCAGGGCCGCCTGCTGCTGTGGGCCTGCCTGCTGGCGCTGCCGCTGCCCTGGGTGGCGACCGAAGCCGGCTGGGTCGTCTGCGAAGTGGGCCGCCAGCCCTGGACCGTGACCGGCGTGCTGCCCACTTTCCGCAGCGGCACGGCGCTGGTGGCTGGCCACACCGGGCTCAAGCTGCTGGCGGTGTCGCTGGTGTATTCAGGCCTGTTCGTGCTGAACATCGCCCTGAGCCTGCGCCACTTGCAACGTGGCCCGCGCCCGCTGCCTGTGCGGCCGGACTGGGCCGGTCGCGCCCGCCCGCTGCTGACCCGCGCGCTGGGACTGGCCCGGCGCCTCGCGCGCGCCGCCACGCCGGGCTAGGGTGGCGCCGACGCCCGCACCCGGTAGCTCCGGTCCGCCTTGACCGAGGTTCGCGGCAGGCCTGACAGAAAGGTGACAGACGCCCGTGAGCGGGCCGCGTACCCTGCGGCCACACAAGGTGCCTGTTGATGACCCATTCCAAAGCCGCGACGGCCTGCGAGGTGCTGATCGTCGGTGCCGGTTTTTCCGGCCTGTACATGCTCTACCAGGCGCGCGCCAGGGGACTTGACGCGCAGGTCATCGAATCCGCGCCCAGCGTGGGGGGCACCTGGTACCACAACCGCTACCCGGGCGCACGCGTCGATATCCAGAGCATGGCGTACTCGTTCGGGTTCTCCGAGGCGCTGCAGCAAGAGTGGCACTGGACCGAACGCTACGCCGCCCAGCCCGAGCTGCTGCGCTATGCCAACCATGTCGCCAACCGGTTCGGGCTCCGCGACGGCATCCGGCTCAACACCCGGCTGACCGAGGCCGTGTTCGATGAATCCGCAGCCTGCTGGCAAATCGCCACCGACACCGGTGAACGCTGGTCGGCGCGCTTTCTGGTGATGGCCAGCGGCGGGCTGTCCGCCCCCAACACGCCGGCTTTCAACGGGCTCGACACCTTTGCCGGCCCGGTGTTGCACACCGCGAACTGGCCGCACGAGCCGGTGGATTTCACCGGCCAGCGGGTCGGCGTTATTGGCACCGGATCATCCGCCGTGCAGGTGATTCCGATCATCGCGCAGCAGGCGGCCGCGCTGACGGTGTTCCAGCGCACCGCCACGTACGCCATCCCCGCGCACAACGCGCCGCTCGACCCGGCCTTTGAGGCGCGCGTCAAGGCCGACTACGCGGGCTTTCGCGCACGCAACCGCCGCATGCACCCGGGCTTTGGCAGCGAGCTGCCAGCCAACCCGGTATCGGCACTGGCGGCCAGCCCGGCCGAGCGCGAAGCGATGTTCGAGGCGCGCTGGCAAGTCGGCGGCTTTGCGTTCCTGGGTGCCTTCACCGACCTGCTGAACGATCTGCAGGCCAATGCGCTGGCTGCCGAATTTGTGCGCGGCAAGATCCGCCAGACCGTGCGCGACCCTGCCACCGCGCGCCTGCTGTCGCCCCGGCAGCCCATCGGCTGCAAGCGCCTGTGCGTGGACAGCGGCTACTACGAGACCTTCAACCGCCCCCACGTGCGGCTGGTGGACGTTGCCGAGCACCCGATTGACGCCATCACGCCGACCGGCCTGACCACCCACGGCCGCCAGCACGACTTTGATGTGCTGGTGCTGGCCACCGGCTTTGACGCCATGACCGGCACGCTGATGCGCCTGAACCTGCGCGGCCGCGGCGGCCTGTCCATCCAGGACAAGTGGCGCGCCGGGCCGCTGAACTACCTGGGCCTGATGGTGGCTGGCTTCCCCAACCTGTTCAACATCGCCGGCCCCGGCAGCACCTCGGCCTTTACCAGCGTCATCACGTCGATCGAACACCACGTCGACTGGATCGCCGACTGCATCACCCACCTGCGCGCGCACGGCCACGCCACCATCGACGCCACCGACGCGGCCGAGGCCGCCTGGGTGGAACACGTAAACGAAGCAGCGCAGAAAACCGTCTTCCTCAGCTGCAACTCGTGGTACCTGGGCGCCAACATTCCCGGCAAACCCCGCATGTTCATGCCCCTGACCGGCGGCTTCCCGCGCTATGACGACCATTGCGCGGCGGTGGCACAGAGCGGGTATGTGGGGTTTGTGCTGGCGTAGGGACGCTGCGCGTGGCTATTCCTGACTACCAGACGCGCATGCTCCTGCTTCTACGGGGCGTTCATCATGCCGAACGTCTCTGTAACGAAATGGTCCGAAATCGTGGGACAGGGTCAGTAGCAACGGCTCACTTGGGAGTCATTCCCTCAGGCTGCGCCCGCCGGCGGTGCGATGGCACACGGCAGGTTCAGCGGAATTCATTCCGCGCCGACTAGGCTCCGGCGATCTGACGGGTACCGGCGAATCGACCGCCAGCAGATGTTCGAACGCTATTTAATGAATAGCAAACTATGACGATTTGACGGCGACTACAAGGCAATTTAGCCTGAAATACGGCGTCGGGACCCTGCGGTGCGGCATGGCGCGATTGGGATCACCCGCAGCACCCGCCCTGTTTGCCATGCTCCTGCACGGGCGGGCACGGCACCGTACCGTAGGAGCAGTAGACGCAGCAGTCGCCGGGCTTGGGTTTCAGCACGGTGTGGCAACTCTCGCATTCGTAGAACCACTGGCACGCGTCGGTGGGCATGGTCTCGGTCTTGCTGTGGTGGCACGCCGGGCAGGTGAGGGTTGACTCCAGGCCGAGGGCGCTCATGGGGCGCCCCCCGCGACGGTGGACGGGTAGCCGGCGTCACGCGTGGCGGCGGTCAGCGCCTCGACGCCGGCTTTCGCGTCGTCAAAGGTGACGGTGGCCTGGCGCTTGCCGTAGTTCACCTCGACCTGGCCCACGCCCGCCAGCCGGGCGAGGGCCTTCTTGACGGTGATCGGGCACACCGGGCAGTCCATGCCCGGCACCGACAGGGTGACCGTTCGCGGCGCGGCCCAGGCCGGGCCGGCCAGACTGGTCAGCACAGCGAGTGTGAGCAATAAGTGGTTCATGGCCTTGCCCTTTCAATAGAAGAACGACGCGACATACGGGAAGCCCAGCGCCAGCAGCACCAGCGCGGCCACCACGCCAAACAGCAGCTTGTACGCCCGCCTGACCCGCGGCACCGCGCAAACTTCGCCCGGCGCGCACGTGGCGACGGGCCGCCAGATGCGCCGCCAGGCCAGCAGTAACGCCACCAGCGCCAGCGCAATAAAGGCGGGGCGATACGGCTCCAGTACCGTCAGGTTGCCGATCCAGGCGCCCGAGAACCCCAGTGTGATCAGCACCAGCGGCCCCACTCAGCAAGACGACACCAGCAGCGCCGCCACGCCGCCCGCCAGCAGCGCGACGCGGCCGGTCGGTGGACGGGACGGCGGGTTGGTAGGGAGTGAATCGGTTGTCATGGGGTAAGCTTACTGCCGTACTTGAGTACGGAGTCAAGCCACATGAACGCCCTGCCGAATACCGTTACCCCTGCACCCACGGACGCGCTCGCGCCGGGCCTCACCATCGGCGCGCTGGCCGCCATGGCCGGTGTCCATGTCGAGACCATCCGCTTCTACCAGCGCCGCGACCTGCTGCCCGAGCCGGAGCGGCCCCGCGGTGGCATTCGCCGCTATGGCGCGGCCGAGGTGTCGCGGGTGCGCTTCATCAAGGCGGCGCAGCGCATCGGGTTCTCGCTGGACGAGGTCGCCGAACTGCTCGAGCTGGAGGACGGCACGAATTGCGCATTGGCACGCGTGATCGCCGAGCGCAAACTGGCCGACGTGCGCGAGCGGCTTGCCGATCTGGCGCGCATGGAGACAGCGCTGGCCGACATGGTCGGACGCTGCGCGGCTGGTGCCGGACAGGTGAGTTGCCCGCTGATCGCGTCACTGCACGAAGCGGCTTGACGGGCCTGCCCGGTGCGCCGGAGCAGCCCGCCAAGCGCGGCGATCCGCCTGACAGGACACTACTCTATTTATAGCAAACTATGACCGAATGGAGCGGACCTCAGGCCGATTTGTCTCCAAACCATGGCTTTGCAGCCATTCCAGCAGCCGCGGCCACAGGCGCTCGCCGACGGCCGGCCGGAAGTAGCCCATGTGGCCAATCTGCGGCACGCCGAGTTCGGCGGGATGCAGGTCAATGCGCTGCACCGTGGTGCCGCTGTAGCCCGCCATGAAGGCGTCGCGCGAGGCCGGCATGGCCCACAGGTCGTCGGTGCTGTTGACGGCGGCCAGCGGGATGGTGACCTCGGCAAAGCGCCGGGTGATGGCCTGCGCGCCGGGGTCGTCGAAGAAGTAGCGCGGGTACTGGCACCAGCGCTTCCAGTCGCAGTACACGCCGATCGGCAGGTCTTCGCCCATGCCGAACTTGCTCATGGGGTGGTAGCCGTAGAGCCGGGTGGTGACCGGGCCGACCACGTGCCACATGAATCGTGCGCGCCAGCTCTCCAGCCACGGCATCCAGCCGTGCCAGCCGGCGCCGCCGCCGTACACGATGGCGGCCTGCAGCGCGTTGGGGCGCGGCAACTGGCCGATGGCGTGCGCGGCCAGGCTGTGGCCCACCAGCCAGGTCGGGCCGCGCGCCAGGCAGTAGTCGACGGCGGCGGCCAGGTCGTGGCGCGACCAGTCGGCGTAGTCCATCTCGAAGCCCTTGAGCGGCTCGCGGCGCGATTCGCCGATGCCGCGGTAGTCGGTGGTGACCACGTTGATCTGGCGCGCCTGAAGGTATTCGGCCAGCCGGCGGTAAAAGCCGCGTGGCACGGCGGTGGCGCTGGCCATCACCACGAAGCGGTTGCCGGGCGCGGCGTAGTGCGTGGCGGCCAGGCGCACACCGTCGGCGGTGGTGAGTTCGATGTCGGTGGCGGCGGAGGCGGTTTCTTGCGCAGCCCGCGCGCTGGGCCCGCGCGCGGGCGACAGCGCGGCGGTGGGGATGGCAGGGGGGATGGTCATGGCGAAACTCCTGGGAAAAGCGGCACTGCGGGAGCGGATGGAGCGCATCCTAGCAGTCTCTAGACCGGTCGGTCTATTACTTTTCCGTCCTATGATGTCGCCACCATGACACCGCCGCCGTTTGACACCGCCCCGCCCCCTGCCCGCGACACACGCGAGCGCATCCTGCGCGCGGCGCTGCACCTGTTTCGCAAGCGTGGCTACCACGGCGTGGGCATCACCGAAATACTGGAGGTGGCTCAGGCGCCCAAGGGTTCGATGTACCACCACTTTCCGGGCGGCAAGGAAAGCGTTGGCGTGGCGGTGATCCAAACCATGACGCGCGGGCTGATCGATGTCTTCACCGCCATGCCGGCGCAGAGCACCGAGGCCCAGGTGCTGCAGGCCGGCGCGCAGATGGCGCTGGTATTGGAGAAAACCCACCACGAGATCTGCGCGCTGTTCTCCGGCTTTGTGGCCGAGCGCACCGCCTCGCCGCTGCTCGGCGCGGCGCTGGCCGAGGCCTATGACCGCATGGTGGCGACCTTGCAGGAACGCCTGCTGGCCGACGGCTTTGCCGCCGCTGCCGCGCACGACACCGCGCTGTCGGTGGTGATGCTGCTCGAAGGCGGCTCGATCCTGAGCCACACCCACCAGTCGATCGCGCCGTTCCGGCTCGCGGTTCGGCAGGCGGCCAGCCTCTGCCGGCTGCCGGCTGCCGGCCTGAGCGGGGCCTGAGCGGGGCCTGAGGGCGGTCTGAGCGGGCCGGCGGCCGGCCACGGGTCGCGTGGCACACAGTTTGCATGCCAACTGACCGGCAGTCCGTCGCCGCTTGCTTTTTCTGAAGGTGTGGGGACGGCCGCCACGTCGTCAGCCCCATCACCCAGAACGAGGAAGATCGCATGACCCCCACCACACGACGCCGACTGTTGACGCAGGGCCCGGTTGCTGCGGCCACCGCCGCCGGAGCACTTGGCTTTCCGTCCGTCGCCAGCGCCCAGCAGACGTTCAGCTGGAAGATGACCAGCGCCTACGGCAAGGGCTCGCCGTTCTACATGGACGGCCCTGGCAGCGCGACCGATCTGGCCAGGCGTATCGACGCGATGTCGGGCGGGCGCCTGAAAATCCAGGTGTTCGGCGCCGGCGAGCTGATCCCCGCGCTCGAAGGCTTTGACGCGGTGCGCGCCGGTACGGTGGAGATGAACCACGCCAACAGCTACTTCTGGACCGGCAAGACCTTTGCCGCGCAGTACTTCACCGCCGTGCCGTTCGGCCTGAATTTCCAGGGCATCAACGGCTGGCTGTACGACGGCGGCGGTCAGGCACTGTGGGACGAGGTCTACGCGCCGTTTGGCATGAAGGCGTTCGCCGCTGGCAACACCGGCGTGCAGATGACCGGCTGGTTCAAGAAGGAGATCAAATCGAGCGCCGACCTCAAGGGCCTGAAGATGCGCATCCCCGGACTGGCTGGCCGCGTGTACGCGGCGCTGGGTGTGGATGTGAAGCTGCTGCCCGGCGGCGAGATTTTCCCGGCACTGGAGCGCGGCGTGATCGACGCCGCCGAGTTCGTCGGCCCGTTCCAGGACCGCAAGCTGGGCCTGCACAAGGCTGCCAAGTACTACTACACCACCGGCTGGCACGAGGGCGCCACGGTGTCCGAGCTGCTGATCAACAAGGCCGCCTGGGACAAGCTGCCCAAGGACCTGCAGGCCGTGGTGGAAAACGCCGCTGCCGCCTGCAACGTGATCAGCGAGGCCTGGTGCCAGCGCAACAACGCCGACGCGATGGAAGACCTGATCAAGAACCAGGGCGTGATCGCCAAGCCGCTGCCCGACGAGGTGCTCAAGAAGCTGCGCGAAGTCACCAATCAGGTGCTGGCCGAGGCCGTGGCCAAGGATGCGATGACCAAAAAGGTGCACGACTCCTACATGGCATACAAGAAGAAGTACGACGCGTGGGCGGCCTACAGCGAAGGCCCGTACCACGACAAGGTCCTGACGGCCTGACCCCGCCATGGGTACCCCTCCTCCCGTCGGCGGCCAGCCGGCCGGGGGTGCGCTGCCGCGCACCTTCGTGATGATGATCGACCGGCTGGTGGACCTGACCGGACGCACGGCGGCCTGGCTCACGCTGGCCATCGTGGTGCTGATGGCCATGAACGTGCTGCTGCGGTACGCGTTCAGCATCGGCTCGGTCTGGGCCCAGGAACTCGAATGGCACCTGCTGGCGCCGCTGGTGCTGGCGGGCATGACCTACGCGCTGCAAAAGGGCGAGCATGTGCGGGTGGACGTGTTTTACGCGCGCTACACGCCGCGCGGCCAGGCCGCCATCGACCTGCTGTCGTCGCTGCTGGCGGTGGCCATGGCGGCGCTGGTGATCCGCTATTCCATCGAGTTCGTGAACCAGTCCTACGCGATCAATGAAATCTCGTCCGACCCGGGCGGCCTCCCCCGCCGCTGGATGCTCAAGGCACTGATCCCGCTGGGGTTTGCGCTGTTCGGCCTGCAGGCCGCCGCGCAGGGCGTGCGCGCCGCGCTGCGGCTGGCGGGCCAGGCCGAGCCACCGCTTCCGGAGCAGCGGCCATGAGCCTGAACGAATGGTTGGCGATCGGCCTGTTGATCGGCTTCTTCGGCATGCTGATGGCGGGTATTCCGGTCGGCATCACGCTGGCGGCCAGCGGCTTCATCTTCGGCTTCATGGGGTTTGGCGAGTCGCTGTTCAACCTGCTGCCCGCGCGCATCTACGGCGTGGTGGCCAACTACCAGTGGCTGGCGATCCCGCTGTTCGTCTTCATGGGCGTGATGCTGGAGAAATCGCGCCTGGCCGAAGACCTGCTGGACGTGATCGGGCACCTGGCCGGCGGGCTGCGCGGCGGCATGGCGCTGGGGATCATCGGCGTGGGCGTGCTGATGGGCGCCACCACCGGCATCGTCGGCGCCACCGTCATCACGCTGGGGCTGCTGACGCTGCCCACGTTGCTGCGGCGCGGCTACGACCCGGCCATCTCGTGCGGCGCCATCTGCGCCTCGGGCACGCTGGGCCAGATCATCCCGCCCAGCCTGGTGTTGATCCTGCTGTCCGACATCATGCAGCTGTCGGTCGGCACGCTGTTTGCGGCAGCGGTGCTGCCCGGGCTGATGCTGGCGGGGCTGTACGTGGGCTGGATCGTGCTCTACGGCGTGCTCAAGCCCGATTCGATGCCACCCGTGCCGCAGGCCGAGCGCGACGGCGTAAGCCGCGCGCAGCTGTGGATGCGGGTGCTCAAGGTGGCGGTACCGCCCGTGGCGCTGGTGCTGTCGGTGCTCGGCTCGATCATTGGCGGCGTGGCTGCGCCGACCGAGGCCGCCTCGATGGGCGCGCTGGGTTCCATCCTGGTGGTGGCGCTGGCGCGGCGCCTGTCGCTGGCTGTGCTGCGCGACGTGATGCAGACCACCACACGGATCTCGGCCATGGTGCTGTTTATCCTGATCTGCTCGCAGGTGTTCAGCCTGGCGTTTCGCGGCCTGCAGGGAGAAAAACTCATCGAAGACCTGTTCGCCTTCCTGCCCGGCGGCATCAACACCGCGATCTGGTTCCTGATGGCACTGATCTTCGTGCTGGGCTTCTTCATCGAATGGATCGAGATCAGCTACATCGCCGTGCCGCTGTTCCTGCCGATCTTCGCGGCGGCGGGCGTGGACATGGTGTGGCTGGCCATGATGATCACCGTCAACCTGCAGACCTCGTTCCTCACGCCGCCGTTCGGCTGGGCGCTGTTTTTCCTGCGCGGGGTGGCGCCGCCGGAGATCACCACGCGCCACATCTACACCGGCGTGATCCCGTTCGTGGGCCTGCAGATCCTGGGCATCGTGCTGGTGTTCGCCTTTCCGGCCATCGCCACCTGGCTGCCCAAAGCCATCGGGTGGTGAGCCCGGGCAGCAACCGGCGGGAAATCTGGCTATGCTGTTGGTTGAATATCACTGTTTGACGCACTGGGGCCGCTATGAATACTGTCACTTTCCAGCAATTCCAGACCGACGCCCTGGCCGAGGGTTTTGACGAGGTGCTTGAACGCAACTGGGCGCCGTTGACCGTGCTGGACACCCACTCGCACCCCTTCTCGGCGCGGGCGGTTGTCACCCAGGGCGAGATGTGGCTCACGGTGGACGGCAACACCCGCCATCTGCGCCCGGGCGATACCTTCGCGCTGGCCGGCGACGTGCCGCATGCCGAGCGCTACGGCAGCGAAGGCGCCACCTACTGGGTGGCGCGGCGCAACCAGGTTTCCGCGTCGGCCTGAAGCCGGCTTACCGGCTTATTGAACGGCCGGCTCCAGCAGTCGGCACAGCGCGTGCAAGTCGGCCACGGTGGCATGGGGCACCTGCGGGTCATGCGTCCAAGAGGCGCCCGTGCGGTTGACCCAGGCCACCTGCATCCCGGCATTCAGCCCGCCCACGCCGTCCAGGTGAGCATCGTCGCCCACGTGCAGCATTTCTGACGGGTGCACGTTCACGGCTTCGGCCGCCGCGTGAAAAATGCGCGGGTCGGGTTTGCCCACACCAAACTCGCGCGCGCTGAACGCCGCCTTGAAATAACCCCCGAGTCCGACCCGGTGTACGTCGGCGTTGCCGTTGGACAGCGCCACCAGCGGGTAACGCGCACTCAGGAATTCCAGCGCGGCCAGCGCGTCGTCATACAGCTCCACGCGCTGGCGCTCGGCAAAAAACACCTCGAACGCGGTCTCGGCCAACTGCGGGTTGTCGCCCGAGCGGTCCAGCGCCAGGCGGATCGATTCGCGGCGCATGGCGCTCAGGTCATGGCCCAGGTCGGGCCGGCTGGCCTCGATGTGGTTGCGGATCTCGCGCAGCGCTGCCGGGGTGGAATACAGGGCCGCCGTGCGCGGCGCATGCTCGCACAGCCAGTGGTGCAGCGCGCCCTCCGCCCGCTCGATGGTGGGCCAGATCGGCCACAGGGTGTCGTCAAGATCCAGTGAAATTGCCCGAACGGATGCCAGATTGAACATAGGTGCGGGAGAATACCGCATGGTCAAATCTCTGCTGTCGTCACCCTTCACCCCCGAACCCCCGTTTTCCCATGGGCAGGCACCACGCACCGCCGTGCTGCTGTGCAACCTGGGCACACCCGATGCCCCCACGGCCGCCGCCCTGCGCAGCTACCTCGCGCAGTTTTTGAGCGATCGCCGGGTGGTGGAAATTCCCAAGCTGCTCTGGATGCTGATCCTGCACGGCATCATCCTGCGGGTGCGGCCGGCCAAATCGGCCGCCAAGTACGCCAGCGTCTGGACGCCCGAGGGCTCGCCGCTGAAGGTCTGGACCGAGAAGCAGGCCCTGATGCTGCGCGGCTGGCTGGGTGAGCGCGGCCACCCGGTGCTGGTGCGCTACGGCATGACCTACGGCAACCCGTCGATCGCCTCTCAGCTGGACGCGCTGAAGGCCGACGGCGCGACCCGCGTGCTGATCGTGCCGGCCTACCCGCAGTATTCAGCCACCACCACGGCCAGCGTATTTGACGCGGTGTACGCCTGGGCCCAGCGTACCCGCGCCATCCCCGAGCTGCGCTTTGTCAACCGCTACCACGACCACGCCGGCTACATCGAGGCGCTGGCGCAGCGCGTGCGCGCCTACTGGCAAACGCACGGCCGGCCCGACCAGCTGGTGATGAGCTTTCACGGCGTGCCCGAGCGCACCCTGCAGCTGGGCGACATGTACCACTGCGAGTGCCACAAGACCGGCCGCCTGCTGGCCGA
>JANOBJ010000200.1:0-13406 GCA_031411575.1 Betaproteobacteria bacterium | reverse complement strand
CGCAAATGCGCCAGATGTCGCGGGCGATCAACGGGCTTTTTGCTCAACACCGGGGTGCGTCACAGGCAACAGGCTCAATGTAAAGCCGTGCATTTTGGCGCGCTCTTCCAGCAGAGGGATCGGCTCTTTGCCAAACGGGCTGTCATGGTAGATCAGCGCAATTTTCTTGCCCTTGAGCTTGTCCAGGCCGCCTTCTTTCTTGGCAATGTGCTGAATCAACGTGTCAGCAGCCACCCAGTAGGTGCCAGACAGGGGAAAGTTCCACTTGAACACGGTGCCATCAGCCGATTCGCTTCGGCCATAGCCTGCGGTGATCAAAGGTATTTTGTCAGCCGGCGCTTTTTCTGTCAGCGCAAAAGTGATGCCGGTTGACAGAGGCTGAAACACTGTAGCTCCGCCATTTTTGCCTTTGAGGCGCTCATAGCATTCAACGCCCCGGTCAGTCGCGTAGCCAGTCTCGCATTCTTCCACCAGTACTTTGACGCCGTTGATGCCGCCGCGCGCGTTGACCAGCTTCATGTAGTCGGCCATGCCGTTGGCGAACGGCACGCCATTGGGTGCATAGGCACCCGTGCGGTACACCAGCGACGGGAAGAACTGCTCTTTGGCCTGGGCATGGGCGCTGGGCGCGACCAGCACCGAGGAGGCCCCGGAAGCCACCAGGGCCGCAGCGAGAACAAGCTTGCGTAACTTCATGAAAGTCTCCTTGAAAAATGAGAGTTGAGGACGGGTGCAGAGTTAACGGTCAGGAACAATGAAAGTCATCGGGGTTTACCCAACAGGGTCAATTCAAACGGTCAATGCGGGAAGGGCCAGAGCCGCAGTTTTTGCTTGGCCACACTCCACAGCCGCGCCAGCCCATGCGGCTCCACGATCAGGAACCAGACGATCAGCGCGCCGAACACCATGAACTCGGTGTGGGATACGGTGGCCGTGGAGATCTCCACCCCCACCAGGTTGCCGAGCAGGGGCAAAAACTGGTTCAGGAAAATCGGCAGCACCACGATGAAGGCCGCGCCAAAGAAGCTGCCCATGATCGAACCCATGCCGCCAATGATCACCATGAACAGCAGCTGAAACGAGCGGTCCACCGAGAACGCCGCCGGCTCCCACGACCCCAAGTGCACAAAGCCCCACAGCGCGCCCGCCACGCCCACGATAAACGAGCTGACGGCAAACGCGGTGAGCTTGGCGTACATCGGGCGGATGCCGATCACGGCGGCGGCCACGTCCATGTCGCGGATCGCCATCCACTCGCGGCCGATGGCGCCCCGCACCAGGTTCTTCGCCAGCACCCCGAAAACGACCAGAAACGTCAGGCAGAACAGGTATTTGTCCATTGGCGTGTCGATGGTCCAGCCCAGCACCTGCAGGTTGGACACCGAGACCGAGCCCGACGCGGTGTAGTTGGTGAACCATTTGATGCGCAGGAAGGCCCAGTCGCAAAAGAACTGCGCCGCGAGCGTGGCGATGGCCAGGTACAGGCCGCGTACCCGCAAACTGGGAATACCGAAGAACACCCCCACCAGCGTGGCGAAGAAGCCGCCCATCAACAGCGCGACGATCAGCGGCATCCCCTCAAAGCGCACCACGAAGTTGTAGGCCGCGTAAGCGCCAACCGCCATGAAAGCACCCGAGCCCAGCGAAATCTGGCCGCAGTAGCCGACCAGTATGTTCACGCCCAGCGCGGCGAGCGCCAGGATCAGGAACGGAATCAGGATGGCCTTGAACATGTACTCCGAGGACATCAAGGGCACCAGCACGTAGGCAACGGCCAGCAGTGCGACCACGGCGATGCGATCCTGGGTGATCGGGAAGATCTGCTGATCCGCCCGGTAGGTGGTCTTGAATTGGCCGTTTTCTCTGTAGAACATGTGGTTGGCCTTCAGACCCGGTCAATGATTTTTTCGCCAAACAAACCCTGCGGACGGAACAGCAGGAACACCAGCGCCAGCACATAGGCAAACCAGATTTCGATGCCGCCACCCACGAAGGGCCCCAGATAGACTTCGGACAGCTTTTCGCCGACGCCGATGATCAGTCCGCCCACAATCGCGCCCGGCACCGAGGTGAGGCCGCCCAGAATCACCACCGGCAGCGCGCGCAGCGCCACCGTGGCCAGCGAGAACTGCACGCCCAGCTTGGAACCCCAGATCATCCCGGCCACCAGTGCCACCACGCCCGCCACGCACCACACAATCACCCAGATGCGGTTGAGGGGAATGCCAATCGACTGCGCCGCCTGGTGGTCGTCGGCCACTGCGCGCAAGGCCCGGCCGGTCGACGTTTTCTGGAAAAACAGCGTCAGCAGCGCGACCAGCGCAGCGGCAATCGCCGCGGCGATCAGGTCTTCCTTGTTGATCAGGATGCCGCCGGGGAATACGGTGTCAAAGGCCATGATCGGCTCTTTGGGCATGCCGATATCGATCTTGTAGATGTCGCTGCCAAAGATCGTCTGCCCCATGCCGTCGATGAAATAGGCAATGCCCAGTGTGGCCATCAGCAGCGTGGCGCCCTCCTGGTTGACCAGGTGGCGCAGCACCAGCTTCTCGATCAGCCAGGCCAGCACGAACATCAGCACGCCGGCCAGCACGAAAGCCATGACGTTGGCCAGAATCAGGTTGTTGATGCCGGTCCAGCGCGGCACCCACTCCGAGAAGCGCGCCATCGCCAGCGCGGCAAACAGCACCATGCCGCCCTGCGCGAAATTGAACACGCCCGAGGCCTTGAAGATCAGCACGAACCCCAGCGCGACCAGCGAATACAGCATGCCGGCCATCAGGCCGCCTAACAGTGTTTCAAGAAAGAATCCCATGGCTGTTTTCTCAGTGCGTGGTGCCCAGATAGGCTTTGATCACATCGGGGTTGTTGCGGACCTCGTCGGGCGAACCATCGCCGATCTTCTTGCCATAGTCGAGCACCACCACGCGGTCGGAGATGTCCATCACCACGCCCATGTCGTGCTCGATCAACACCACGGTGGTGCCGAATTCGTCGTTCACGTCGAGCACAAAGCGGCACATGTCCTGCTTTTCCTCGACGTTCATGCCCGCCATCGGCTCGTCGAGCAGCAGCACCTGCGGCTCCATCGCCAGGGCGCGGCCCAGGTCGACGCGCTTTTGCAGGCCGTAGGGCAGCTGGCCCACCGGTGTCTTGCGATAGGCCTGGATCTCCAGGAAATCGATGATGCGTTCGACGTACTCGCGCTGCACGATCTCTTCGCGCTCGGCCGGGCCGATGCGCAGCGCCTGCAGGAAGATGTTGCTTTTGATCTTCAGGTTGCGCCCGGTCATGATGTTGTCCAGCACGCTCATGCCCTTGAACAGCGCCAGGTTCTGGAAGGTGCGCGCCACACCCATCTCGGCCACCTCGCGCGAGTTCATGTGGTCAAAGGTCTTGCCCCTGAACGTGATGGTGCCGTGCTGCGGCGTGTAGACACCGTTGATGCAGTTGAGCATCGAGCTCTTGCCCGCGCCATTGGGGCCGATGATGGCGCGAATCTCGTGTTCCTTCACATTGAAGGAAATGTCGGCCAGCGCCTTCACGCCGCCAAAGCTCAGGGAGATGTTGTTGACGTCGAGGATGACGTCGCCGATTTTCTTGGTGGCCATGGTTGCTTCAGGCTGCTTGTCTGACGGGTGCGAAGGTCTTGGCGTCCGCAATCCTGAGGGTGGCGCTCACGCTGCCGGTACGGCCATCCTCGAACTTGACCTGGGTTTCGATGAACTGCTCGGTCTTGCCGCCATACAGCGCATCGACCAGCGGCTGGTACTTGTCGGCGATAAAGCCGCGCCGGACCTTGTTGGTGCGCGTGAGTTCACCGTCATCGGCGTCGAGTTCCTTGTGCAGCACGAGGAAGCGGCTGACCTGCGAGCCGGCCAGCAACTCGTCGGCCGCCAGATCGGCGTTGACCTTCTCCACGCAGTCCTGGATGAGCTGGTAGACCTCGGGTTTTTGCGCCAGGTCGGTGTAGCCGGCGTAGGACAGGTTGCGGCGCTCGGCCCAGTTGCCCACCGCGTCGAAGTCGATATTGATCATCACGCAGGCTTTCTCGCGCTGGTCACCGTAGGCCACCACCTCCTTGATGAAAGGGAAGAACTTGAGCTTGTTCTCGACGTACTTGGGCGCGAACATCGCGCCGTCGTTGGCGCCGCCACGAATGCGGCCCACGTCCTTGACGCGGTCGATGATCTTCAGGTGTCCGTGCGCGTCGATGAAACCGGCGTCGTTGGTGTGGTACCAGCCGTCAGCCGTCAGCACCTCGGCGGTGGCGGCCGGGTTCTTGTAGTACTCCTTGAGCAGGCCCGGCGACTTGACCATGATCTCGCCGTTGTCCGTCACCTTGATCTCCACGCCACGGCAGGGCACGCCCACGGTGTCGGCGCGGGCTTCGTGGTCGGGCTGCAGGCACACAAACACGGCGGTCTCGGTCGAGCCGTACAGCTGCTTCAGATTGATGCCGATCGAGCGGTAAAACGTGAACAGATCCGGCCCGATGGCCTCGCCGGCGGTGTAGGCCACGCGCACGCGGCTGAAGCCCAGGCTGTTGCGCAGCGGGCCATACACGCACCAGTTGCCCAGCGTGTACAGCAGGCCGTTGACCGCGCCAATCGACTTGCCGTCCATGCGCGCCGGGCCGAAGCGTTTGGCAATACCCATGAAGTAATGGAACATCCGGCGCTTGAGCGTGCCCGCGTCTTCCATGCGGATCATCACGGTGGTCAGCAGGCCCTCGAACACCCGCGGTGGCGCGAAGTAGTAGGTGGGTCCGACTTCCTTCAGGTCGATCATCACGGTGGCGGCCGACTCCGGGCAGTTCACCACGTAGCCACACACCAGCCACTGCGCGTAGCTGAAGATGTTCTGGCCAATCCACGCGGGCGGCATGTAGGCCAGCACCTCTTCGTTGGGGCCCAGCTTGTCGAATTCAGCCCCGGCCTGGCCGCGGTCGATCAGGGTGCTGTGGGTATGCACCACGCCCTTGGGGTTGCCGGTGGTGCCCGAGGTGAAGAACATCGCGGCCACGTCGCCGGGCTGCACCTGTTCGACGGCTGCCTGGTAGAAGCCCGGGTGGGCGGCGCTGTGCGCCCGGCCCGCTTCCATCAGCGCTTCCATGGCCTGCAGGCCCGGCTCGGCATAGTTGCGCAGGCCGCGCGGGTCGTCGTAATAGATGTGCGTGAGTTGCGGGCATTTTTCGCGCACCTCCAGCATCTTGTCGACCTGCTCCTGGTCTTCCACCAGGCAAAAGCGCACGTCGGCGTTGGTGATCGGGAACACGCACTCGGCGGCCACCGCGTCCTGGTAGAGCGGAATCGGGATGGCGCCAATCGACTGGGCGGCCAGCATGGTGGCGTACAGCCGCGGCCGGTTGGCGCCAATCACCACCATGTGTTCGCCGTGCGCCAGCCCGGCCTGTTGCAGGCCACCCGCAATCTGCTCGACCAGCTTGGCCAGATCGGCCCAGCTATGGGTTTGCCAGATGCCGTACTCCTTTTCGCGCATCGCGGGCGCGGTGGGGCGCTCGGTGGCGTGTTTGAGCAGCAGTCTGGGAAACGTCGTCATCATCTCGTGTCCTTGTCTCCGGCCGTTGTCTTCGGCTCCAGTCGTCAGCGTTAGGCAGGGTGGAAGCAGTCCACACAGCCTTGGTCTTGGGATTACGCCGGATAGTAGGCTCTGGTTTGACGTTATGTTGTCGTTTCGACGACAATTCAGGGGTGTCTCCCCTTGGGACTTTCCCTGATCCGCCACCGTTCAGCACATCGCACGCGCCATGGGTTCTGACCTGACCCTCCACCAACGCCGCCGCCCGCCCAACCCCGGCGAATTGACCAGCGTGCCCTGGCTGGGCCTGCTGCTGCCAGACGAGCGCGACCGCGCCATCGAGGGGCTGCAACTCGGCGATGCCCAGCCCGGTGACTTCGTGTGCCGCGTCGGGCGTCCCGTGACCTACTGGTTCGGCGTGGTCGAGGGCCTGCTCAAGATGAGCACCGACAACGCCCAGGGCCAGACCATGACGTTTACCGGCGTGCCGCCCGGCGGCTGGTTCGGCGAGGGCACCGCGCTCAAGCGCGAGCCCTACCGCTACAACATCCAGGCGCTGCGCAAGAGCGTGGTGGCGGGGCTGCCGGTGGACACCTTTCACTGGCTGCTGGACCACTCGATCGGCTTTAACCGCTTCGTGATGAACCAGCTCAATGAGCGGCTGGGCCAGTTCATCGCGGCGCGCGAAATTGATCGGCTGAACAACCCCGACGTACGCGTGGCGCGCAGCCTGGCCGCGCTGTTCAACCCGGTGCTCTACCCGGGCGTGGGCGAGGTGCTGCGCATCACCCAGCAGGAGATGGCCTACCTGGTCGGCCTGTCGCGCCAGCGTGTGAATGAAGCGCTGGCCACGCTGGAGGCACAGGGCACGATTCGGGTGGAGTACGGTGGCCTGCGGGTGCTGGACCTGCCAGCACTGCGGTCGAGCGTATTTTCAAGCAAAAACACCGCTTAGTCCGCACCTACTGGTCATTTTTAGCTACAAATATAATAGCATTCACTGTATGCCATCGAACGCCCCAACCCCCGCCGCCACCGCGCGGCTCAACAAGCGCATGGCCGAGCTGGGCCTGTGTTCGCGGCGCGAGGCCGACGAGTGGATCGAGCGCGGCTGGGTCAAGGTCAACGGCGAGACGGCGCAGATGGGCATGCAGGTCACGCCCGACGCGAAGATCACCGTGGACCGACTGGCGCAGGGCGAGCAGCAGCAGCGCGTCACCATCCTGTTGCATAAGCCCATGGGCTACGTCAGCGCGCAGGCCGAAGACGGCCACGAGCCGGCGGTGTCGCTGATCGGCCCGCAATCCCACTGGCGCGGCGACCCGCTGCACCCTGCCACGGCGGGCCGCAATGGGGTGCGATTCGTGCCGCAGCAGTTGCGCGGGCTGGCGCCGGCGGGGCGGCTCGACATTGATTCGGTCGGGCTGATCGTCTTCACCCAGGACGGGCGCATTGCGCGCCAGCTGATCGGCGAAGACTCCGAGGTGGAAAAGGAATACCTGGTGCGGGTGCAGTTCGGCCCGGTGGCGATCAATACCCAGGCCAGTTTCCCGCGCGAGCAGCTGGCGCGGCTGCGCCACGGCCTGGTGCTGGACGGCCAGCCGCTCAAACCCGCGCAGGTGAGCTGGCAAAACGAGGAGCAGCTGCGCATCGTGTTGCGCGAAGGCAAGAAACGCCAGATTCGCCGCATGTGCGAGTTGGTGGGGCTGAAGGTGGTGGGCTTGAAGCGCATCCGCATCGGCCAGGTGCTGCTGGGGCAGCTGCCTGTGGGGCAGTGGCGCTATCTGGGGCCGTTCGAGCGGTTTTGAGTGGCTGCGCCAAAGGATTGACGGAAAGGCAGCTTTGCATAAAAATGCAAATATGCGTACCAGTCTTGATTTTCCCGATCCGCTGTTCCGGCACCTGAAGGCGCGCGCCGCGCTGGAAGGCACCAGCCTGCGCGATCTGGTGCTGGCGCTGATCGAGCGTGGCCTGCTGGCGCCGCCGCCGTCCAGCGATGCGGCGGCACCGGTGCTGCCCAGCGTGCGGCTGGGCGCCCCGATGGCACTGCCCGCCGCCGAATTCAGCAATGCCCGCCTGAGCGAACTGCTGGACGACGCGCCCTGATGCCCCGGCACGGCGCCCCCATGGCGCATTCATGGCCCGCCAATGACGCTCTATAACCCGCCGGTCCCGTCCCCGGCCCAACTGGCGCGCGAGGCACCTGCCCTGGGCTGGCTGCCGCGCCCGGGCGGCTCGGGTGGCGACCTGCCCGACATCAACGTCTGGCTGGCGCTGGCGGTGCAGGAGCATCCGCACCACGGCGCCGCCCGGCGCTACCGGGCCGAGGCGCAGGCCGCCGGCGTCAGCGCCCTGTGGTTTTGTCGCGTGACCATGCTGGGGCTGGTGCGCCTGCTGTGCCAGCCCAGGGTGGTGGGCGCCGGCGCGCTGCGGCTGGACGGGGCCTGGGCGCTGTACGAGCAGTTCCGGGCGGTGCCGGGCGTCGGGCTGCTGGCCGAGCCGGACGATTGCGACACCCATTTGCGCGCGCTGGTCAGTGCCACCGACCTGCCCGCACGCCTGTGGACCGACGCCTACCTGGCCGCGCTGGCGCAATCATCCGGGCTGCGGCTGGTCACGTTTGACGCCGACTTTCAGCGCTTCGCGTTGCCGCAATGCATGGTTCTGACCACGACCTGAGCGTGCCGCCGGTGTGACAATGCGGCGGTGTGCCACCCCACCCTTGAGGCCGTCCATGATTTTGAATGCTACTAAATCAATAGCACTATATGTCCTGCTGGCGTGCACCGCAGGCACTATTCATGCTCAAACGGGCTCTCAGGGCACGGTCAACGCGATTTGCAGCACCGACCGTCCCTGGTGCGAACTGGCGGCCCAGGAATTCACCCGCGCCACCGGCATTCGCGTGAACCAGTCGCACAAGCCGACCGGAGAAGCGCAGGCGCAGTTGCGCGCCGAGGCGGCCAATCCCAAGACCGACCTCTGGTGGGGCGGCACCGGCGACCCGTACTACCAGGCGGCCGAAGTGGGCCTGCTGGAAGCTTACCGCCCGGCCTACCTGGCTGACCTGCACGGCTGGGCGGTGCGCCAGTACGCGATGAGCCAGAACTTCGTGGGCGGGTTCTACACCAGCGCCATCGGCTTCGGCTGGAACGAAGAGGTGCTCAAGAAAAAGAACCTGCCCGCCCCCAAATGCTGGAAAGACCTGCTGGATGCGCGCTACAAGGGCGAAATCGAGATGTCGCACCCCGCCTCCAGCGGCACGGCCTACACCATCGTGGCCGGCCTGGTGCAGCTGATGGGTGAAGACGCGGCGTTTGATTACCTCAAGAAGCTCCACAAGAACGTGACGCAGTACACGCGCAGCGGCCAGGCGCAGGCGCGCAACGTGGCCAAGGGCGAGGTGGGCATCGGCGTGAGCTTCATCTTCGGCTTTGACAACGAGCGCGTCACCAACAAGTTCCCGGTGCAGTCGGCCGCGCCGTGCGAGGGCACGGGTTACGAGATCGGCGGCATTGCGCTGGTCAAGGGCGCGCGCAACCCGGCCGACGCGAAACGCTACTACGACTGGCTGATGAGCCCGGCCGGCCAGCAGATCGGTGCGCGCGCCAACAGCCTGCAGGTGCCCGCCAACAAGACTTTCAAGCCCGACCCGCGCATCCCCGGCATCGACACCGTGCGCCTGGTCAAGTACGACTTCGAGAAATACGGCAAGGCAGCCGAGCGGCGTCGGCTGGTGGACCGCTGGCAGAAGGAAGTCGAAGCGCAGCCGAAGTAGATGGCGGCAGGCCGTCAGCGGTCGCGCTGCACCGCGAAATCCTGCGTCGCGCCCTGGCGCACCAGCACCGTGGTCTTGACCGGGTCGCGCTGCGCCGGGCTCCAGGGCAGCGGCACGTTGTCGGGCGAAATCTCCACCAGGTGCTCGCCGGCCGCCACCGCCGGGAAGGCGTAGCGGCCCTGCGCGTCGGTGCGCGTCACAAAACGGCGGTCCAGCACCACGGTCACGCCCGGCACGCCGGCTTCGGTCGCTTCGCGCCGGCCATTGGCGTCGGCATCAAAGAACACCAGGCCGCTCAGCGAGCCAGCGCCGGTGCCGGGCAAGCCGCCCAGCGGGGCGGTTGCGGTGCCGGCGCGCTCCTCGTAGCGCACCAGCAACTGCACGCTGCGGCTGGTCGGCGTCGCCGCCACGACCGGCAGGCTGGCCGCCGTCAGGGCCGACACGACCAAGGTGGACAGCGGCTCCTGGCCGCGCGATTCGGTGTAGCGAAGTGACAATGACCAGCCGGTGAACGACTGCCAGCCCAGGCCCACATTGGCGTTCAGCGACTCGGCGCCGTCGCTGCGCCGGGCGCCGCGCAGCGAGGCGTCCACCGACCACTGCGCAAACGGCGACACCGTGCCCAGCAGCCCCCAGACCCAGCCGGTGGAGGGCGCCGCGCCACCGGCCACCCGCTCCCATGCGAGCGAGGTGGTGAACGACGCCGGCCGGACCAGCGGCCAGGTCTGGTCCACCCCGAGCCGGGCGGTGCGGCTGCCGCCGGTGTTGGCATAGTCGCCGCGCCACTGGGTCTGGCCCCAGTCGCTGGCACGGTCCCAGGTCAGTTGCAGCGCCTGGCCGGGGCTGGTGAGGGCGCGCAGGCTGAGCGCGGCGCCGAGTGAGTCGCGGGTGTCGAGCCGGTAGCGGCCGTTGACGTTGACAAACGCACTGCGGCCCGAGCCGGTGCCCAGTCCGGTGCCGCTCACGCGGTCGCTGAGTTCGGTGGTGAAGCCCGCCTGCCACTGCCGCGTGGCCGTGTCGGCCTGCCAGTACACGCCTTGCAGGTCGCTGGCCAGTACCGACGTGCCCCAGCGCAGGTTGGGCTCGAACCGGAACAGCCCGGCTGTGTTGCGCCAGCGCTCGGTGCGCCAGGCGGCGTCGGCCCACAGTCCATTGGCAGAGCCGCTGCCGGGGGTCAGGCCACCATTCGTGGTGTTGCTGGTGCTGTGCACCACATTGCCCTGCAGCCGCAGGCCGCCCAGCCGCTCGGCCGGCGGGGTCGATCCGGGCGCCAGACTGTCTGCCCACGGGGCAGCGCCCTCCCAGGCCAGCGCCGCCCACAGGGCGCGGGTGTCCAGCGTGCCGCTGCTGCCCGCGCCATCGGCGATGTCGCGCCCGTCGATCAGCTGGACAGCCGCGTCTGTGCGGGAGCCCCCACCCGAGCCATTGGCGCGGCCCAGGGGCAAGCGCATCTGGCCACCGAGCGACGCGATGCGCCCGCGCGTGGGTTCAAAGCCGGCCAGATCGAGCCCGCTGAACACGCCCGAGCGGCCGACGGCGGCGTTCAGGTCGGTTGCGTCCGCCAGGTACCACTGCCCGCCCAGGCCGCGAATCGGGGTTGAGGGCAGCATCACCCGCCCCAGGCCGCGGGCGATGGGCACGCTGCCGGTGTTGATGTCGCCTGCCGCGTGGTTGGCGCGCCAGCCGCCGTCCAGCGGCAGGGCGCGCTGGTCGATGCGCCAGGTGCTGGCCGTGTCCTTGGTCGCGGCACCCGATGCGTCCAGCCGCTGCTCGACCAGATTGGCATTGGCCGACCACGCGCCATGGTTGGGCGTGTCCAGAAAACCGCCGAGCCCGATGGCGCGCGAGCGGGTCTGGGACGCGCCGCGCTGGCTGAACACCGAGTAGTCGATGTGCCAGCTGCGCGGCCAGCCGCCGGCGTTGTAGTCGCTGGCTTTCAGTTCAAGGCCGTCGTCGGCGGGCAGCGGGCCCTCCATCACGCGGTCGACGTAGGTCGGGGTGCCGTTGGCGGCGGTTGGCGCCACGGTAACGGGCAGGCGGGCGCCCGGCGGCGCCGGTGTCTGGGCCATCGCCGGCGCCGTTGCCAGGCCGAAAGTCAGCCCAGCCAGCGCAAGCAGCCCGGCACAGCGCCTAAGCCGGGAACAAGTTTCGGTCAGCGCAGGGCGGGGATGGCTCGGGTGGGCAGGTCGCTTCATGGCGAGAAGCGCTGCTCCACGGTTTGCGTCTGGCCCTTGCCCCACTCCAGCTTGCCGCGCACCGTCACCGGGAACCGCACCGCCACGGCCGTCTCGGGGTCGCCGGGCTTGGAGGCCGTGAGCGGGATGTTGCGGGTCTCGCCCGGCAGGATCGGCAGGGTGCCGGGGGCGAATTCAAGCGCGGTGTTAGCCGCATCGGTGCCCGACAAAAAACCCGCCAGCCGGCCATGGGCGTTGCCGCTGTTGCGCACCTGCAGCACCGGCGTGGGCAGGCCGTTGATGGTCTGAACGCCGGCGCCGACCACGTTCAGATCGGGCGCAGCGCCCCCGATCGCCACGTACACCACCACGCCCAGGCGAGCGGTGAACGGGATGGCCGGGCCGGTGTCGGCACGGCTGACCTGCTCTTGCCCTTCCAGCATGATCGCAAATCGGCACTCGCCGGGCTTGGCGTCTGCAGGCGTGGTGACTTCAAAGCGGAAGCGATACGGCCGCCCGCCCGACACCGTCAGTTCGCGCCGCTCGACCGCCACCCATGGGCGGCAGCTGCCGTCGCGCAACTCCTCGTGGAAAGTGACCTGGTTGTCCATGCCGAAGGTCCAGTCGGCGGTTTTGACGGCAAACGTCGACGCCGCTGCTGACGCATTGGTGATTTCGAGCACCTGGCGGCTGCGTTCGCCGGGTTTCATCTCCAGCTCGAAGCGCGGCGGCGAGACCGCCAGTGCGAATTCGCTGGCCCGCGCCGGGTGCGAGATGCCCGCCGCGGCAACCAGAGTCGATGCCAGCGCGAAGACAACGGCGCGCCAGCGCGGCGCGGTCCGGGGCCGGTCCATCATGGGGTGTCCACCTCGAAGTAAAACTGCAGGGATTGCGGCGCCACCAGGGCGCGGCCGTCGGTCCGGAGGGTCAGGTCCAGCGTTTCTTCCAGCGTCGCCGCGTTGGCCACACCGTCAAACACCAGGGTCCGCCCGCCCGAGCGCAGCGCGCCCGGCAGCAGCCGACCCTGGGTACGCCAGGATGCAAACACCGGTTCGCCCGCGGCCGGCGCGAGCGCCATGTACAGGCGCACGGGCTGGTTGAGCCAGCGGGCCAGGTTGAGCCGCAGCGCCACGCGCACGCCGGCTTCCACCGAATGGTCGGCGCCGCGCCCGGGCACCAACTGCTTCCAGCGCATCGGCACCACGCCCTGGCTGACCACGGTGCCGCTGTCATCCACCCGCGTGGTGGCGGCGCCAGCACCGGCAGCGCCGAACAGCGCGGCGGCCAGAACCGCGACCAAAGACCATCGGCGAGCCGCCGGCAACACGGTGTTCATGCTCAGGGCGCCGTCAAGGTGTAGCTGACCCGGCCGGTGAAAGTGCCTGAGGGCACCAGCTGGGTGTTGGCGTAGTTGAACTGCAGGCAGCTCTCAAACCAGGTGTTGCGCGCCACGCCCAGCAGGGTTTGCGCCGAACCCCCCACAAACGTGCCGCTGGGGATGGTCGGGGTCGCGTCGCCCGCGCCGCCGGAGATCCACGACACCGTGTTGAATGGAATCGTGTTGCCGGTGGCATTGACCAGCGAAACCGGCGCCGTGGCGCTCAGGGTGGCGTTGGCCGCGGCGCCGGGCGTGCGGTAGAAGCCGCCCACATACACCTGCGACGGCACCGCGCAGAACGCAAAGCCGTCGTACGGGCTGGCGGTGACGGTGCTGTCGGTGGTCATGGCGCGTGTGCCGCCGCCCAGATTGGCGGCGGGGACTGTCACCGTGACGCGGTTGATGGTGGCGTTGTTGCCCGGCACGCCGCCCGCATTGAAGCGCCCGCCCGTCATGGTGCCGACCCCCACCTGCAGGAACAGCGCCTGGGTGCCCGCCGTGATACCCACGGTGAACGCGTGGCTGGCGGGCGCCG
>JANOBJ010000199.1:0-7754 GCA_031411575.1 Betaproteobacteria bacterium | reverse complement strand
GGTCTGCGCCGCTCGGTGGCGATCGCGGGCGGCATCACGCTGGCGGGCGGCACGCTGATGGGCGTGCTGGTGAACCCCGTGCGCCAGGATGAACAGGTAGATCGGCCCCATGATGGCCCAACCCTTGGGAACGCCCGCGATCCCCAGCACGCCCATCAGCGTGCCGCCCGCCAGCGTGATGCCGCCCGCGATCGCCACCGAGCGGCGCAGACCAAAGCGCGGCAGCAGGTGGCGGCACAGAAAAGTGCCCAGGATGTACACCACCGACATCGACAGCATCACCAACCCATACTGCGTCTTGGTGAAGCCCAGCACCTGGATGAAGACAAAGGGCGACGCGGCCAGGAAGGTGAACAGCGCGCCATACGAAGCGATGGACAGCGCCGAAAACGCGAGGAAAGTCGGGTTGCACAGGATGTCGAGCCAGGTGCGCAGCAGCGGGCCGGGCCTTAAACGTTGCCGATTGCCGGGGGGCACGGTTTCCTCGAACCTGAGGGCCACCACCAGCAGCGTGGCCGCGCCGAACACCGCCAGTGCCAGCAGCGCCGCGCGCCAGCCCAGCCAGTCCGACAGCAGCCCACCCAGCGGCGCGCTGATGCAGGCAATCACGCCCAGGCCGGTGAGGCCCTTGGACATCACGCGCGCGCCCTGCAGCGGGGCGTACAGGTCGCGCACGATGGCCCGCGCGCACATCACCGCCGCGCCCATGGCCGCGCCCTGCAGGGTGCGCCAGAGGATCAGCGCCGCCATGGTCGGAGCCAGCGCGCTGCCAACCGCCGCCGCCACGTACGCCGCCATGCCCCACAGCAGCACCGGACGCCGGCCAAACCGGTCGCTCAGCGGCCCCCAGATCAGCTGCGACACGCCAAACGCCAGCAGCAGGGCGGTGAGGGTCAGCTGCGCCTGCGGCATGGTAGCGCCAAAGCCCTCGGTCAGCGCGGGCAGGGCAGGCAGGTACAGGTCGGTGGTCACGGGCTGGATGCCCAGCAGCAGCGAGAGGATCACCACCACCCCGGCGGGCGACATGGTGTTGCGGGATGCGGCCGCTGGCAGGTGGGGCGCGGGAGAAGAAGGGCTCGGCGACGGCATCAAGGGGAGGGTAGCAGAACCCGCCCATTCAGCCCGTGCCGGGTGATGGCGGACATACCGCTCAACGCGTCGTGGGCCAGCCGAACAGCTGCGCCAGGGCCTGCCGGTACTGGCCCTGGCCCATGGAATTGGTGTTGTGGTGCGAGCCGCCTTCCACTTCGATGAACAGCTTCGGCCCGGTGGCGGCCTCAAACAGTCGGCGGCCGAGCTCCGGTTTGATCAGGTTGTCGTTGCTGCCGTGCACCACCAGCAGCGGCGAGCCCACGCGCGCCACCTTGCGCATCGACTCGAACCGCTGCGTGATGAACGGCCCCACCGGCAACCAGCCCCACTTGAAGCTGCTGGCCACATCGGGAATGGACGTGAACGTGCCTTCCACGATGGTGCCGCGCTCGTCGTCCACCTGGGCGGCCAGGTCAATGGCGATGGCGCCGCCCAGCGAGTGCCCAAAGATGTAGCGTGGCCGCTCGGGGTACTGCGCGGCCAGCCAGTCCCAGGCGGCGCGCGCGTCCTCATAGGCCATGTCTTCGGAAGGCAATTCGTTGGTGCTCTTGCCAAAGCCGCGGTAATCGATGGCCAGCACCGAAAAGCCGAGCTCCTGCATGCGTCGCACCCGAAACGACGAGCCCGCCACGTTCCAGCGCGCCCCGTGCAAATACAGCAGCACCGGTACCTTGCCTGCCTTGCCCGGCTTGCCGTCGGCATCGGCCGGCAGCCACAGGCCATGCAGCCGCGCCGGCTTGCCCGAGGCGCGCGAGGCAAAGTCAATCCAGACATCCTGCATGTCCGCCGGCGCCTCGACACCGCCCCAGCTGCGGTTGCCCGGCTGGAAGATCCATTCGCGCTGCTTTTCATCAAGGGTGGCGCAACCGGCAAACAGAGCCAGTGCGGTGCAGACCAGAGCGAACAGATGCCGGCGCTTCATGAGCAGGGAGTGAGTGGGCTGCGATCCATAAGTTCAGCATTTTGCGTCAGCACGGGCCCGCGTGCCGGGCGTGCCGGTTTGTCCTGGCAACAGGTTCGCAGCCGTGCCTGGGTAAGAACGCCTGTCTGGACCCGACCAAGCAGACCAGCGCTCCCGGAGGGTGAGATTCAAGAGGAGCCCGAACGGCAGACCAACAAGCCGCCAGCAGCCATTCTTTTCCCTCATTCACACAAGGAGAACCTCATGAAACGCAGAACTGTCAACGCATCCTTCCTGGCGCTAACGCTGGGCTCCACCTTGCTGGCAAGCGGCGCCCGAGCCGAGTCGGGCAGCCAGAAACTCTTCATACGAAGCGCCATTCAACACCCCGACAACAGCGTGACGTTGCCGCTGTACCGGGGCACCAGCCAGGGCAACGAGGTCTGGTATGTCTTGCTGGACTCATCGGACGGCAACGATGCTGACAAGCTGGGCATCAACCGGTCTTCCAAACTTGAAAATGCCCGTGGAACCGCTGCGGTGATGAAAGTGAATGTCGTCAACGGCGTGATTGATTTTCCCGCCTCGGTTGATTTCCGCCCTACGCGTCAGGTGGTCCCTGGGCCGACCGGATTTCCTCCGCTGGCAGCCAGTCCCGGCGCGATCGGCCAGACGGTCAATGGCGTTGCTTACAGCCCCTTGATCGAAATGCCTGACGGCACCATCCGCAACGCACCGCAGTTGGCCAACTCAACGGGGCGCGCTGACAAGGTACTGGCCATCGACACGGTGGCGGGTACGGTTCGCCATACCCTGACCGACGGATTCTCCGGCGGCAAGGCGGTCAAGTACGTGTCCACGGAAGCGTCGGTTGACGCCGTGGCGGCGCTCGAAGGCGTGACCTTCGCGCCAGCGCTGGCTGCTGCGCCCGCCGCTGGCGACGATGGCAGCAAGTCGGCGCGTGCCAGCCTGGCGGCGTTTGTGAACGGGCAAACCGGGGCTGCCAACCGCCAACGGCAAGGGTTGAATTCAGCGCTGCTGGACGGGCTCGACCCGCTCAATGTGCTGCGCTGGACACCCAACCAGGGCCGCTACAGCCCGCTGTGGGACGTGCATCTGGCCCAGTGGACGGCGTCTACCGTGGAAAACCGTCTGAACCTGCGGCAAACCGACTGGGGCCAGCTGCGCAACCGCGTGGACCAGGGCTTCATCACCAATCCGGGTGGCGCGCCCTTCGGCCCGGCCGGGGCGGTGGTCAACTGTCCGATCGTGAGCCAGGTGGACTGAGCCCGGTGCACGGGCGCGTGCTCAGCGCCCGCGCATGAACAGTGCGTCGAGCTCACGCACCGTCACTTGTCGCCAGGTGGGGCGGCCATGGTTGCACTGGTCGGAGCGTTCGGTGGCTTCCATCTGGCGCAGCAGGGCGTTCATCTCGTCCAGTGTGAGCCGGCGGTTGGCACGCACCGCGCCGTGGCAGGCCATGGTGGACAGCAGTTCGTTTTGCGCGCGCTGGATCACGGTAGACGCGTCGTGCGCGCCGAGTTCGGCCAGTACGCTGCGGGCCAGTTCCACGGCGTCACCACTGGCCAGTGACGTGGGCACCGCCCGCACCGCCAGCGTCTTGGGCGAGAACGGCGTGATCTCCAGCCCCAGCGTGCGCAAGGTGTCGATGCTCGCTTCCGCAGTGGCGACCTCTTGCGGCGTGGCGGCAAAGGTGGCCGGGATCAGCAGCGGCTGGCTGGCGATGGCCGCCGTGTCGAGCTGTGATTTGAGCCGCTCGTAGACGATGCGTTCGTGCGCGGCGTGCATGTCCACGATCACCAGGCCGCTGGTGTTCTCGGCCAGGATATAGATGCCCTGCAACTGCGCCAGCGCGCGGCCCAGTGGCCAGTCGCCTTCAGGCAATTCGCTGGCGTTGGCCGCGCGGCTGGCCGCGACACCCGGATCGGCCGGGCCCGCAATGCCAGACGTGGGAAAAGCCGGCTGGCCGGAGGGTGTTGCATTCCACAGCGCAGCCAGATCGGACACATGGTGGCCAGGTGTCTGATTGGCAAATGCTACAAAATTAATAGCATACTGTGACCGTTTGGCAGGCACCAGAGGCACATTTGACCCTAAAAACTCACCTGGGGGTGGATCGGCGGCCAGCGCCGCCGCGGCGGCTGCGCGCGGCGCCGCCAGCGCATTCTCTAGCGCGTGCCGCACGGCCTGGTGCACTTCGCGGCTGTCGCGAAAACGCACCTCGATCTTGGTGGGGTGCACGTTCACGTCCACGCGCGTGGGGTCGATGGCCAGGTACAGCGCATAGACCGGCTGGCGCTGGCCGTGCAACACGTCTTCGTAGGCGCTGCGCGCGGCGTGGCTCAGCACCTTGTCGCGCACGTAGCGGCCGTTCACGTAGGCAAACTGCTGGTCGGCGCGCGCGCGGGCGGCGTCCGGAATGCCCGCGCGGCCGCGCACGGTGATCGCACCAGACCGGTAGTCCACCGCCACCGATTGCGCCAGAAAATCCTCGCCCAGCACATCGGCCATGCGCTGCTCCAGCGAGGCAGCGCGCCACTGCTCGACCAGCTTGCCCTCGTGCCAGATCGCAAAACCCACGTCGGGCCGCGCGAGCGCGTGGCGGCGCACCGCCTCGGTGCAGTGCGCCAGTTCGGTGGCGTCGGTCTTCAAAAACTTGCGGCGTGCGGGGGTGGCAAAGAACAGTTCCTTGACTTCCACCGTGGTGCCGGTGCCGCGTGCCACGGGTTTGAGCTCACCGCTGCGTCCATCCAGCAAAAAAGCACTGGATTGGCCGCTGGTGCGCGACAGCAGGGCAAGTTCAGCTATTGAATTAATAGCGGCGAGTGCTTCGCCGCGAAACCCCATGGTGCCGACCGATTCAAGATCAGCCAGGCTCTCGATCTTGCTGGTGGCGTGGCGCCGCAGCGCCAGCGACAGTTCTTCGCGCGCGATGCCCACGCCATCGTCCTCCACCACGATCAGCCGCACGCCACCGGCCGCCAGCCGCACCGTGACCTGCGTGGCGCCTGCGTCCAGCGCGTTGTCCACCAGCTCGCGCACCACCGAGGCCGGGCGCTCCACCACCTCGCCCGCGGCGATCTGGCTGATCAGCTCATCAGGCAACTCACGGATCGGGCGACGGGGGGCAGGGGCAAGAACGGCGTTCACCCCGGCATTTTAGGGGCGGGGATAATCCTTCCCCATGGAACTGGTGACTTATCTGATCGACTTCATCCTGCACGTGGACAAGTACCTCGAGGCCTTCGTGCGCGACTACGGCGTCTGGGTGTATGCGCTGCTGTTCGTGATCGTCTTCACCGAAACCGGCGTGGTGGTGATGCCGTTCCTGCCCGGCGACTCGCTGCTGTTCATCGTCGGCGCACTGTCGGGCGCCGGGCTGATGAACTTTCCACTCGCCTGCGGCGTGCTGATTGCAGCCGCGATTCTGGGCGACCAGTGCAATTACTCGATCGGCAGGTACTTTGGGCCGAAGGTTTTCCGCTGGGAACAATCGCGGTTTTTCAACAAGCGGGCGTTCGACCAGGCGCATGCGTTCTATGAGCGCTACGGCGGCATCACCATTATCCTGGCGCGCTTCCTGCCGTTCGTTCGTACCTTTGCGCCGTTCGTGGCGGGCGTAGCCGCCATGAGCCGGGGCAAATTCACGGCCTACAACGTCGTGGGCGCGCTGATCTGGGTGCTGGGCATCTGCACGGCGGGCTACCTGTTCGGCAACCTGCCCTGGGTCAAGGCGAATCTGGACAAGATCATCTGGGCGATGATCTTCGTGCCCGGCTTGTTCGTGCTGTTCGGGGCGTGGCGGGCGCGCCGCGCGGCTACCCCGACCTGACGCAGCCAGCGCAGGCCGCCACCGCGCTTCAGCCGCCGACCTTCAAAAACAGGTCGCGATCCGGCGCAAAGTTGGCGTGCAGCGGCAACAACGCGCCGCCCAGCGCCCGCGCCTCCGACCCGATGCTGCCCGCGTACACCGGCGCCCGCCACAGCCCTTCCCAGCAGTAGCCATCCAGCGCGGCATGGGTTCGCGCCAGCAGCCGCTCCAGCAGCGGCCGGCAAAACGAGCCGTCCAGCACCACCGCCTCAATATCCAGAAACGCCGTGCCGCTGACGATGCAGTGGGCCAGCGCGCTGGCCGCCCCCGCCACCCAGGCGTCGGTTTCGGCCTCATAGCCGGGAGCGAGCGCACGGTCATCGTAGGCTGCGGTAGCGTCCAGCCCCTTGGCGGTGAAGCGCTGTTCCAGATCCCACAGCGAGGCGCGGCCGATCAGCTGGTCGGGCGCCGAGGCACCGTCCGCCACCGCCATCGGCAGTGATGCGACGGCGCCAGCGTTGCCGTGCACGCCACCATGCAGGTGCGAATTGATCACCAGCCCGCCGCCCACAAACGTGTCGACAAACAGATAGACGAAGCTCTTGAGGTCGCGGCCGCGGCCCGCCACCAGCTCCGCAACGCAGGCAGCGGAGGTGTCCTTGGCAAAGCTGACCGGCACATCGCACAGGCGCTGCACCTCGGCGCGCAGGTCGATCCGGTTCCACGCGTCGGACTGCGCGGTAGACAGACCCAGCATGCGGTGCCAACCACCCAGCAGGAAAGGTGCGGCCACGCCCACGCCCACCAGCCTTGGACTGAGCGCGCCCAGCGACTGGCGTAGCCGCTCCATGCGCTCATGCAGCGCGGGCAGCAGCATCTGTGCGTCGGGGAAGGCGTATTCCAGCGTCTCGCGGGCGCGCACCTGACCGGTGAAATCGACCAACAGCCAGTCAGCGCTGCGTCGGCCAACCTTGATGCCGATCGAAAACGCGCCATCCGGGTTCAGCGCCAGCGGCACCGACGGCTGGCCAATGCGGCCGCGCACGCGGTCATGGCGCAACACCAAACCGTCTTCTTCCAGCCGGGTGGTGATCAGGCCGATGGTCTGCGCGGTCAGGCCCGTCAGGCGCGCGAGATCAGCCTTGGGCAGGCTGCCGTTGAGGCGGATGGCCTGCAGCACCACGCGTTCGTTGAACTGGCGCATGCCGACGTGGTTGGAGCCGCGCGGACGCAGCAGGGCGTGCGCTTCACCGGCAATGCCCGGGGTCTCGGCTGGTGGCTCCATGGCGGAAGTACTGTTCAGGTCGGTCATGGACGCAGGTTTTCGCCAATCACGCCTTTGCGCAGGATGAAGTTGGCAAAAGGCTGTTGCTCGCCCGTCACTACGATGGCGCAGGCAGCGCGCACCCGCTGGTAGAACTCGAAGCGTTCCACCGCCTCCGGCCGCTGGTGATCCAGCAGATCAGGCTGCAGCAAGGGCAGTACTTCGCGCTGCAGCGCCGAGAGGTAGGGTGCCTCGGTTCCGCTGACCTGCATGTAGGCCACGGGATGGTCCACGTCTGCCGCCAGCGGCAGCACCGAGCGTACGGCGGCCACCGTGCGCGCCATGTTGGCGCACGGCAGGCGCACCACTGGCTTGCCAGCGGCCAGGCTTGTGGCCGTGAAGTTGGCGTCGGCCAGCACCACGGCGTCGTCGTGGCCCATTTCTGCCAGCAGCTTGAGCAGGTCGGGGGTGAGCAGCGGGTCAATGCCTTTGAGCATGTTCAGATTTTCCAGGCAGTCGCTACAGAACCGGCTTTTCCACAGGCGCTTCGGTGTTTGGGCATGTCAGGCCATGCACTCTGCAGGAATGTCTTACGGCTTCATCGCGCCGGTCTTCTCCGCCACGGTGTGTCTCATTCTGATTTTATTGGGGTTGAGCACTGCCGC
>JANOBJ010000198.1:0-1784 GCA_031411575.1 Betaproteobacteria bacterium | reverse complement strand
CCCGTCAAAAGCGGCCGCGTGGCCACCGCGCAAGGCATTGGCGGCACCGGCGGCCTGAAGATCGGCGCGGATTTCCTGAAAAAGCTCAGCCCCGACGCCAAGGTGCTGAGCTCCGACCCGAGCTGGGAAAACCACCGCGCGCTGTTCATGCAGGCCGGCTTCGTGGTGGAAAGCTACCCCTATTACGACGCCGCCAAGCGCGGCGTCAACTTCGACGGCATGCTGACCGCGCTGAACGCCGCCGCGCCCGGCACCATCGTGGTGCTGCACGCCTGCTGCCACAACCCGACCGGCTACGACATCACCCCCGCCCAGTGGGACCAGGTGATCGCCACCGTCAAGGCTCGCGGCCTGACACCGTTTCTGGACATGGCCTACCAGGGCTTTGGCTACGGCATCGCCGAAGACGGCGCGGTGATCGGCAAGTTTGTCGCGGCCGGGCTCGATTTCTTTGTCTCCACCAGCTTTTCCAAGAGCTTCAGCCTGTACGGCGAGCGCGTGGGCGCGCTGAGCGTGGTCTGCCACAGCCAGGAAGAGGCGGCGCGCGTACTGAGCCAGCTGAAACTGGTGATCCGCACCAACTACAGCAACCCGCAGATCCATGGCGCGACCGTGGTCGCCACCGTCCTGAACACGCCCGCCCTGCGCGCCCAGTGGGAGGGCGAGCTGGCCGAGATGCGGGTTCGCATCAAGGCCATGCGCCAGAAGCTGGTGGACGGCCTGAAAGCCGCCGGCGTGAAGCAGGACATGGGCTTCATCACCCAGCAGATCGGCATGTTCAGCTACTCGGGCCTCACAAAAGACCAGATGGTGCGCCTGCGCAACGAATTCGGCGTCTACGGCACCGACTCTGGCCGCATGTGCGTGGCCGCGCTCAACAGCAAGAACATCGACTACGTCTGCGCGTGCATCGCGAAAGTGGTCTGAAACGGACCAGGTTTGGGCGCGGCGGACAGCCGGCGCAAGCACCCATTCCACCCAGCCCCCGCAGGCGCCTCTGTGGCGGCTTTTCAGTGCCAAATCGTGCTCTGGTGCTTATCAGCTGGTCATAGTTTGCTATATATTTAATAGCAACATGATTTCAGTGACGTCGACCCTTCCAGTCCCTGTACGCCAGACATAGCCCCCGCCCGACCGGCAGTGTTGCGCGGGCGCGCCACCGGCCCACCCGTGACTCGCGCTCGATTGCCGGCCGAATACTGTTGATTTATAACCACTCTCCGGCCGCGGTGCGCACCAACAAGGCCCCCGGAGCGACGCCGTGGCAACCGTACCCGCCGCACCGGATTGGTGTTATCACTCCAAACAAGCTGTATGACAACTGTTATATTGCACTGCAACATATTCCGAAAGTAGGCCCCGATGCTCTACCAGATTTACGAAACGCAGCGCTCCCTCATGGAGCCGATCACCGAATTCGCGCAGGCCGCCGCCAAGCTGTACAGCAACCCGGGCTCGCCCTTCGGCCAGAACCCGTTTGCCCAGCGCCTCTCGGCTGGCTACGACCTGCTGTATCGCCTGGGCAAGGACTACATCAAACCCAGCTTCGACATCAAGACCGTGAAGCTCGACGGCGTGGACATGGCGATCCATGAGCGGGTCGAGATCGACAAGCCGTTTTGCGAGCTGCGCCGCTTCAAGCGCTTCACCGACGACACCGCAACGCTGACCAAGCTCAAGGGTGAGCCCGCCGTGCTGATCGTGGCGCCGCTGTCGGGCCACTACGCCACCCTGCTGCGCGACACGGTGCGCACCATGCTCAAGGACCACAAGGTCTACATCAC
>JANOBJ010000197.1:0-6852 GCA_031411575.1 Betaproteobacteria bacterium | reverse complement strand
CCACCACGGGGGCGGCCGGCGCCA
Organism: Betaproteobacteria bacterium; assembly: GCA_031411575.1. GTDB lineage: Bacteria > Pseudomonadota > Gammaproteobacteria > Burkholderiales > Burkholderiaceae_C > JANOBJ01. The sequence goes on along the minus strand of JANOBJ010000197.1, from coordinate 6,828 downwards.
GCCAGGCGCCGATGCGGTCGCCGACCACCGGGGCGACCTCGTGCCAGCCCGCCCAGTCCATGTGCAGCGCCACGTTGAGGATGATGGCGAGGCCGATGTAGGCGATCCAGCGGTACTGGCCGATGACCCGGGCGACGAAGGTCGAGGCGAGCCCCATCAGCGCCACCGACAGCACCAGCCCGATCACCAGCACCGAGAAGTGCTCGCGCGCGGCGCCGGCCACGGCGAGCACGTTGTCCAGGCCCATGACCGCATCGGCGATGACGATGGTTTTCATGGCGCCCCAGAACGTGGTGGCGACCGGGCCGTGTTCCTCGTCCGCGCCGGGGTCAGCCAGCAGCTTGTAGGCGATCCACAGCAGCCCGAGGCCGCCCACCAGCATCAGCCCCGGGATCTTGAGCAGCCAGACCACGCCAATCGTCATGATCGAGCGCACGACAATGGCGCCGACCGTGCCCCAGACGATGGCTTTGCGTTGCAGTGTTGGCGGCAGGTTGCGCGCGGCCAGCGCGATCACGATCGCGTTGTCGCCCGCCAGCACGAGGTCGATGAGGATGATGGCCAGCAGGGCTGACCACCACGCGGCTGACATGAATTCCATGACGGTTCTCCGAGTTGTATGTAGGTACAACCCGCCATGGAATCAGCAGATGAACGCCTGCCGTTGGACCGCCGGACAGCAGGCGGAAACGGGCACACAGACGGACTTCGACCGAACCCCCAGCGGGTTCCGTGTCGAAGGTCTTGCTCGGCATGGAGTCATGCAGAATGTGCCCAGCAAACCGGAAGTAATACTTCGTAATGACGGCGTGCTGATCGCCATTGCCACGGCACCTGAGGCGCCTCCCTGTGCGGCAACGGTTGGGAGCTACTCCCCTTCGTTAACGTGATTAAAACACCTTAATCACAAATCCCGCAAGCCCCCTGAGGATAAGAAAAAACCGTAGAGTCGCGCTACCGAAAGGGGAGTAGCGAGCCGCAGATTCAAAGCCTTTTGAGCCTGCAGCGCCGGTGTTTCGTCAATACGTTGCTATCTGTTTGATAGTGGCCGGAACCCGCAGAGACCCGTTTAGACAGCGCGTTCACGCAACGCGCCTGTTCTCCCGCAAGACCTTTCGGATGGTTGTACCCGCCGTCATTCACAGGTCTTGAAAGGTTTTTCTCATGGAATCGTTGTTCTCAACGGTGGCGCCGCCGTGGCTGTGGGCCACCTTCATCGCGATCGTCATCGCCGCGCTGTTCATCGACTTTGTGGTGCTGAAAAAGCAGGGCGCGCACGAGGTGGGCGTCAAGGAAGCGGTCAACTGGTCGATCGTCTGGGTGCTGGCCAGCCTGGCGTTCAACGGCTTGTTCTGGTGGGCCGTGAAAGACACCACGGGTTCCACCGAGGTCGCCAACGAGAAATCGCTGGAGTTCCTGACCGGCTACCTGATCGAAAAATCGCTGGCGGTGGACAACATCTTTGTCTTTTTGATGATCTTCACCTACTTCGCGGTGCCGCCGGCGTACCAGAAGCGGGTGCTGATGATCGGCATCATCGGCGCCATCGTGCTGCGCACCATCATGATTTTGGTCGGCGGCTGGCTGCTGCAGCAGTTTCACTGGATCCTGTATCTCTTCGGCGCGTTTTTGATCCTCACCGGCGTCAAGATGTGGTGGGCCGCCGGCAAAGAGCAGAGCCTGGACGACAACCCAGCGCTGAAACTCCTGCGCAAGATGCTGCCGGTGAGCAAGCACTACGACGGCGAGAAGTTCTGGACGGTGGAAAACGGCAAAAGAATAGCCACCCCGCTGTTCATGGTGATCTGCCTGGTGGGCCTGACCGACGTGATCTTCGCGGTCGATTCCATTCCCGCCATTTTTGCCATCACCAGCGACCCGTTCATCGTGCTCACCAGCAATGTGTTTGCCATCCTGGGCCTGCGCGCCATGTACTTCCTGCTGGCGGCAGTGGCGAGCAAGTTCCACCTGCTGACCTACGGGCTGGCGGTGATCCTGGTGTTCATCGGAACCAAGATGATGCTGATCGACATCTTCAAGATACCGGTGCTGGTGTCGCTGGGCGTGGTGGTGGCGGTGCTGGCCATCACCATGGTCTGGAGCGTGCGCAGCGCGCCGGCGGCAACCCGCAAATCCTGAAAGCCCCGCGCGGCGGGTAGCCCTGGCGGGCGTGGCGGGGGCGGGCGGGCTATCATGCCCGCTCCCTTTCCCAGCACTCCCCATGGCCGGCATCCACATCACCGACATCGAAGCCGCCATCAACTACTGGCGCGAAAAAAAGCCCTCGCCCGACGGCGTCACCCTGGCGCCCGAGCTGCGCGCGCTGGCCGAGGTGTATGCCCTGCTGGTGTACTACCACGAGGATGAGGCCGACGAGCTGACCTTCCCGGCCAAGGCCCACGCCGCCTGGAAGATCTGGTACGACAGCACGCCCGACACGCCCTGCATTGCGATCTGCTCCACCAGCCAGGGCGACGCGCTGTGCAAGGGCTGCGGCCGCACCTTCGAGGAGGTGCAGCACTGGCCCGAGATGAGCCCGGCCGAAAAGCGCCACACCTGGCGCCGCATCACGCTGGCCAACGAGGCCTGGCGTTTCAACAAGTACGCCGAACGCGCCGCCGAGCGCGTGGCCGAGCCGGTCGGCAACATCGACTGAAAGCCGGGGCTGCCACCATGCTGCGTCTGGTCCAGGCCCCCAACATCGCGATTGCCACGCTCTGGGTAGACCTGCTGCGCGCCGCCGGCATCGACGCCTCGGTGCAGCGCCAATACCTGGGCGCCGTAGCCGGCCACCTGCCGCCGGACCAGTGCCTGCCCGAAATCTGGCTGCGCCACGACGAGCAGGAGCAACCTGCGCGCACCCTGCTGGACGATCTGCAGCACCTGCCGCAGCGGCGCTGGGTCTGCGCCTGCGGCGAAACGGTGGAAGGCGGGTTTGAGCAGTGCTGGCAGTGCGGAACGCCGATGCCGGTGTGAACACCCAGTGCTATATTATCTGTAGCAAACTATGACCATTGGACGCCGACCACCGGCCGATTTGACGTAAAAAATTGGCCCGCCAGCCCTATTTCAGCCGCACCGGCTCCAGGTGCACGCTGTCGCTGGCGCCGCCCATGGTCAGCGCGCCTTCCTGCACGGTGGCCTGCAGCTGCATGCTGCGCTGCGCCAGTTTGGCCAGCGCCTGCGAGGCGTCGGAGGGCACTTGCCAGACGGCCAGGTTTTGTGGCCGGGTCAGCTTGGTCTGGATGCCGCGCCACCAGATCGGCGCCGAGTGCGCAAAGCAGTACAGCAGCACCTGGTCGGCCTTGCCGCAGGCCTTGAGGATGGGCTTGTCCTCGGGCTGGCCGACCTCTATCCACAGGCGTTTGCGGCCGGTGAAGTCGGTCAGCGAGACGTCGGGGTCGTCCGGGTCGGACAGGCCGGCGCCAAAGGCCAGTGTGCCGTCCCCGTTGCACACGGTTTGCAGCTGCCAGGCGTTCAGCGCCAGCGCCGCCAGCCGGATCATCATGCGTTCGTCGGTCTCGCTCGGGTGCCGCGCCAGCGTCAGCGCATGGTCGGCGTAGTAGCCGTGGTCAATGTCGGCAATCTGCAGGACAGCCTTGAAGATGGTGGATTTGAGGGCCAAGGATACCGATCAGATGCTATAAAAATAGTAGCTATAAACGACCAACTGACGGGGACCATAGGCCGATTTGACCCAAAAATGCGCCTTTGCGCACCCCGTCAGACGCGCCGCGCCAGCGCCGCCGCCAGCCCGGTGTAGCTGCCCGGCGTCATCGCCAGCAGCCGGTCTTTTTCGGCCTGGGGGATCTCCAGCGAGCGGATCAGGCCGTGCAGCGCTTCGGCCGTCACGGTCTTGCCGCGCGTCACGTCTTTCAGCTTTTCGTAGGCGCCGGGGACGCCGTAGCGGCGCATCACGGTCTGGATCGGCTCGGCCAGCACTTCCCATGAGGCATCGAGGTCAGCCGCCAGCGCTTCGCGGTTGAGCTCCAGCTTGGCCAGGCCCACGCCCAGCGCGTGGTAGGCCAGCACGGCGTAGCCGAGCGCCACGCCCATGTTGCGCAGCACGGTGCTGTCGGTCAGGTCGCGCTGCCAGCGGCTGATCGGCAGCTTTTCGCTCAGGTGGCGCAGCAGCGCGTTGGCCAGGCCCAGGTTGCCTTCGGCGTTCTCGAAATCGATCGGATTGACCTTGTGCGGCATGGTGCTGGAGCCGATCTCGCCGGCTTTGAGCCGCTGCTTGAAGTAGCCCAGGCTCACGTAGCCCCACACGTCGCGCGCGAAATCAATCAGGATGGTGTTGGTGCGCGCCACCGCGTCATACAGCTCGGCCATGTAGTCGTGCGGCTCGATCTGGATGCTGTAGGGCTGAAAGGTGAGGCCCAGGCCCAGTGGCTCGGGGCTTTCGATGACCTTTTTGCTGAAGGCTTCCCAGTCGTGCTCGGGCCAGGCCGACAGGTGGGCGTTGTAGTTGCCGACCGCGCCGTTCATCTTGGCCAGCAGCTTGACGGCCGCAATTTTGTCGCGCGCAGCCGACAGCCGCACCACCACATTGGCGATTTCCTTGCCCACCGTGGTCGGGCTGGCGGTCTGGCCGTGGGTGCGGCTGAGCATCGGCTCGGCGGCAAAGGCGTGCGCCATCTCGCGCAGCTTGGCGATCACCGCGTCCAGCGCGGGCAGCAGCACGGTGTCGCGCGCGCCCTTCAGTTGCAGCGCGTGGCTGGTGTTGTTGATGTCTTCGCTGGTGCAGGCAAAGTGCACGAACTCGGCGGCGTGCAGCAGCTCGGGCCGCGCCTCAAACTTGCCTTTGATCCAGTATTCCACCGCCTTGACGTCGTGGTTGGTGGTCTTCTCGATCTCCTTGATGGCCACGCCATCGGCTTCCGAGAAATTCTTGACCAGCGCCAGCAAGTAAGTGCGCGCTCCCGGCGAAAGCGGCTTGAATTCGGCAAACCCGGCGTCGCTGAGCGCGATGAACCAGGCCACCTCCACCTGCACGCGGCGGTGCATGTAGCCCAGCTCGCTCATCAGCGGGCGCAGCGCGGCCAGGCGGTTGGCGTAGCGGCCGTCCAGTGGAGACAGCGCCGAGATCGAGGAAAAACTCATGCGCAGCATTGTAGGCGCGCGTCCACAGCGGGCCACGGATGGGCGGGCCAGCACGCCGGCGCAGCGCCCGTTGCCCCAAGCTTCCCCTAGAATGAACCCACTGTCACATCGCCATGCTCAAAAGAGAACCCATGAAACTCATCGGTGCCATAACCAGCCCCTACGTGCGCAAAGTCCGCGTGGTCATGGCCGAAAAAAAGCTGGACTACCAGTTCGTCACCGAAGACGTGTGGGCCGCCACCACCAAGATCGTCGAATCCAACCCGCTGGGCAAGGTGCCCTGCCTGGTGATGGAAGGCGGCGAAGCGGTGTTTGACTCGCGCGTCATCGTGGAATACCTGGATACGTTGTCGCCGGTGGGCAAGCTCATCCCCCAGCCCGGCCGCGAGCGCGCCGAAGTCAAGACCTGGGAGGCGCTGGCCGACGGCGTGACCGACGCCGCCATCCTGGCCCGGCTGGAAGCCACCTGGGCCGGCCGCCCCGACAACCAGCGCTGCCAGCCCTGGACCGACCGCCAGCTCGCCAAGATCACCGCCGGCCTCAAGGCCATGAGCAAAGGCCTGGGCGACAAACCCTTTTGCAGCGGTATCCACCTGAGCCTGTCCGACATCGCGGTCGGCTGCGCGCTCGGCTACCTCGATTTCCGCTTCCCCCAGATCGACTGGCGCGCCGAGCACGCCAACCTGACCCGCCTGCAGGACAAGCTGATGCTGCGGCAAAGTTTTATTGATACCAAGCCGGATTGAGGGGGAGCGCCCTCGGCTGGGCGCGCGCGCCGCGCCAGCGCCCGGCATGACATCAGCGCGTCCGGTGCAACACCGGGGTGCTCTTGCTCTTCAGGTTGTTGCGGACCGTTTCTTCGACGCCAGCGATCGTCGGGTGCGAAAACTGGGTATCAAACCGCTCAGTCTCCCAGGCGCCCTTTTTGCGGAACTCACTGGAGTACAAAAGGCTGACACTCGAATTGCCTGAAAACCAGTAGCTCGCCAGCGTGGCATTGCCATTGCTGTAGACATAGGCCACCTTGGCAACGCCCTGTTTGGCCAGCAGCATGGCCAGCTGCCGGTACCAGCCGTCGGTGATATCGGGCGGAACGCCAGTGGGGTTGACCGTGGCGAAAAACGCCTCGGCCGCGAAGATGGGAAACTTCTCCGAGCTTTGCTGAATGCAGACGGCCGACGACTGCATCACCACAAAATAATTGGCGGAACTGGTATGCCTCAGCGCAGTGGTGTCGGTGCTCGACACCCGGTCGGCCAGACGCGCGGTGGCTGCGCCGCCAAGGGGTAACTTGGGGATGCACTTTCTGGCCTCCTGGTCGACGTTGTCCCGGGTAACAGGAATAACGGTAAAGCGCGACGCAATCTGCACCTGCGCCATAGGCACATAGTCCTCCGGCGGGGGGAAATTGCGCTGCTGCGGCGCCGCACAGCCCCCCAGCAAGGCCATGCCGCAAATTGCCAATAGCCAAGAACCACACTTCATTTTGCAAGTCTCCTAAAACTTCAGTTTAAGTCACGTCGCCAGCTGGTTTGCACGCTTGACGGCGCCGCACGCGGCAGTGGGCCTACAGTGCGTTTGGGGATGCCCCGCCTACGCTGGCGGCAGACCGGTATGTGAACCCGCTGACCACCACGAATGCGGGTACCACCAGCATCCCCAGGATCGAGTTCAACCTGCGCTATCCGGGGCAGGTGTTCGACAAGGAATCCAATCTCAGTTACA
>JANOBJ010000196.1:0-1780 GCA_031411575.1 Betaproteobacteria bacterium | reverse complement strand
CCTGCAACCACTGTTTGACGGCTGCATGCGCGGCCGCACGATGTATGTGGTGCCATTCAGCATGGGCCCGCTGGGCAGCCCGATCGCGCACATCGGCATCGAGCTGTCCGACAGCCCCTACGTGGCCGTCAACATGAAGATCATGACGCGCATGGGCAAGGCGGTGTACGAGGTGCTGGGCGTGAACGGCGAGTTTGTGCCCTGCGTGCACACCGTGGGCGCGCCGCTCGCGGCCGGCCAGCAAGACGTGTCGTGGCCGTGCAACAAAACCAAGTACATCGTGCACTACCCCGAGACGCGCGAGATCTGGTCGTATGGCTCGGGCTATGGCGGCAACGCGCTCTTGGGCAAGAAGTGCTTTGCGCTGCGCATCGCCTCCAACATGGGTAAGGCGGCCTCGCAGGGGCCCTCCGGTAGCCCGGGCTGGCTGGCCGAGCACATGCTGATCCTGGGCGTGACCAACCCGCAGGGCCGCAAATACCACGTGGCCGCGGCCTTCCCGAGCGCCTGCGGCAAGACCAACTTCGCCATGCTGATCCCGCCGGCCGGCTTTGACGGCTGGAAAGTCACCACCATCGGCGACGACATCGCCTGGATCAAGCCCCAGGCCGACGGCACGCTGCGCGCCATCAACCCCGAGGCCGGCTACTTTGGCGTGGCGCCCGGCACCAACACGCAGACCAACCCGAACTGCATGGCCAGCCTGGACAAGAACGTGATCTTCACCAACGTTGCGCTGACCGACGACGGCGACGTCTGGTGGGAAGGCATGAGCGAGCCGCCGGCGCACGCGATCGACTGGCAGGGCAACCACTGGACGCCGCAAATCACCAAGGAAACCGGTGCCAAGGCCGCCCACCCCAACGCACGCTTCACGGTGGCCGCCGTCAACAACCCGGCACTCGACAGCGCCTGGGATGATCCGGCCGGCGTGCCGATCGACGCCTTCATCTTCGGCGGCCGTCGCTCCACCACCGTGCCGCTGGTGACCGAAGCCCGCAACTGGGTCGAAGGCGTCTACATGGCCGCCACCATGGGCTCGGAAACCACGGCCGCCGCCACCGGCCAGGCCGGCGTGGTGCGGCGTGACCCGTTTGCCATGCTGCCGTTCGCCGGCTACAACATGAGCGATTACTTCCAGCACTGGCTCGACCTGGGCGACAAGCTCGCCGCTTCGGGCGCCACGCTGCCACGCATCTACACCACCAACTGGTTCCGTAAAGGCGCCGACGGCAAGTTCGTCTGGCCCGGCTACGGCGAGAACATGCGCGTGCTGAAGTGGATGATCGACCGCATCGAAGGCAAGGCCGCGGGCACCGAGCACGTCTTCGGCGTCAGCCCGGCGTATGAAGAGCTCAACTGGACCGGCCTTGATTTCACTGCCGAGCAGTTTGCCAACGTCACCAGCATCGACAAAGCCGCCTGGCAGGCCGAGCTGAAGCTGCACGAAGAACTGTTCACGCAACTGTCGCACCACCTGCCCCAGGCGCTGACCGACACCAAGGCGCAGATCGAGAAGCGGCTGGCCGCCTGAGCGTCACACGCCCGCGCCCGGTTGGGCATCCCGACTGATTTGGTCGGACTCACCCCACAGCCGCTCGCAGCCTTGCCAGCGGCTGTTGTCCTTGTATCGGCCGATCCCGCGCTGCAAATATTCGAGAACACCTCTAGGATGGAAGCGATACGCCCGCCATCCCACGCGGCGGGGTTCGCCAAGCTGGCTTGGCCTTGCCTTGAGGGAAACTCGAATGGCGACTGCAAACCCGCTCTGGAAAATGGC
>JANOBJ010000195.1:0-22872 GCA_031411575.1 Betaproteobacteria bacterium | reverse complement strand
GCCTGCCCAAAGAATCCAACCCGATGCGCGAAGCGCAGGCGCAAACCATCGTGATTTCGGTGGACCGGGCCGGCGCCACCTACTGGTTTGACGCGCGGCTGCCCGACGCGCTGGCGCTGCGCGAGCGCCTGGCCCGGGCGGCCCGCCAGCAACCGCAGCCCGAGGTGCACATCCGCGGTGACGCGCGCGCCGATTTCGAGGCCGTGGGCCGCGCGGTGCTGGCGGCGCAGCAGGCCGGCATCACGCGCGTTGGCTTCATCACCGAACCGCCGTCGCGCGAATAAGGACAGGCACCATGGCACTGGGCTTCAACACAGGCGACGACACCGGCGACGCCGATGTCACGGCCGAGATCAACATCACGCCGCTGATCGACGTGATGCTGGTGCTGCTGGTGATGCTGATCATCACCATTCCGTTCCAGCTGCAGTCGGTCGAAGTGGAACTGCCCACCGGTACGCCGCCGCCACAGGCGCTGGAGCCGCTGGTGGTGAACATTGCCGTCACCCCGGCCAGCCAGTGGCTGTGGAACGGCGAGCCGGTGCCCGATCGCGTGACGCTCGATGCCCGGCTGCAGGCGGCCGCGCAGTTGCCTCAGCAGCCCGAGATCCACGTGCAGCCGCACCGCCTTGCCAAGTACGAGCAAGTAGCCGCAGTGCTGACGTCAGCGCAGCGGCTGGGCCTGCAGAAGATTGGGGTGGTGGGGCTGGAGCAGATGGGGCCTTAGCCCCGGCAGGCGTGTGTTTACGCGACCTTGGCCGACGCATTCGCCAGCGCCTTGCCCACCTCGTTACTGCCCTGCGCGTTGCCGCTTTGCGGCACGATCTCACCGGTGCGGTCGCACACCTCGGCCAGGCTCGCGGCCAGTCGCTCGGGCGTATCGGGGTTGATGCCGAGAAACACCCCTGGCGTGAGCGTGATGTGCGCCGCCTCGAAGGTGCCGGCACCCGCGCACAGCACGGTGCGGTTGGGCGCGTCGGCCGCAGCCAGCACCAGCATCGCGGGCACGACTGCTTCCGGGCGCAGCGCGCGCAACACCTCCTCGGACATCAGGCCCTCGGTCATGCGGGTGGCGGCAGTGGGCGCCAGGCAATTGACGCGCACATCGTTCTTGGCGCCCTCGATCGACAGGGTCTGCATCAACCCGACCAGCGCCATCTTCGCCGCGCCGTAGTTGCTCTGGCCGAAGTTGCCGTACAGGCCGGACGACGAGGTGGTCATCACGATGCGGCCATACTTCTGCGCCATCATGTGCGGCCACACCGCCTTGGTGCAGTGCACCGCGCCCATCACGTGCACCTCCATCACCAAACGGAAGTCGTCTAGCTCCATCTTGGCAAAGCTCTTGTCGCGCAGGATGCCGGCGTTGTTGACCAGAATGTCCACGCGGCCCCAGGCGTCCACCGCCTGCTGCACCATCGCCTGCACCGCCGGCCAATCGGTCACCGAGGCGCCGTTGGCCAGGGCCTCGCCGCCCGCCGCGCGGATTTCATTGACCACCGCCTGCGCGGCGCTGACGGCCGTGCCTCCGATGACATCGCCATTCACGGCGCCACCGAGGTCATTGACCAGTACCTTCGCGCCGCGCGCCGCCAGCGCCAGCGCATGCTGGCGACCGAGACCGCCGCCCGCTCCTGTGACGATCGCCACCCGGCCCTTGAAATCGATGCTCATGGTTTCCTTTTGCGTTGGGAAAAATGGGATGGTTGCCATGCTACCAAGTCGGCCGGCTTCTTATATGCTACTATTTTAATAGCAAACAATGACCGTAGGACGACGACCAAGGCATGATTTGGCATCAAAAAAGGCCTTCCCGGCCGAATCCGCGCGAGTCACCCGGGTGACGCCGCCGGGCACCGCTACGCCGCCACCGGATCTGCCATTTCTGCTTCGGCCCGCAGCCATTTGACGCAGTCCAGCGCGTCGGGATTGGTCTGGGCGTGCGGCGCCAGCACCACAAAATAGCCGCGCTGCGAGGCCGCGCCGCCGCGAAACGGTGCCACCAGCCGCCCGTCGCGCAGCAGCTCGGCCAGCAGCGGCAGCCGGCCAATCGCCACGCCCTGCCCCGCCACGGCGGCGGCCACCGCGTCGGCGTACTGGGTGAAGCGCACGGTGTTCTTCATGCGCAGCTCGGCCAGGCCCATCACCGTGAGCCAGGGCTCCCAGTCCGACGTCACCGCCATGCCCTGCGGTGCGTCGATTGCCAGCAGCGTGTGCTGCGTCAGATCGGCCGGTTTGCGCAGTGGCTGTGCACGGTTGGCCAGCAGGCTGGGTGCACACACCGGCAGCAGCGTCTCCTCGAACAGCGGGCGCCCGGTGCCGTCGCGCGTCGGTACAAAGCGCACCGCGATGTCGATGCCGCTACGCTCCAGGTCCTGAATCTCCAGCGTGGCCGATATCCGCACGTCCACCGACGGATGGCTGGCCGTGAAGCGCGCCAGCCGCGGGATCAGCCAGAGCGAGGCAAAGCCGGGCGTGGCGGTGATCGATACCTGGCGCAGCTGCGAAGTGGCGCGCACCCGCGCGGTGGCGTCGCGCAGGCGCTCCAGGCTTTCCACCACCGCGCGCTGCAGGATTTGCCCGGCCTCGGTCAGCGCCAGCGCACGGTGCCGCCGCTCGAACAGCGGCACACCCAGCCCTTCTTCGATCTGCTGGATCTGGCGGCTGACGGCCGACTGCGTCAGGAACAGCTCGCGCGCGGCCAGCGTGAAGCTGAGCGTGCGGGCCGCCGCCTCGAAGCTGCGCAGCAGCTCCATGCGGGGCAGGTCCTCACGCGTCACGCGCACCGTGGCCGGGCTGCGACCGGGCGAGGGCCTGGTGGTTTTCGCATTCTCTGGACGCATGTCAAGTATTCCGAATCAACGTTTGAAGCATTGGGGAAGCGTCAGTATATTCATGTCCATAGGGAATGCGAAACCCATTCTGAAAGGACACCGCCATGAACACCCGCCCCCACCGATTCGAACTGACCCTGGAGCACCGCGCCCTGCTGAGCGTGGCCGACGCCGCTGACTTGCAGATCGATTGCCGCGAAGGCACGGTCTGGGTCACGCTCGACCATGACCCGCGCGATGTGGTCCTGGCCACCGGCGAGCGCTTTGTCACCGCCGAGCACCGCCGCGCAGTGATCTATGCGCTGGAGCCGGCGCGCATCGCGGTACAGCGCGCCACGGCACAACCGGTTGCGAGCACGGTCCGGGGCGGCTGGCTGCGCCGACTGCTGGGGTCGGGTACGGCGCCCGTATCCGCATCCACCCCCGGTCTGGTGTTCGCGCAATCCGCAGCTTGAGGCGCCAGCAGCCCGGGCCGCCGACGTGCCTTCTGCCGCCTAGCGCACGCGTGGCGCGCCGCCGTCGGTGCCTTCGCCGTAGACCATGCGCTCGATGCGCGCCCAGGCCGCGGCCGACTCGCACATGCCGCACGGCCGCGAACTGGATACCAACACGCAGCCCGACAGGTCGCGGCTGGCCAGGCGCCGCGCGGCATCGCGAATGGCCTCCATCTCGGCATGCGCGGTGGGGTCGCTGCGCGTGACCACCCGGCTCGGCGCCTCGCCGACGATGCGGCCGTCCTTCACCACCACCGCGCCATAGGGCTGATCGCCGCCGCGCTGCGCCTCGTCACGCAAGGCGTGCGCGCGCTGGAGCGCGGGCTGCCAGCGGGCGTCCGCCGCGGGGCTGCCTTGGCCTGCAGCCGACGCTCCCGTCTGCGCACCGGCCCGCGCCGACAACAGGGGCAGCGCCGCGCCCACGGCCAGCGGCAGCAGGGCGCGGCGGGGCACGCCGGCGCCCGCCTTCGGCGGCGGGCCTGACGCCCGATCATCGGTACAAAATACTATAGTTTTCATAGCAAACAATGACCATTCGACAAGCACGATAGTCTGTTTCAGGCACAAATACGAGCCCTGGCTGCCCGCACCAGCCACGGATGATTGACCAGGCCCGGCACCGCCGCCACGTCAACCGCCAGCCTCGGGAAAACCCCGTAACCGTCAGCGACTCCTCGGCTTTAACGTATACGTTGTTGAATTTATTAACGCATTAATGCGCCAACGAGACCCCAACGTGCCGCTCGCAGCCGTCGTCGATCATTCCATAGGCAACCTCGCCGATATCGCTTTTGTCGGCGAGGGCCTGAACCGCCCCGAGTGCGTGCTCGCGACGGCACGCGGTGACGTGTTCACGGCCGACTGGCGCGGCGGCGTGGCGCACCTTCGGCCCGATGGCAGCCAGGCCCTGTACCGGGGCCAGCCCGTGGACGGCCGGCCGCTCCAGCCCAACGGCATCGCGCTGCGGGCCGACGGCAGTTTTTTGCTGACCCAGCTCGGACCGGCTGACGGCGGCGTGTTCGAGCTGCAGCGCAACGGCCAGACCCGGCCGTTCCTGCAGCGCGTGGACGGCGTGGAGCTGCCGCCCACCAACTTCGTGGTGCAGGACGCGCTGAGCCGCACCTGGATCACGGTCAGCACCCGGCTGCAGCCGCGCGCGCTGGGCTACCGCAGCAGTTGCAATGACGGTTTCATCGTGGTGGTGGACTCGGCCGGCGCCCGCATCGTGGCCGACGGCCTGGGCTACACCAATGAATGCGCGCTCGACCCGTCGGGCCAGTGGCTGTATGTGAACGAAACCTTTGGCCGCACGCTGAGCCGCTTTCCGGTGCGCGCCGATGGCTGGCTGGGCGCGAAACAGGTGGTCACGCGCTTTGGCGCAGGCACTTTCCCCGATGGCCTGGCGTTCGACGCGCGCGGCGATATCTGGGTGGTCAGCATCGTGAGCAACCGGCTGATCAGGGTATCGCCCGACGGTACCCAGCGCGTCTGGCTGGAAGACGCCTCGCCCGATCACCTGGCCTGGGTCGAGGCCGCCTACGCCGCGCACGGGATGGACCGGCCCCACCTGGACGGCGTGCAGAGCCGCCTGCTGCGCAACATCTCCAGCATCGCCTTTGGCGGGCCGGATTTGCGCACCGCCTACCTCGGCTGCCTGCTCGACGAGCGCGTGCCGACCCTGCGCATGCCGGTGGCGGGCCATCCGCCCGTCCACTGGCACTACTGAAAGCTTGTCCATGACCTCATCCGCCACGCCCGCAGCCCCCGCCGTGACCGAAACCTCGATGGTCGACAAGGCCTACCAGCAGCTGCGCCGCCTGATCCTGGACAACGTCTGGCCACCCGGCCACCAGGCGCTGGAGCAGGAAGTGGCGTTGCAGCTGGGCATGAGCCGCACACCGGTGCGCGAGGCGCTGATCCGGCTGCACAACGACGGGCTGGTCGAGGTGGTGCCGCGCCGTGGCGTACGGGTGCTGCCGGTGTCGCCCACCGACATGCGCGAGATCTACCAAATCCTGACCGCGCTGGAAGGCATGGCCGCCGAAATTCTGGCGCGCCGCAAACCGTCCGAAGCCGAATTGAAGCCGCTGGAAGACGCCACCGCCGCCATGGAAGCCGCCTTGGCGCGCGATGACCTGGACGCCTGGGCCGCCGCGGATGAACGCTTTCACCAGACGCTGGTGGAGCTGTCGGGCAACCGGCAACTGGCCGAGACTGTCTACAACTACTGGGACCGGGCCCACCGCGCCCGCATGTTCACGCTGCGCCTGCGGCCCACGCCCATCAACTCGACCCGCGAACACATGGCACTGGTGCAGTGCCTGCGCGCGGGCGACGCGGAAGCCGCCGCCACCGTCAACCGCCAGCACCGCGAGCGCGCCAACCACGAGCTGCTGGCGATCTTCGAGCGCTTTCGCATCCAGCAGATGTGACACCCCTTGGTGAACCGCATGCCCCCTACCACCTACTCCATTGCCGTGCTGCCGGGCGACGGCATCGGCGTCGAAGTCATGAATGCCGCGCTCGAGGTGCTGGCCGCCGTGCAGCGCACCTGCGGCGTGCGGCTGGACCTCGCGCGCCATCCCGCCGGCGCCCAGCACCACCTGGACAGCGGCCACGCGCTCCCTGCAGCCACGCTCAAAGCCTGTGGCGACGCGCACGCCATTCTGTTCGGCGCCATGGGGCTGCCGCATGTGCGCAACGCTGACGGCACCGAGATCATTCCGCAACTCGACATCCGGTTTCACTTTGACCTGTATGCCGGGGTGCGCCCGATCCGCACCTTTGAAGGGTTGCAGACACCGCTGCGCGACCCGCGTGCGAGCCAGATCGACCTGGTGCTGGTGCGCGAATCCACGGAAGGCCTGTTCCACGCGCGCGGCCGGGGCCGGATGGAGGGCGACGAGGCCGCCTTCGACACTCAAAAGATCACCCGCGCCGGCACCCAGCGGGTCTGCGACTTCGCGTTCCGGCTGGCCGCCACGCGGCAACAGCGCGGTCGGCCCGGCCGCGTCACCAATGTGGACAAGGCCAATGTATTTTTGTCGATGGCGTTCTGGCGCAAGGTGTTTGAAGAAGCCGCGTTGCGCTTTCCCGGCATCGCGAGCGACAGCGCCTACGTCGATGCGATGGCGCTGAACCTGGTGCTCAAGCCCTGGGACTACGACGTGCTGGTCACCGAGAACATGTTTGGCGACATCCTGTCCGACCTGATCGCCGCGCTGGTCGGCGGCATGGGGATGGCGCCGTCGGCCGACATTGGCGACCACCACGCGCTGTTCCAGCCCGCGCACGGCACAGCGCCCGATATCGCTGGCCAGGGCATTGCCAACCCGACCGCCATGCTGCTGTCGGCCGCCATGATGCTGGCGTGGCTGGGCGAGCGCCACCATGACCCGGCCATGACCCAGGCGGCCACGACATTGGAGCGCGCCATCCAGCGGCCTTTTGCCATCGGCGCGCTGCGCACCCACGATTTCGGCGGCAGACACGGCACGCAGGCGGTAGCGCGCGCCGTGGTGGCAGAACTGGAAGGCCGGTGAGCACCCCCTCGCACGCTGCGCCCGCGCCACTCAGGGTGGTGGTGATTGGCGCCGGCTATTTCAGCCAGTTCCATCTGGAAGGCTGGCGCGCAGTGGCGGGAGCACAGGTGGTGGCACTGTGCGACACCCACCGGCCACGCGCCGAAGCCCTGGCCACGCGCTTCGGCATCGCCAATGTCAGCACCCAGGCCCGCGAGCTGCTGCCCGCCGTGCAGCCCCACATCATCGACATCACGGTGCCGCCTGCCAGCCAGGGCGCGGTGGTGGCCGAGTCGTTGCCCCACAGCGCGTTGGTGATCTGCCAGAAGCCGTTCGGCCTCGACCTTGCCGAAGCCGAGTCGCTGGCCGACCTGGCCGACCGCATGAACAAGCCGCTGGTGGTGCATGAGAACTTCCGCTTCATGCCGTGGTTCCGCGAAGCGCGGCGACTGATCGACAACGGCACGTTGGGCCGTCTGCACGGCGTGAGTTTTCGCCTGCGCCCGGGCGATGGCCAGGGCCCGAACGCTTATCTCGACCGGCAACCCTATTTCCAGACCATGCCGCGCCTGCTGGTGCTGGAGACCGCCATCCACCTGATCGACAGCTTCCGCTACCTGTGCGGAGACGTGACGGCGGTCTATGCGCGGCTGCGGCGCCTGAACCCGGTGATCGCCGGCGAAGACGCCGGGCTGATCGTGTTCGAGTTTGCCGGGGGCGCGAGCGGCCTGTTTGACGGCAACCGCCTCAATGACCATGTGGCCCGCAACCCGCGCCGCACCATGGGCGAGATGTGGCTCGAAGGCGCGGCCGGCGTGCTGCGGCTGGACGGCGAAGCGCGTCTGTGGTTCAAGCCGCACCAGGGCGACGAGCGCGAACATGCGTACGACCGTGGCCGCGCCGACGGATTTGGCGGTGGCGCCTGCGCCAACCTGCAGCGACACGTGGTCGCGCACCTGCGGAGTGGCACGCCGCTTGAGAACCAGGCGCGCGACTACCTCACCAACCTGCGCATCCGCGAAGCGGTCTACCGCTCGCACGACACCGGACAGCGCATCGAGCTGCCCACTGCTGCTGCGGCTACGGCCTGCGCGGCGTGATGCAACCTTTTTCACCCAGGAGACAACACCATGAACTTCCCCCTGAAACCTGCCCTGGCGGCACTCGCCCTCGCTCTGGCTGCACCGCTGGCATCGGCCCAGACCATCCTCAAGTTCAGCCACACCGACCAGCAGCAGGGCGCGCGCCACGCCGCCGCCGTGCTGTTTGGCAAGAAGGTCGAGGAGCTGACGCAGGGCCGCTACAAGGTGCAGGTGTTTTGCTGCAGCCAGCTGGGCAATGACCCCAAGAACATCGAACAGCTCGCGCTGGGCGGCATCGACTTCACGGTATCGGGCACCGGCTCGTATGCGCCACACGTGCCTACTCTGAACCTCACGGCACTGCCCTACCTGGTGGAAAACTACGCACAGGGCTGGAAGCTCTACGACGAATCCAAGTGGCTCAAGGCACAATTCGACAAGGCGCCAGCGAAAGGCTTCCGCTTCCTCGCCACATGGGAAGCCGGTTTTCGCAGCATGACAACGAAAGACCCGTTGAACTCCCCCGACGACGCCAAGGGCAAGAAGCTGCGCACGTTTCCCAACGAGATGATGCGCTGGACACTGGAAGCGATGGGCTTCAACATCCAGATCATGCCGCTGCCCGAGGTGTACCTGGCAATCCAGCAGGGTGCCGTGAGCGGCCAGGAGAACCCGGTCGACACCATCTACTCGAACAAGTTCTACGAAGTCGCGCCCAACGTCACGCTGACCAACCATGTCTACAGCCCGATACCGCTGGCCGTGAGCGAAAAAACCTGGGTCAAGCTGTCACCGGCCGACCAGAAGGCGATCACCGAGGCCGCGCAAATCGCGGGCCGATTCAGCCGCGAGATGATTGCCGGAAACGACGACAACCAGCTCAAGGAGATGGCCTCCAAGGGTGCGAAGATCAACGCCAAACCCAACGTGGCCGCCTTCCGCACAGCGGTACAGCCGGTGTACGCAAAAGCGCGCGACAAGTACGGCGCGGATGTGGACGCCATCCTGGCCGACGCCGCAGCCCTGCGCAAGACCGCCAAGTAAGCCCGGCCCGACCGCCATGTCCAGAATATCCCTGCCACCGGCAGGCCCTGCGCCTGCGCCCCTGCGGGTGCTGGGCGCACTGGTCGACTGGGCCGTGATCGTGATCGGCGCCTTCATGGCGGGCCTGGTGTTCTTCAATGTCGCGCTGCACCTGTTCAACAAGGACCTCGCCTGGGTCACCGAGTTCGGCGAACTGCTGATGGTTTGGGTGACGTTTCTGGGCGGTGCCGCCGCGTCCCGGCGCGGCACGCACATGATGATCACCGAGTTCATCGACAAGCTGCAACCCGCCGCCCGGCGCTGGGCCGACGTGGCCGTCACCGGCGTCTGCGTGACGGTGCTCGCCATTCTGGTCTGGTACGGCTGGAAGCTGGTGGCCGCGAATTGGTCCAACGAACTCACGGTGTTGCAGTGGCCCATGGCCATCCAGTACATGGGCATGGCCGTGGGCTGCAGCTTCATGCTGCTGTTCGTGGGTTTCGACTGGTGGCAGACGCTGCGCGGCGTGCCGCGCGAGCAACGCTACCCGCAACCGGAGTAAGGGATGTTCGCTCTGACGCTGTTTGGCGTTTTCTTCCTGATCGCGCTGGCGGGTGTGCCACTGGTGTTTGCCTTGCTGGCCACCACGGTGGGCATCATCTGGGCCAAGAGGCTGTCGCATCCGCTGGAAACCATCTTCCTGTCGTTTATCGGCGGCGTGGAACCCTTCATCCTGCTGGCCGTGCCGCTGTTCATCTTTGCCGGCGAGCTGTTGAGCCAGGGTGGCGTGGGTAAACGCATCGTGGCGTTTGCGCGCGTGCTGTTTGGCTGGCTGCCCGGCGGCCTGGGGGTGGTGACGGTGGTGAGTTGCATGCTGTTTGGCGGCGTATCCGGGTCGGCGATTGCCGACACCGCCGCGATTGGTTCGCTGGTGATTCCCGCCATGATCCAGCGCGGCTACTCGCGCGCCTTCGCGGGCGCCTTGCTGGCGGTAGCGGGCACCCTGGCCTTGCTGATGCCGCTGTCGATCCCGTTTCTGGTCTATGCCTTCGTGTCGGGCGTGTCGATGCGCGCGCTCTCCATGGCCGGCCTGTTGCCCGCCTTTGTGTCGGCGCTGGCGCTGATCCTAGTGTGCATGTGGCATGGCCGGAAGACCGGTTGCGACAACGGTGACGAGCGCGCCTCGTTGGCCCAGATCTGGGCCGCCACGCGTGACGCGGGCCCGGCGTTGCTGATGCCGGTCATCATCATTGGCGGCATCTGGTCGGGTCTGTTCACGCCCAGCGAATCGGCGGCGGTGGCGGTGGTCTATGGCCTCGTCGTGTCGCTGTTTTTCTACAAGGATCTGTCCTGGGACCGGATCCCGGCGTTGCTGTTGAGCGCGTTCATGACCAGCGCCACCGTCATGCTGGTGATTGGTGCCACCGGCGCGCTGGCCTGGCTGATCACGGTGGAGCAGGTCGCGATGCAGATGGCGGAATGGGTGCAGTCGGTGGCGCACGAGCCGTGGGTCTTCTTGCTGCTGTTCAACGTCTGCCTGTTGCTGATCGGCATCTTCATCGAGCCGCTGCCGGCGCTGCTGCTGACAGCCCCGCTGTTCCTCCCGCTGGCGCAGGCCTTCAAGATGGACATGGTGCACATCGGCGTGGTGATGACGGCCAATCTGGCGATCGCGCTGTACACGCCGCCGGTCGGCGGCACACTGTTCGTTGCGGCCAGGCTGGCGGGCGCTGGCATCGGCGAGATCTCGAAGGCGCTGGTGCCGCTGATGGGCGCGACGCTGGTGGTGGTGCTGCTGATCACCTACATCCCCAGCCTGTCCACCTGGCTGCCCCGCCTGATTCAATCCTTATGATTGCCCCATCCACCGACCTGTACGCGCTGATCGTCGAGTTCACCATCAAGCCGGCGTTCATCGACGCGTTCGCCGAGGCCATTGCCATCAACGCGCGCGCATCCGTGCGCGATGAGCCGGGTTGCCGCAGGTTCGACGTCTGCCGCGACCCGACCGATCCCGCCATCTTCTACCTGTATGAGTTGTATGACGACGAAGCGGCTGTCAAGGCCCATCTGGGTTCGGCCCACTTCCGGGCCATGGACGCCGCCACCGCAGACTGGGTCGCCCACAAGGGCGTGCGGCATCTGGTGCGCACGCTGGCCTAAGCCGCCGGCGCAGCTCCCGGGCGCCCCCGGACGCGCTTGAACAGCGTGACCACGCCCAGCACCAGCGCCCCGACCACGATGCCCACGGCGGCATCCGCGAGCAGCGGCAGCACCCACGCGACCAAGCCGCCCGCCACCGCCGCGACACTCGCGGTGAAAGCCTCTATCGCGTGGTGCAGCGGCGCAATGCCATGCGTGAGAATGCCGCCGCCCACCAGAAACATCGCAGCGGTGCCGGCAATTGACAGGCCCTTCATGAGCCAGGGCGCTGTGCGCAGGATGCCGCGCCCGATCGCTTGCGTGATGCCGCCCGCCTGTCGGCTCAGGTGCAGACCCGCGTCATCGAGCGTCACAATGCCGGCCACCAGGCCATAGACGCCCACGGTCATCACGATGGCGATGCCGCTGAGCACAGTCACCTGCGTCACAAACGGGCTGGCCGCGACAGTGCCCAGCGTGATGGCAATGATCTCGGCCGAGAGGATGAAATCGGTGCGCACCGCGCCCTTGATCTTGTCTTTCTCCACCGCCACCAGGTCTACCGCCGGATCGACCAGTGCCTCCAGCAACGCCTTCTCGCGCGCGGCTTCCTCTTCGCGGCTGTGCAGGAACTTGTGGGCCAGCTTCTCGAAGCCCTCGAAGCACAGGAACGCCCCACCCACCATCAGCAGCGGCGTGACGGCCCACGGCGCAAACGCGCTGATGGCCAGCGCCGCCGGTACCAAAATGGCCTTGTTGATGAACGAGCCCTTGGCCACCGCCCAGACCACCGGCAGCTCGCGATCGGCCTTCACGCCCGAGACCTGCTGCGCGTTGAGCGCGAGATCGTCGCCCAGCACACCAGCGGTTTTTTTGGCGGCCACCTTGGTGAGCAGCGCCACGTCGTCGAGCACGGTGGCAATGTCGTCAATCAGTGCGAGCAGGCTGGAAGCCATGGATGGAAACCTATGGACGATTGAAGGGAAGATAGTTTGCTATTATAAATATAGCAAACTATGACCAACAGACGGGGACAACAAGCCTATTTGACACTGAAAATGCAAATTCTTCCGTGCGCCAGCCCTCACAAGTCGATATCGACCCACAGGCAATGGTGATCCGACGCCTGAAAGCGCTCGGCCCTCGCCACGGGCAGCGCCTGCAACTCGGGGAACGACTCCCATTTTGTACTGCGGGTGCCACGCCGCTCCACCCCGACCGCCTGTACCCGAGCCTGCAACGCGGTGGACAGCAGCAGGTAGTCGAGCTTGTTGACCGCGCTCCCGGTCTTGTAGGTACCCGGGAATTTCGCGGCCTCGGCGTACTGCGGCATCGCCATCGCATCCTTCAGCTCCGGGTGCTGCAGCAGCGCGGCCAGGCTGCCGCGGGCGGGCGCTTCGTTCAGATCGCCCGCCACCGCCACGTGGGGCGTGAACAGCAGCATGGCGTCCACGATGCGCGCCACGTCGGTGGCCTGCTCGCGGCGCCGCTTGCCGGTGCGGTCCGACGCCTGGCTGGAGAAGTGGTTGGCCAGCAGCACCATCTGGTCGCCGCTGGGCAGTGCAAAGAAGTAGGCCGCGCAGTCCCGCGGGAACATCGGCCCGCCGCTGGCGGCCTTGCGCTCGATGTGGGTGCGCATGCCGTCGACCGGCACGCGCGACATCAGCCCGAGGTCAATGCCGCGCGGATCGTTGCCGTCCATCAGCAGGCAGTGCGTGAAGCGACTCGCCCCGGGCAGCATCGGCATCAGCACGTCGTCATGAAAGCGCTGCAGCGTGACGCGGTTCTCGATCTCCACCAGCACCTGGATATCAGCGTTGACGGCGGCCAGCACCTGCGCCGTGTGGTCAATCGCCATGTCGGTGATCGGTTCGGTGACCAGTTCCACCCAGCCCAGAAAATCGTCCGAGCCCGCAGCCTCCCAGGTGCGCGTGCCGTCGTTGTGATCGGTCCAGAGCTTGCCGCGCACCTCGCGCAGGCGCAGGTCCCTATGCGTCCTGGTGCGGCTCATGAGGTCGTATTTGTCGATCAAGGCCTCGATCTGCGCCCGGATGGGGTCGGAATAGACGGGGGATTTCAGCAGCGCATTGAGCAGCCGGAAGTCGTCCAGCACCGGTTGCCCGATGGCCGGGTCGGAGTGGTTGAGAGCCCGGGGTCGACTAAACAGGTTCTCGACATTGAAGGTGGCAATGCGCATGGTGGCTCCCTGTGGCGTGAGTCCCCGAGCTTAAGCACCGAAAACGACACGCGCAAGTCAGTTGCAGGCCTGGTTCCTAGGGTCAATACCGTTGATCAGCCCGCCCTGAACCCGCAGCATGGGCGCTTCACCGAGGAACCCCCAACATGACTACCCATCCGGTCCAGGCGGCCGATCTTCCCCTGCAACGCTTCTATCGCTGGGAGCGCGAGCGAGCCGACCGCATTTTTCTGACCCAGCCCACCGGCGGCGGCGCCGTGCAGGACATCACCTGGCGGCAGGCGGGCGACGAAGCCCGGCGCATGGCCGCGTGGCTCCAGGCCCAGGGCTGGCCGGCGGGCAGCACCATCGCCATCCTCGGCAAGAACAGCGCGCACTGGATCCTGGCCGATCTGGCGATCTGGATGGCCGGGCATGTCTCGGTGCCGATCTACCCCACCTTCAACGGCGATGCGCTGCGCTACATCCTGAGCCATTCCGGCGCCAAAGCCTGTTTTGTCGGCAAGCTCGACGAAACCGCCGCGCTGGCCACCGGCGTGCCCGACAACGTGCCGCTGGTCACGCTGCCGCTGGCGCCCGCCGAACTGCGCACCACCACCTGGGCAGAACTGGTGGCCCGCACGCAACCCCTGGCCGGCGAGCCGGTGCGCGAGGCCAACACGCTGGCCACCCTGATCTACACCTCGGGCACCACCGGCAACCCCAAGGGCGTGATGCACACCTTTGGCGCGCTGGCTGCGGGCCTGACGATGGCGACGCGCCGCGTCACCATGAACAGCGACGACCGCTATATCTCCTACCTGCCGCTGGCCCACATCGCCGAGCGCATGGTGATCGAGCAGGGCGTGCTGTACAACGGCAGCCGGGTGTTCTTCGCCGAATCGCTCGATACCTTTGTGCAGGACATGCAGCGTGCGCGGCCCACGGTGTTTTTCTCGGTACCGCGGCTCTGGGTCAAGTTCCAGCAGGGCGTGCACAGCAAGCTGCCGCCCGCCAAGCTGCAGCGGCTGCTCAAGCTGCCGATCATCGGCGGCCTGGTGCGCCGCAAGGTCTTGAAGGGCCTGGGGCTCGACCAGTGCCGGCTGGCGGCCGGCGGCGCGGCGCCCATGCCCGCCGATGTGTTGCGCTGGTACCGCGACCTCGGCCTTGATCTGATCGAGGTGTATGGCATGACCGAGAACTGCGGGGTCTCGCACGCCACGCTGCCGGGCAGTTACAACCCGGGCTCGGTTGGCCCCGCGTATGAAGGCGTGGAAAGCCGCATTGACCCGGTCAGCGGTGAAATCCAGATGCGCAGCGCCGCGCTGATGCAGGGCTACTTCAGGGAAGAAGCCCAGACCCGCGACGCCTTCACCGACGACGGCTGGCTGCGCACCGGCGACAAGGGTAAGACCGACGCCGCTGGCAACCTGCGCATCACCGGGCGCGTGAAAGACCTGTTCAAGACCAGCAAGGGCAAGTACATCGCACCTGCGCCGATCGAGGATTTGCTGGTGACCCACCCCGACATCGAGGCCTGCGCAGTCACCGGCGCCAACTTTGCGCAGCCGCTCGGCATCGTGATGCTGTCGGCCGAGGCCGCCGCGCGCGCGTCCTCGGCGGAAGGCCGATCCTCGCTGGTTGATTCGCTCACCGCGCACCTCGCCACCATCGGCGCGCGGCTCGAAGCCCATGAGAAGCTCGACTGCCTGGCCGTGGTGACGTCACCCTGGACGCCCGAGAACGGCTTTGTCACGCCCACGCTCAAGGTCAAGCGCGCGCGCATCGAGGAAGCCTACTCGGGCCGGTATGAGAAATGGCTGAACCAGCGCCAGCCGGTGGTCTGGGCCGACGCATGAGCCTGCCGTCACACCCCCGCCAGGAGCCCCTGTGAGCCGCAAGGTCTGCGTTGTCACGGGTTCATCGTCGGGCATCGGCGCGTCCACCGCGCGCCTGTACGCGGGCAATGGCTGGAACGTGGTCATCAACTACTCGCGCGAAGAAACGCCCGCGCAGGAGGTAGCGGCCGAATGCCGCGCGCTGGGCGCCGAGGCGCTGGTGGTGCGCGCCGATGTCTCTGACGACGCGCAGTGCCGCGAGCTGGCCGCCGAAGTCGAGGCCGTCTGGGGCCGCGCAGACGTGCTGGTCAACAACGCGGGCACCACCAAGTTTGTCGCGCTGAAAGACCTCGATGGCTTGTCGGCCGCCGATTTTCAGCGCATTTACAGCGTGAACGTGATCGGCGCGTTCCAGATGACGCGCGCGTTTGTGCCGCTGTTGCGCAAGAACCTCGGCGCTGGCGTGGTGAACATCTCCTCCATCGCCTCGTTCATGGGCACGGGCTCGTCGATCGCCTACATGGCGTCCAAGGGCGCACTCAACGCCATGACGGCGGGCCTGGCCCGGGCACTGGCGCCCGACATCCGCGTCAACGCGATCGCGCCCGGCCTGGTGGAGACCCCATGGATGCAGGACGGCCTGGGCGCCGAGCGTTATGCAGCGACAGTGCAGGCCTACCAGGCCCGCGCCGCGCTGGATGCCGTCATCAGCCCCGACGACGTGGCCGATGCGGCCTGGTGGCTGGGCGCTGGCGCCGCCAAGACCAGTGGCGAGGTGCTGCTGGTCGATGCGGGGTTTCGCCTCACGCGGCCGTAGGCCCGATCTTTTTCGCCGCAAGGCGCGTTCACATTTCAGGAGACTCCCCATGTTTCAGCCACAACTCATGAGCGGCCAGCGCATCCTTGTCACCGGTGGCGGCACCGGGCTCGGACAGGCGATGGCCGAGCGCTTTCTGCAGCTGGGCGCCGACATCGCAATCTGCGGCCGGCGCAAGGCAGTCTGCGACGAAACCGCCGAAGCCTGGCGCGCCCAGTTTCCCGGTCGCCGCATCGACACCTTCGGCGTGGACATCCGCATCGCGCAAAACGTGGAAGAGATGGTCGAGGCCTTGTGGGTCGGCGGGGGTGTGACGGGCCTGATCAACAACGCGGCGGGCAACTTCATTGCACCGACTGAGAGCCTGTCGCCGCGCGCCTTCGACGCGATTGCCAACATCGTGTTCCATGGCACGTTTTACGTCACCCAGGCCATCGGCAAGCGCTGGATCGCGCAGGCGCGCGCAGGCCAGTGGCAGGCGGGGCAGCCGTACCGCAGCGTCATGAGCATCATCACCACCTGGGTCGACAACGGCTCGCCCTACGTGGTGCCATCGGCCATGAGCAAGGCCGGCATTGACGTGATGACCAAGTCGCTCGCGGTGGAGTGGGCCAAGTACGGCATCCGGCTCAACGCCGTGGGCCCGGGCGAGATTCCCACCGAAGGGATGAGCAAGCGGCTCAACCCGGGCGAGGAGCCCGGTGCGCGCAGCAAGGCGCGCAACCCGATGGCACGGCCCGGCCTCATGAGCGAGTTGCAGAACCTGGCCAGCTTTCTGATGGCACCCGGCCAGTGCGACTGGCTCACCGGCCAGAGCATCATGATGGACGGCGGCAATGCGCTGGCCACCGGCGGCAATTTCTACGAACTGCGCGACTGGAGCGACGCCGACTGGCAGGGCGCGCGCGACCGCATCGAGGCGCAGAACACCAAGGACAAGGCGCAGCGTTGAGGCGGGCGGCAGCGGTTCGCCCCCTGCCCCCGGTTGCCCCACGGCGGGCTGCGGGCTGCTAGCATGGCGGTATGGCCAGTTTCGCGACCTTTTACCTCTGCCCAGCGGGCGCTTGCATCGCGTTGGGCGGGTTGGTGGCGCTGGGCGCATCGGCGCAAACACCACCTCCGGCCACAACCGCCGCGCCACCTGCACCCGCTGCGCCTGCCGCCTCGGCTGCGCCAGCCGCTGCCACAGCCGGCGCACCGCGCATGGGCACTTTCAAGGCCGTCGAAGGTGACGCTGCCGTGGTGCGCGCGCAGGCCCGCTCGCGGCTTTCGCCCGGCGCCCGGCTGGAGCGTGGCGACCGCATCGTGACCGGTGCCGACGGGGCGGCGACCGTCACCCTGAAAGACGGCACCGTCCTCACGGTCGGGCCGAACTCGGTGGTGGCCCTGTCACGCTTCGATTTCGAGCCCACAACCCAGCGTGGCGAGTTGCTGGTGGACCTGCTGGAGGGCTCGATCCGCGTGGTGACCGGGCTGCTGGCGCGCATCAGCCCCGACCTGTTCAAGGTGAGTACACCAACCTCGGTGGTGGGGGTGCGCGGTACCGATTTCATTGTCGAAGCGCGTCCGAATCCGGACGTCCGCAAGGCGTTGCCATGAACGCCGCGTCGTCGTTCATGGCCTGGGTGCAAGGCCTTGCAGCCTTGCTGCTGGCAGCCGTGCTCGCTGGCTGTGCGCCGGCCTCGCGCATTGTGCTGCTGCCGCAGGCTGATGCCACCGCCATTGAGGTGCGCACTCCCAACCGCACCCAGGTGCTCACGCAGCCGTACCAGGTGGCGGCCGTCAGCGCCCGCGGCGAGGTCAGTGTGGACACCACCACGCCTGAAAAGGTGCGCGAGCAGTTTCCCCGGCTGCTGGCCCTGCAGCCGGCAACAGCCCAGCGTTACCTGCTGTACTTTGAGCCTGGTGGCTCGCAGCTCACGCCCGAATCCGAGGCCCGGCTGACCGAGGTTTTGGCGGGGGCGTCGGCGCGGCCCGGTGGCGAGATCATTGTCACCGGCCACACCGACCTGGTGGGCACCCTGGAGAGCAATGACGCGCTGTCGCTGCAGCGGGCGGCTGCCATCCGCGCTGTGCTGCTGCAGCGCGGTTTTGACCCGGCGCTGGTCGATGCCGTGGGCCGTGGCGAACGCGAACCACTGGTGCCAACCGACGACGAGGTGGCCGAGCCGCGAAACCGGCGCGCCGAGGTGCTGGTGCGGTAAATGCATCGGCCGTATGGCCCGGCTGCGGACCATCGCGCCGCAACCTGATCCAGAATTCGCGCCATGACATTCCCCATGCCCCGAGTGGCGACTCTGGCCACCTTCATGCTCTTGCTGGTGGCGGGCCTGGCACGACCCGCTGGCGCAGCCCTACCGTTCGAGGACACCATGGCCCAGCGCACGCTGGCCTGCAGCGCCTGCCACGGCGCGCAGGGCCGCGCGGGACCCGACGGCTACTACCCGCGCATCGCCGGCAAGCCCGCCGCCTACCTGTACAACCAGCTGGTCAATTTTCGCGATGGGCGCCGCCACTACGGCCTGATGACGCGCATGGTGGACCCGCTCTCCAACGCCTACCTGATGGAGATCGCGCAGCACTTTGCCGCGCTGGACCTGCCCTACCCCGCGCCGCAGCCCGCATCCGCGCCACCGGCGGTGCTGCAGCGCGGCGAGCAACTGGCCCGCCATGGCGACCCCGGACGCCGAGTGCCGGCCTGCACCGCCTGTCATGGTGCGGCACTCACCGGCGTGTTGCCCGGTGTGCCGGGCCTGCTCGGCCTGCCGCGCGACTACCTCAACGCACAACTCGGCGCGTGGGCCACCCAGCAGCGCCGCGCCCATGCGCCCGACTGCATGGCGCAAATCGTCGAACGCCTGAAACCCGATGACGTTACCGCGGTCGCGAGCTGGCTGGCCGCGCAGCCATTGCCAGCCAACACCAAGCCTGCTGCGGCACGTCCAGCGGCCATGCCTCTGGATTGCGGCAGCGCGCCCGATCCACTGGCTGCGCGCAGCGGGGCGGCGGTCCGATGAACGCCGCGCGCGTGCTGGCGGGTGTGGCCGTACTCCTGGTCGGGACCGCAGCACTCGTTGCATACCTCAACCAGCGCGATGAGACCGACGTCACTGCGCCGCCAGCCGCAACGACCCGCACCGCGGATCTGGTCGAGCGCGGTGCATACCTGGCCCGCGCGGGCAACTGCATGGCCTGCCACACCGCGCGCGGCGGGGCTCCGTACGCAGGCGGGCGTGGCATTGAAACCCCGTTTGGCACAGTCTACACCTCCAACCTCACCCCTGACAAAGCGACCGGGATTGGCAGCTGGACCGCTGCGCACTTCTGGCGCGCCCTGCACAACGGCCGCTCCAAAGACGGGCGGCTGCTCTACCCGGCGTTCCCCTACACCAGCTACACGCAGGTCACACGCGCCGACGCCGATGCACTGTTTGCCTACCTGCAAAGCCTGACCCCGGTGGCGCAAGCCAACACCGCGCACACGCTGCGCTGGCCCTACCGCACGCAAGCCGCGCTGGCCGTCTGGCGGTCGCTGTACTTCAGCCCCGGCGCGCACCGCGACGACGCTGGCCAGTCGGCCGCCTGGAACCGTGGCGCCTACCTGGTGCGCGGCCTGGGGCATTGCGCGGCTTGCCACACCGCGCGCAATGCGCTGGGCGCCAGCGACAACTCGGTTGACCTGGCAGGTGGCCTGATTCCGATGCAGAACTGGTACGCGCCGTCGCTTGCCAGCCCGGCCCAGGCGGGCGTGCAGGATTGGCCCACCGCCGACATCGTGGCGCTGCTCGGCACCGGTGTGTCGCCGCGCGGCTCGGCCACCGGGCCGATGGCCGAAGTGGTGTTGCACAGCACGCAGCACCTGCGCCCTGATGACCTGGCCGCGATGGCCACCTATCTCCAGGCACTGCCGGCGGCTGCCGGGCCGTCGCGTCCCGCCAAGCCGCCCCCCGTTTCGGCTGCGGTTGCGGCGCGCGGCGCCAAGCTCTACGACCAGCATTGCGAGCAGTGCCACGGTGCTCGCGGAGAAGGGGTGCCGCAAGCCTATCCGCCGCTGGCGGGCAACCGCGCCGTGTCGTTGCCGTCGGCTGCCAACCTGGTGCAGATCGTGCTGAACGGCGGCTACGCGCCGGCCACAGCCGGTAACCCGCGCCCGTTCGGCATGCCGCCGTACGTGCTGCTGCTCAGTGATGCCGATGTGGCCGCCGTGCTCACGCACATCCGCGCCTCGTGGGGCAACCAGGCCCCGCCGGTCACCGAGCTGGAGGTCAACCGGCTGCGTGACAGTGTTTCGCGCTAGCATTGCAAATGCTATTATAGTTATAGCAAACAATGACCACGGGGCGCCGACAACAGGCCCATTCGACCTAAAAAAGGCTCAAAACGGGTCATCTGACCAGCCGCACCGCTGACCCGTCTGGACAGCCCCGCTCAGCCCGCCACCGGATTCGCAAACACAAACATCATCGCAATGCCCACGCCAATCAGGAAGTTGGCGTCAATCAGGCCGGCCAGCAGGAACATCTTGACCTGCAGCGGCTCCATCAGCTCGGGCTGGCGCACCGCCCCGTCGATAAAACGGCCGCCCATCACGCCGATGCCGATGCAGGCGCCAATCGCGCCCATGCCGATCATCAGTCCACACGCCATGAAGATGGCCGCTGCGTCGCTCATAAAGCCTCCTGTTGGGTTGAAGCGAAAAGGGATTGACTGCATCATCGCGTCAGCCAGAACGAGAAACAATTACCTCCTGGGTCATGGTTGCAGTTTGCCTGTTGCACGTCACCGATAAACTGCCGGGGTGATGCCCATTGCCGAACCCCTGCCTGCGAACCCGGGCACCGCCACGGGCGCGCCTGCCTTCACGCTGCTCCACGCCGACGAAGCCCTGCTGGTGCTCGACAAGCCCGCCGGCCTGCTCGCCGTGCCCGGTCGTGGCGAGGCCAAGCAGGATGCGCTGAGTGCCCGGGTGCAGCAGCACTATCCTGACGCGCTGATCGTGCACCGGCTCGACATGGCGACCTCGGGTCTGCTGCTGATGGCGCGCGGCCTTCACGCCCAGCGCCTGCTGAGCCGCGCGTTTGCTGCGCGCGAGGTGCACAAGCGCTATGTGGCGGTGGTTGCCGGGCGACCGGGGCCAAAGGCTGCCACGTCCGATGGCTGGAGCGTGATCGACCTGCCAATCGGGGCTGACTGGCCCAACCGGCCGCTGCAGAAGATTGACCCCGTGCAAGGCAAGCCGAGCACCACGCGCTGGCGGGTACTGGCGCATGATGCGGCGCGCCACGCGTCGCGCCTCGAGCTGGAGCCGATCACCGGCCGTTCGCACCAGCTGCGCGTGCACCTGCAGGCCATCGGCCATCCGATCCTCGGCGACGCGCTGTACAGCCCGCCAGTGGTGCTGGCCCAGTCGCCGCGCCTGCTCCTGCATGCCACCGTACTGGCTTTCTCCCACCCCGTCACCGGCGTACAGTTGCGCTTTGAAAGCCAGCCGCCGTTTTAAGCGCCGGTAAAGCGAGGGAGCGCCGTGGAACTTTGGCCGTGCCGCCGGCTTCTCACCCTTCAACCAGGAGCCGCCGCCATGATCCCCACCCCCACCCTGCAACCCGCGCGATACTTGGGTCGCCGCGCGGCACTGGCCGCACTGGTGGCGATGCCCGCGATCTGGCACAGCGCCCGGGCGCAGAACCCGACGCCCCGTCGCGCCACGCCCTCGCAGACCGAAGGACCGTTCTACCCGGTGGCCGTCCCCAAGGATTCGGATTTTGATTTGCTGCGCAACGGCAACCAGAACTACGCCAAAGGCCAGGCCGCGTGGGTTGACGGCACCGTGACCGATCTGGGCGGCAAGCCGGTGAGCGGCGCGCAGGTGGAGATCTGGCAGTGCGACGAGGCCGGCCACTACCACCACCCGGGCGACGGCAACAAGGCCGATCCTGCATTCCAGGGCTTTGGCCGCGTGACCGTTGGTGCCGACGGGCAGTACCGCTTCCGCACCATCCGCCCGGTGGCCTACAGCGGGCGCACGCCGCACATCCATGTGAAGGTCAAGCTCGGCACGCGCGAGTTGCTGACCACGCAGCTCTATGTCGCCGGCGACACCCACAACGAGCGCGATTTCCTGTGGCGCGGCCTGCGCGACGACGCCCGCGCTGCCCTGACCATGCCGTTCACGCCGGGCAGCGACGGCCTCCAGGCGCGCTTTCCGATTGTCGTAGCCGCTTGACACGGCGGAGTCCTGTTTCGGCCGCTTGATGCCGGGCGCGGGTACGATGCCGGCATGACCTCTCCCACACCCACCGCCGCCCAGCTCACCATCCTCACCGGCGCCTCGCGCGGCATGGGCCTTGCCATGGCGCAGCAGCTGCTTGGCCCCGGCGATACGCTGTTGTGCCTGTCGCGCCAGACCAGCGATACCCTCGCCGCGCAGGCCGCCGCCAGGGGCACCACGCTGATCCAGTGGTCGCAGGATCTGGCCCGTGGTGAGGAGGCAGCCGCCCGTCTGACCCGGTGGCTGGCAACGCAGGCCGCCAGCGGTTTCAGCGGCGCCACCCTGATCAACAACGCCGGTGTGATCGCCCAGATCGGCCCCTTGAGCGCCGCCAGCCCGGCTGACCTGGCGCATGCGCTGCGCGTCGGGCTGGAGGCACCGATGCAGCTGACCGCCGCGTTCCTGGCCGCCACCGAAGGCTGGCACATGCCCCGCAAAGTGCTCAACATTTCGTCGGGCCTGGGGCGCCGGGCGATGGCATCACAAGCCGCCTATTGCGCAGCCAAGGCCGGCATGGACCACTTCACGCGATGCGTGGCGCTGGACGAGGCGCTCAAGCCGAACGGCGCGCGTGTCTGCTCGCTGGCGCCGGGCGTGATCGACACCGACATGCAGGTGCAGCTGCGCAGTGCCGACGCCGCCGCGTTTCCCGACCAGGCCAACTTCACCGGCATGAA
>JANOBJ010000194.1:0-6802 GCA_031411575.1 Betaproteobacteria bacterium | reverse complement strand
TTCCGCGGCAACGACCCGGTGCGCGAAGCCATCCACACCGTGTTTTTGTACCACGCGATTCAGGCAGGGATGGACATGGGCATCGTCAACGCCGGCATGGTGGGCGTGTACGACGAACTCGAGCCGATCCTGCGCGAGCGGGTGGAAGACGTGGTGCTGAACCGCCGGGCGGACGCTGGCGAACGCCTGGTGGAGATCGCCGAATCCGCCCGGAGCGGCGCCAAGGACGACAGCAAGAAGAACGAGTGGCGCGCCGGCACGGTCGAGCAGCGGCTGTCGCACGCCCTGGTGTCGGGCATCACCGACTTCATCACCGACGACACCGAAGAGGCCTACCAGGCGATTCTGGCCAAGGGTGGCCGGCCCCTGCACGTAATCGAAGGCCCGCTGATGGACGGCATGAACATCGTGGGCGACCTGTTCGGCCAGGGCAAGATGTTCCTGCCGCAGGTGGTGAAAAGCGCGCGTGTGATGAAGCAGGCCGTGGCCCACCTGATCCCCTACATCGAGGAAGAAAAGAAGCAGCAGGCGGCCGCCGGCGAAGACGTGAAAGCCAAGGGCAAGATCGTGATTGCCACCGTCAAGGGCGACGTGCACGACATCGGCAAGAACATCGTGACCGTGGTGCTGCAGTGCAACAACTTCGACGTGGTCAACATGGGCGTGATGGTGCCCTGCCACGAAATCCTGGCGCGCGCCAAGGTGGAAGGCGCCGACATCATCGGCCTGAGCGGCCTGATCACGCCCAGCCTGGAAGAAA
The DNA here is from genome assembly GCA_031411575.1 of Betaproteobacteria bacterium. GTDB lineage: Bacteria > Pseudomonadota > Gammaproteobacteria > Burkholderiales > Burkholderiaceae_C > JANOBJ01. The sequence goes on along the minus strand of JANOBJ010000194.1, from coordinate 6,042 downwards.
TGCAGTACGTGGCCGGCGAGATGCAGAAGGACGACTACTTCCGCGTCAGGAAAATTCCGCTGCTGATTGGCGGCGCCACCACCAGCCGCGTGCACACCGCCGTCAAGATTGCGCCGCATTACGAGGGGCCGGTGGTGTACGTACCCGACGCCTCGCGCAGCGTGAGCGTGGCGCAGGGTCTGCTCTCCGAGCAGGCCACCAGGTACATCGACGAGGTGAATGCCGACTACGTGCGGGTGCGCGAGCAGCACGCCAGCAAGAAGCAGGTGCCGCTGTGGCCGCTGGCCAAGGCCCGCGCCAACAAGACGCCGATCGACTGGGCCGCCTACACACCGCCGGTGCCCAAATTCATCGGCCGGCGCGTCTTCCGCAACTTTGATCTGGCCGAGCTGGCCACATACATCGACTGGGGCCCGTTCTTCCAGACGTGGGATCTGGCCGGGCCGTTCCCGGCCATCCTGAAGGACGAGGTGGTGGGCTCCGAAGCACAGCGCGTCTTCAGCGACGGCAAGCGCATGCTGCAGCGCCTGATCGAGGGCCGCTGGCTCACCGCCAGTGGTGTGCTGGGCCTGTACCCGGCGAATCAGGTGAACGACGACGACATCGCGCTCTACACCGACGAGAGCCGCACCGAGGTGGCGCTGACCTGGCACGGGTTGCGCCAGCAGGCCGAGAAGCAGGCGATTGACGGTGTCATGCGGCCCAGCCGCTGCCTGGCCGATTTCATCGCGCCAAGCGGCACGCCCGACTACATCGGCGTGTTCGCGGTGACCGCCGGCATTGGCGCCGAGAAGAAGGACAAGTACTTCATGGACGACCATGACGACTACTCGGCCATCATGCTCAAGGCGCTGGCCGACCGGCTGGCCGAGGCTTTTGCCGAATGCCTGCACCACCGCGCGCGCACCGACCTGTGGGGCTACGCCGCGCAGGAGGCGCTGACGCCCGAGCAGCTGATCGCCGAGCAGTACCGCGGCATCCGGCCGGCGCCGGGCTATCCGGCGTGTCCGGACCACAGCGTCAAGGGCCCGATGTTCGAGTTGTTGCAATGTGCGGAGATCGGCATGGGCCTGACCGAGAGCCTGGCCATGACGCCGGCGGCCAGCGTCAGCGGCTTCATGCTGGCGCACCCGGACAGCGCGTACTTCAACGTGGGCAAGATCGGCGCCGACCAGCTGCAAGACCTGTCGGGGCGTCGCGGTGTCAGTGAGCAGACACTTCAAAGGCTTCTGGCGCCCAATCTCTGAGCCCGTTCGTGAACTAATTCACGCCACGCCACGTTTCGCTGCGGCGGCCTTACGGGGCGTTACAACCCGACACGCAGCTTTGCCGGGGTTTGTGTACCTTGAGCGTTCTGGCCCGTTAAACACCGGACAGTGAACTGAACAAGGAGAAGTTTTCATGACTGCAACCCTCGAACAATCCCCCGGCGCACAAGCGGCCGGCGGCAACAACAAACTGTGGGCCGTGGTGGGCGCCCTGGGCGTGGCCGTGGTTGGCCTGGCCGGCACGCTGGTCTACCAGGGCACGCGGCCTGCCGCGCCCACGACGCCGGTCGCGGCGCTCACCGTGCCCGCCGGCACCGCGCTGCCGCCGGCCGCCGGTCTGTCGGCCAAAGAGAGCATGGTGCAGGACGGCCCCGAGCCGCCGGTCGTGAGCAAGCCCGCCGAGAAAAAGGCCGTGGCACCCGCCAAGCCAGCTCCAGTGAAGGCCGCGCCCGCGCCCCGCCCGGCAGCGCCCGTGGTGGCGGCGAACCAGGGCCAGGCGCAGCCGTTGCCGGCCCCGGTAGCACCGCGCGTGGTCTGCACCACCTGCGGCACGGTAGAGAACGTGTCCGCCGTCGAGCGCAAGCCGGCCGGCAGCGGCCTGGGTGTGGTGGCCGGTGGCGTGGTCGGCGGCCTGCTGGGCAACCAGATCGGCAAGGGCAACGGCCGCACTGCGGCTACCGTGCTCGGCGCGATTGGCGGCGGCGTGGCTGGCAACGCGATCGAGAAGAACATCAAGAAGGAAACCGTCTATCAGATCGCGGTGCGGATGGAAGATGGCAGCGTGCGCACGGTCGAGAAGGCCGCGCCGGTGGCGGTGGGTTCACGCGTCACGATGGACGGCGGCACCCTGCGCACGGCCGACGGCGCCGTGGTGCCGGCCCTGCCTGCACCGAAGCAAGCCGCACCAGCGCAAACTGGCCCGGGCTACGTGGGCGGTTGATCGACGGCTGAAACCTGCCTGAAACAGGGCGGCGAAGGGCGCGACGGGGTCGCGCCCTTTTTCGTTTGGGGGCGTCCGGCGCTGGATCAGGTTTTACGGTGCTTTGAGTGCCAAATATGCCTCTGGTGCTCGCCCATTGGTCATAATATGCTATAAATTATGTAGCATTGGAGATGCAAGGCGGCATCCGGTGGGATGCCACCCGCTGACACCCTCGCCCCGCTCAGTCCCGCCCCAGCGCCTGCTTTTGCGCCGCCCACAACGCCGCCACCCCCAACAGGCTGACCGCCAGCAGGCTTGCAATCCCCAGCGTGTAGCCGCGCGCCGGGCTCCACAGCACGCCCAGCAGCCACGGCGCCACTGCGCGCGCCAGCGCCATCGGCAGGCCCAACGCGCCGTTCAGGCTGGCCACGTGGGCGCGGCTCACGTACTGCGCCATGGCGGTGCCCTTCACGATGGTCAGCATGCCGTTGCCCAGCCCGTAGAGCAGCACGAACAGCAGCGCGGCCGTGGTTTGCACGGCGGCCGACCAACCCGCCGCCCAGCCCGCCAGCAGCAGCGCCGCCAGCCCGAGCGGGATCAGGCAGGGGATCAGCCGGTTCGCGCGGTGCACGTCAAACCGCTGCTCAAAAAAGTACAGCAGCGCGCGGCCGGCCACCTGGATCACGCCGATGCTCGCGGGAATCGCCACCACCCAGGCCTCGGCCAGGCCGTTTTCACGCAGCAGGCTCACCAGGTGCGCGGGCAGCGCCGCTGTCACCGCCATCATGACCACCACGAAGATGCCGAGCCGCACGAAAGCGGGGTTGCGCAGCCAGTGGCGCAGGCTGGCGGCGGGCTCTGACGGCGCGGGTGGCGCGTTGGCGGAGGGTGGGCTGCCGTGCGGCCCTTCGCCGGCGGTGGCGGGGAGCGCGGCTGGGGATGCGGCGGGAGGTGGGGCGGTCGATTCGGCAGGCGATGCGGCAGTCGATGCGGCAGTGGCCGCGCCCGGCAACGCGCGCCGGGGCGCGCCGCGCAGTACCCAGGCGTGCAGCGGCGCGCACACCAGCAGGTGCAGCCCGGCCAGCAGCCACAGCGTGTGGCGCCAGCCCAGCTGCGTCACCAGCGCCGCCGACAGAGGGATGAACACCGTGCTGGCCAGCCCGCCCAGAAAAGTCAGGGTGATGATCGCGCGCCGGAAGTCGTCGGGGAAGCGCCGCGTTACGACCGCAAACGCCGGGTTGTACAGCGTGGCTGCCAGCGCCGCGCCGAGGCCCGCCCACACCGCGTAAAAGCCCGCCAGGCTGCTGATCTGGCTGTGCAGCGCCAGCAGGGCGGCGACGAGCAACGAGCCGCCGGTCATCACCGCGCGCTCATGGCCGTGGTCGATCCAGCGCCCCACCGGGTAGGCCAGCAGCCCCTCGGCCAGCAGCGCCAGGCTGAACGCCAGCGACGATTGCGCGCGCGACAGCCCGAGTTCACGCTCCACCGGCTCCATCAGCAGCGCGAAGGTGTAGAACACGCTGCCCCAGGTGATGAGCTGCCCCACCGACAGCCAGCCCACCAGCCGCGCGTCGTAACGGCGGCTGGAATGACGCCAGGGGCGCGAAGCGTTCGGCATGCCCGAATTATGGCAAAAAGTGCCTGTTGTCGGCTTCCCTTGGTCTTTTTATGCTATTAAAATAATAGCTTTTGTGGGGTGCGTGGCGACGTGTGTCGCGCCGTGTGGTGGGCGCCAGCGCCCACTCAGCGGGCGGGTTGTGGGCGTCAAGCCGCCCGCAACGCCCGCCGGTATTGCACCGCCTCGGCCACATGCGTGACCTGCGTGGTTTGCGCGCCGGCGAGGTCGGCGATGGTGCGCGCCACTTTCAGCGCACGGTGGGTCGAGCGTGCGCTCCAGCCCAGGCGCGTGGCGGCGGTGTTCAGAAACTTCGCGGCCGCGTCGTCCAGCAGCACGTGGGTGTCGATGGCCTTGCCCTGCAGCGCCTGGTTGGGCGTGCCCTGGCGCGCGATGGCGCGTTCGCGCGCGGCCACGCAGCGCTCGCGGATGCGTTCGGTGGCCTCGCCGGGCGGGCTTTTCAGCAAATCATCGGGCGGCACGGCGGCCACTTCGACATGCAGGTCAATGCGGTCAATCAGCGGCCCGCTGAGCTTGCCCTGGTAGCGCGACACCTGATCCGGCGTGCAGCGGCAGGCCTTGAGCGGCGAGCCGAGGTAGCCGCAGGGGCAGGGGTTCATGGCGCCGATCAGCTGGAAGCGCGCGGGAAACTCGGCCCGCCGCGCGGCACGCGAGATGGTGATCTGCCCGGTCTCCAGGGGTTCGCGCAGCGCCTCAAGAGCGGCCCGGGGGAACTCGACGAGCTCATCCAGAAACAGCACCCCGTGGTGCGCCAGCGAGATTTCACCGGGTCGGGGTGGCGAGCCACCGCCGACCAGCGCCACCGCGCTGGCGCTGTGGTGCGGGCTGCCGGTGGGGCGCAGCGCCCAGCGCTCCAGCGAAAACCGTCCGCCGAGCGAGGCCACGGCGGCGCTTTCGAGGGCTTCTTCCACCGTCATGGGCGGCAACAGGCCCGCAAAACGGTGCGCCAGCATCGATTTGCCCGAACCCGGCGGCCCGACCAGCAGCAGGCTGTGGCCACCGGCCGCCGCAATCTCCAGCGCGCGCTTCGGGCCGGCCTGACCCTTCACGTCGGCCAGGTCGGCGTGCTGGGCCACGGCCGGCAGCGGCGTGGGGGCCATGCGCGCCCAGCCGTCTTCCACGTTGGCCGGATCGTCGCCCGCTGGCGTACCGGCCGGCAGGAAATGCCGCACCACGTCCAGCAGGTGTGCGGCGCGGTAGACCTCGGCGCCCGGCACCAGCGCGGCCTCTTCGGCGCTGCCGCGCGGCAGCACCAGACGCGTGCGCACCTGCTGCGCGTGCAGCGCCAGGCTCATGGCCAGCGCGCCGCGCACCGCGCGCAGCTCGCCCGAGAGCGAGAGCTCGCCGGCGAACTCGTGGCCGGCCAGCCGCGCCGCGTCGATCTGTCCGCTGGCGGCGAGTATCCCGAGCGCAATCGGCAGGTCAAAGCGGCCCGAATCCTTGGGCAGGTCGGCTGGCGCCAGGTTCACATGATGCGTTTGTTGTGCGGAAACTCCAGGCCCGAGTTCTGGATGGCCGAGCGCACCCGTTCGCGCGCCTCCTTCACCTCCACGTCGGCCAGGCCCACCAGCGTGAAGCTCGGCAGCCCGTTGGCCAGGTGCACCTCGACGGTGACGGCCGCGGCCTCCAGCCCCAGCAAGGCGCGGCTTTGCACCAAAGACAGACTCATTGGAATGTTCCTCCCCAGAACGGTGCGTAATGGCTTGTTGGGCTGAAACGCCGGGAATTTCGCACCAGTAAGGTGCAATTCGGCTCGCCATGCGCCCCCTATCAACGCGCATGCCCCACGAAGCGTGTACCGAAATGCTTCATGGTGCATTTGGCACGCTCCGTGCTTGATCACCCGGTCAACTTCAACCCACTAACGGAGAAATCCCATGAAATTCAGCACAACAAAAATGCTCGCCGTCGCCGCTTTCGCCGCCGTTCCGATGCTGGCCAGCGCGCAGCTGACGGCCAACGTGAGCCTGACCACCAACTACAAGTTCCGCGGCCAGGACCAGGACATCATCGGCAGCAATGGCGCGCTGAAGACGACCGGGCTCAAGCCGGCAGTGCAAGGCGGCTTCGACTACGCGTTTGCCAACGGCTTCTACGTCGGCAACTGGAACTCGTCGGTCAACTGGCTGCAAGGCAACTCGATCGAAATGGACTTCTACGGCGGCTACAAGGGCGAGATCGCCAAGGATTTCGGCTATGACGTCGGCGTGCTGACG
>JANOBJ010000193.1:0-16030 GCA_031411575.1 Betaproteobacteria bacterium | reverse complement strand
CTACCGTCTCCGCCCGTGGGGGATTAGCAGTAGAGCCAGCGAAATCATGTGCATGGCAAAGAATGTAGCACAGGGGACGGAATGGATCCCGGCCTTCGCGGGGATGACTCGCGCTGCCTTCGGCGCGCGAGTCACTTGTGCAGGCCGCGCTCGTCGGGCTCGTCGGTGGAGGTGCTGATCACGCTGGTCTGCACGCCTTTGAACTTGCGCCAGCCGTAGATCACATAGCCGCTCACGCCGTAGATCATGAACAGGCCGAACAGCACGGTCGGCGGGTGGATGTTGATGACGGCGATGCCCAGCGCGATCAGCACGATCACCGCGAACGGCACGCTCTTCTTCATCGACACGTCCTTGAAGCTGTAGAACGGCACGTTGGTGACCATGGTCAAGCCGGTGTACAGCGCCAGCGCGAACATCGGCCATGCCACCGCCGCGCCCTTGACGTCGGCCTCGGTGATGATCCAGATGAATCCGGTGACCAGCGCGGCAGCAGCCGGCGACGGCAGGCCCTGAAAGTAGCGCTTGTCCACCACGCCGGTGTTCACGTTGAAGCGGGCCAGCCGCAACGCCGCGCACGCGCAGTAGACGAACGCCGCGATCCAGCCCCAGCGGCCCAGCGGTTTCAGCGCCCACTCATACGCAATCAGCGCTGGCGCCGCACCAAACGACACCATATCGGCCAGCGAATCCATCTGCTCGCCAAACGCACTCTGGGTGTTGGTCATGCGTGCTACGCGGCCGTCCAGGCTGTCGAGCACCATGGCCGAAAACACGCCGATGGCGGCCATGTCAAAACGTCCATTCATGGCCATCACGATCGCGTAGAAACCGCCGAACAGCCCCGCCAGCGTGAACAGGTTGGGCAGGATGTAAATGCCTTTGCGGCGCTTGCGCACCACCATGCCGTCCGGAGACGGCTCGTCAAGATGGGGTTCGGTTCCGTCGTGCATGCGTGCAAGTGTAAGCCCGCCACAGCCCAAAGAAAAAAGCGCGCCGACGGGACGCGCTTCAACCAAAGCAACACGCTCTAACGGGTCTTCCCAAGGGAGTGCGAAGCGCCGCCCGTTCCAGGGCCACCGCGGAACCGGCTTTGCCGGGCCGCTGGCGGCGCTCCCTGGGGGGCTGAACACCTCGGCTCCAAGCCCGCCTGCGCCGGCTTGGACGGCGTGAAGAGCGGCGGCTCTGACCGCCGCCCCCTCGCCGCAGGCGCTTCGGGGGGATTAGTTCCGGGTCTGGTCGACCAATTTGTTCTTCTTGATCCAGGGCATCATCGCGCGCAGGGTTTCGCCCACGGTTTCGATCGGGTGCTCGGCCATCAGGCGGCGGCGCGACAGCAGCGTCGGCGCGCCGGCGCGGTTCTCCAGGATGAAGTTCTTGGCGTATTCACCGCTCTGGATGTCTTTCAACACCTGCTTCATCACCTTCTTGGTCTCCTCCGTGACAATGCGCGGGCCGGTCACATACTCGCCGTACTCGGCGTTGTTGGAGATCGAGTAGTTCATGTTGGCGATGCCGCCTTCATAGATCATGTCGACGATCAATTTGAGCTCATGCAGGCACTCGAAGTACGCCATTTCGGGTGCGTAGCCAGCTTCCACCAGCGTCTCGAAACCCGCCTTGATCAGCTCGACGGTACCGCCGCACAGCACGGCCTGTTCGCCGAACAGGTCGGTCTCGGTCTCTTCGCGGAAGTTGGTCTCGATGATGCCGGCCTTGCCACCGCCATTGGCCATCGCGTAGCTCAAGGCCAGATCGCGCGCCTTGCCGGTCTTGTCCTGCTGCACCGCCACCAGGTGCGGCACGCCGCCGCCCTGGGTGTAGGTGCCGCGAACGGTGTGGCCAGGCGCCTTGGGCGCCACCATCCACACGTCCAGATCGGCGCGCGGCGTCACAAAGCCGTAGTGCACGTTGAAGCCGTGCGCAAACACCAGCGACGCGCCGGGCTTGATGTGCGGCTCGACATCGTTCTTGTAGACGGCGGCGATCTGCTCGTCGGGCAGCAGGATCATCACCACGTCGGCGGCCTTCACCGCATCGGTGACTTCGGCGACCTTCAGGCCAGCCTTCTCGACCTTGGGCCACGAGGCGCCGCCCTTGCGCAGGCCAACGATCACCTTGACGCCGCTGTCGTTCAGGTTCTGGGCGTGGGCATGGCCCTGCGAGCCGTAGCCGATGATGGCAACGGTCTTGCCTTTGATCAGGCTCAGGTCGCAGTCTTTGTCGTAATAAACTTTCATGGCTTCTCCTGTTGAAATTGGGGGGGTTGGCAAAAATACAGCTCGGTCCGACTGGCGTGCGATCAATCCAGCGGACGCCGCGGGACCGGCTTATCGGGACCGCTGGCGTCACCCCCTTGAGGGGGGAGGCGGCCACACGCAGTGGGCAAGCAACGGGGGTGGGTCATACGCGCAAAATCCGTTCACCACGGCCAATGCCGCTGGCGCCGGTACGCACCGTTTCCAGAATGGCGCTGCGCTCGATGGCTTCCAGAAAGGCGTCGTTCTTGCCCTGGTCGCCGGTGAGCTCGATGGTGTAGCTTTTTTCGGTCACGTCGATGATGCGGCCGCGAAAGATGTCGGCCATGCGCTTCATCTCCTCGCGCTCCTTGCCGACCGCGCGCACCTTGACCATCATGAGTTCGCGCTCGGTGTAGGCGCCCTCGGTCAGATCAACCACCTTGAACACCTCGATCAGGCGGTTCAGGTGCTTGGTGATCTGCTCGATCACCTAATCGGAGCCGGCGGTCTGGATCGTCATGCGCGACAGACTGGGGTCTTCGGTGGGCGCCACGGTGAGCGATTCGATGTTGTAGCCGCGGGCGGAAAACAGGCCCACCACGCGGGAAAGAGCGCCAGGCTCGTTTTCCAGCAAGACAGCAATGATGTGTTTCATGGTTGCAAGACGCCTCTTTTCTGAGCCCTCCCCCGCGCACGGTAATGCGCGGGCTTGGCTGCAAATAGATTAGTCAGTTCAAAGGTTGATGAATGCTATGCTTTTAATAGCTAACTATGACCGCTGGACGCGGACAACAGGTACTTTTAACTAAAAATTCCTACAAATCCTCGCTGCCGAGCAGCATTTCGGTGATGCCCTTGCCCGCCTTCACCATCGGAAACACGTTCTCGGTCGGGTCGGTGCGGAAGTCCATGAACACGGTGCGGTCCTTGAGCTTGCGGGCCTCGCGCAGCGCGGGTTCCACGTCCTGCGGCTTTTCGATCAGCATGCCGACGTGGCCGTAGGCCTCGGCCAGCTTCACGAAATTGGGCAGAGCGTCCATGTAGCTGCTGCTGTAGCGGCCTTCGTAGTCGATCTCCTGCCACTGGCGCACCATGCCCAGATAGCGGTTGTTGAGCGACACGATCTTGATTGGCGTGTTGTACTGCAGGCAGGTGGACAGTTCCTGGATGCACATCTGCACCGAGCCTTCGCCGGTGATGCAGAACACCTCGCTGTCGGGCTTGGCCAGCTTGATGCCCATGGCGTAGGGAATGCCCACGCCCATGGTGCCCAGCCCACCGGAGTTGATCCAGCGGCGCGGCTCATCGAAACGGTAGTACTGCGCGGCCCACATCTGGTGCTGGCCTACGTCGGACGTGATGTAGGTGTCCGCGTCCTTGGTCATGTTCCACAGGGTGTCGACCACGTACTGCGGCTTGATGACTTCCTTGTTGGTGCGGTCGTACTTCAGGCAGTCGCGCTTGCGCCAGCCGTCAATCGTCTCCCACCAGGCGCCCAGCGCGTCGGCGTCAGGCTTGACGGATGACTCCTTGATCATGGCGATCAGCTCGGTCAGCACGTCTTTCACGTCACCAACGATCGGGATATCGACCTTCACGCGCTTGGAGATGCTCGACGGGTCGATATCGACGTGGATGATCTTGCGTTCGTTCTGCGCAAAGTGCTTCGGGTTGCCGATCACGCGGTCATCAAAGCGCGCGCCCACGGCCAGCAGCACGTCGCAGTTCTGCATTGCGTTGTTGGCCTCCCAGGTGCCATGCATGCCCAGCATGCCCAGGAATTTGCTGTCGCTCGCCGGGTAGGCGCCCAGCCCCATCAGCGTGTTGGTGCAGGGGTAGCCCAGCATGTCCACCAGCGTGCGCAACTCTTGCGAGGCGTTGCCCAGGATCACGCCGCCACCGGTGTAGATATAGGGGCGTTTGGCCGTCAGCAGCAGCTGGAGGGCCTTGCGGATCTGGCCGCCGTGGCCCTTCTTGACCGGGTTGTACGAGCGCATCTCGACGCTCGCCGGGTAGCCGGTGTACGGCGTCTTGTTGAACGACACGTCCTTCGGGATGTCCACCACCACCGGGCCGGGGCGGCCACTGCGGGCGATGTGGAAGGCTTTTTTCATGACCATCGCCATGTCGCGCACATCTTTCACCAGAAAGTTGTGCTTGACGATGGGGCGCGTGATGCCCACGGTGTCACATTCCTGGAACGCGTCCAGGCCGATCGCGTGCGTGGGCACCTGGCCCGTCACGATCACCATCGGGATGCTGTCCATGTAGGCGGTGGCGATGCCGGTGACCGCATTGGTCACGCCGGGGCCGGAGGTGACCAGCGCCACGCCCACGTCGCCGGTGGCGCGCGCGTAGCCGTCAGCGGCGTGGACCGCCGCCTGCTCATGGCGCACCAGCACGTGCTGGATGGTGTCCTGCTTGTAGAACGCGTCGTAGATGTGCAGCACCGCGCCGCCCGGATAGCCCCAGACGTACTTGACGCCTTCGGCCTGGAGCGACTTGACCAGGATTTCCGCGCCGCGGAGTTCTGGTGAGGGGTGCGAAGAAGATGCAGCTGCCGCGGAGGCCAACTCTGCTTTGGTGATTTCCATGATGAACCTTTGCGAATTTCTCTGACGAAAAACCTTGGGTGCCCCTTGCCAGCGCTTGTGGCGCCGCGTCAGGACTTGAGGCCATCGGACATGGGCGAACTGCTTGTACCGCCGGACCGTGACCCGTTTGCCTTTTGATTTGCAGCGCGGATTATCGCATCAGCCAGCGTCGGTGCGCGCGGCCGGCCGATCGGCGTCCAAAACCGGGGTGTCCGGGTGACATAATCCGGGCGATTGGCGCACCAGCCCGGGGCGCCGTTTTTGTGCGCGCCCCGCGGCGTGCCCCTCTTCAACGCGAAGCCGACCCGGCAACTTTCTCTTGGCCACCGAACAAGAACTTTCCGATTTCCTGAAAGGCGTTGAAAAGCGGGCCTTCAAGCGCTCGATTTACCACGTTCGCGACGAAGAGGCCGCCCTCGACATCGTGCAGGACAGCATGATGAAGCTGGCCGAGCATTACGCGGACAAGCCCCCCGCCGAGTTGCCGATGCTGTTCCAGCGCATCCTCTCCAACTGCACGCTCGACTGGTTTCGCCGCCAGAAGACCCGCCGGGCCCTGTTTTCCAACATGAGCGACTTTGAATCCGCCGGCGAGGACGGAGATTTCGATCTTCTTGAAACTTTGGCGGTACAGGACGACTCACAACGCACGGAAAGCGCCGAAACCACCACCGGGCGGGCGCAGATTTTGCGACAGATCGAAGTCGAGATTCAAGGCCTGCCAGGGCGTCAACGGGAAGCGTTCCTGATGCGTTACTGGGAGGAGATGGATGTGGCCGAAACGGCAGCAGCCATGGGTTGTTCGGAAGGCAGTGTCAAAACCCACTGTTCCCGGGCGGTCCTCGCCCTCGGCAAAGCGCTGAAGGCAAAGGGAATACAACTATGACCAATTCGCTTCAACACCGTTCTGAGATCCTGCAAGACCGCTTCGGCCTGAAAGTGGCCGCACGCCTGTCCGCCGGCACCGACGATTTGGCGCACGACGTGTCCGAGCGCCTGCGCGCCGCCCGCGTGCAGGCCATGGCCAAGCGCAAAGTCATACGCATGCAAACAGCCGGCGGCGTCAATTTGGCCGGCGGCAGCACCGCCACCCTGAATTTCGGCGACGAGGGCCTGAACCTCTGGGGTCGCATCGGTGCGGCCCTGCCGCTGATCGCGCTGGTGGTGGGCCTGATCACCATCTACACCGTTCAAAACGACAACCGCGCCAATGAGCTGGCCGAAGTCGATGCCGCGCTGCTGGCGGACGACCTGCCACCCGCCGCGTACGCCGACCCGGGCTTCCTGCAATTCCTGAAGGCCGGCCGGGCAACACCTCCCAGCAACCCTTGAGCCGCGGCAGGTCCCGATGCCGCCTGTGCGCAACCCGTTGAATCCTTCGCAAACGGCCAAGCGGCCTTTTGACTTGTCATTTCCCTTGGCCCTTCCCCTGGCTTTCCCCCTGTCCGCTGCCGTGACCCTCGTCTGGCTGGTGTCGGCCGCCCTGCTCTTGCCTGCTGGCGCCCAAACCCCTGCGGCGTCGGCGCCCAAGCCTGCTGCTTCCGCACCAGCACCGCGCGCCGCCACCGGCTCGTCACCCACCTGGAGCCAGCTCACGCCGGCGCAGCAGCAGGCCCTGAAGCCGCTGGGCGCCAACTGGGCCGGCATGACTGAAGGCCACAAGCGCAAGTGGATCGCGCTGTCGGCCAATTTCTCCACCCTGCCGCCCACCGAACAGGCCACACTGCACAGCCGCATGGCCGATTGGGCTTCGCTGAGCGCTGAACAACGCGCCCAGGCCCGGCTCAACTTCGCCGAAGCCAAGAAGCTCCCCGCCGACGAGAAAAAAGCCCAGTGGCAGGCCTACCAGGCGCTGAGCCCCGAAGAGCGCCAGAAGCTCGCGGCCGGCGCCAGCCCCAAGCCAGCCGGTGCCGCCACCGCCGTCAAGCCGGTGTCGCCGCAAAAACTCGCGACCGTGCCCAAGGCCAAGCCTGACCCGGCAGCGCCTGCGTCGCCCAAGCCCCCCCAGCGCATTGGCGCGGCGCCGGGCCAGGTCAACCAGAACACCCTGCTGCCCCAGAACGCAGCTGGCGCCTCGCCGCCGCCTGCCAACCGGCAGTAAGCTGCGCGCCCCGGCTGGACCCGGGGCGGCCACAGCCCCAGCCATTCTGCCTTTCCACCCCTCGCTTCGCAGACTCCCGGCTCCGCCGTTTCGCCCGTTGACCATGCCTCACCCTGTACCAGATGGCGCCGCGCCGCCCACCAGCCCTGCCTCCCGACCCGTGAGCGATCTCCAGGCGCCGAGCCTCAGGCGCCGCATGGCCTGCTGGCTGTACGAAGGCATGCTCATGTTTGGCGTGGTGTTTTTGGCCGGCTACCTGTTCGGCACCCTGAGCCAGACCCGCCACGCGCTGGATAACCGGCATTGGCTGCAGGCCTTTGTGTTTGTCATCTTCGGCATCTACTTCACCTGGTTCTGGGCCAAGGGCCAGACGCTGGCCATGAAGACCTGGAACATCCGCGTGGTGGACCACACCGGCCAGCCGCTGAGCCAGCCGCGCGCCCTGCTGCGCTACCTGCTGAGCTGGCTGTGGTTCCTGCCGCCGCTGGCCGCGATTGCACCGTTTGACCTCAAGACCGGCGAAGTGGCGGTGATCCTGCTCGGCTGGGTGCTGGTATGGGCGCTGCTAAGCCGGTTTCACCCCCAGCGGCAGTTTGTGCACGACGCGCTGGCCGGCACCCGACTGGTCAACTCCGAGCCGCTGAGCCGCTGAGCCGGGCGGCCAGCCACGCGGCCCGCAGCGCCTGGCCTGGCGCGCCGACGCATGGCGGACACACGCCGTCGGTGAGAATACCTGCATGTCATCGCCTCCCCCGCATCCTGAACCGAACGCCCAGCCGCACCCCGAGCCCGACGCCCCGGTCAACCCGCAAAAATCCCGTGCCGGTCTGAACCGCATGTGGCACGCCACCGGCTACTCGATCGAGGGCCTGCGCGCTGGCTGGGGCGAAACCGCGTTCCGCCAGGAGGCGCTGGCTTCTTGTGTGCTGCTGCCGCTGTCGCTGTGGCTCGGTCGCAGCTGGGTCGAAACGGCGCTGTTGGCCGGCTCGGTGGTGCTGGTGATGATCGTGGAGCTGCTCAACACCGGCATCGAAACCGCGATCGACCGTGTCGGCCCCGAGTGGCACGACCTGTCCAAGCGCGCCAAGGACATGGGCAGCGCCGCCGTGCTGCTGAGCCTGCTGCTGTGCGGCGGCATCTGGGCGGCGGCGCTGTTTCACCGGGTGCTGTGATGAGCGCGGCCAACACCCCGGCCTTCTCGGTCTGCGTGTACTGCGGTTCGCGCGCGGGCGCCAACCCGGCGCATGCGGCCGTCGCCCGCACCGTGGGCCAGTGGATCGGCCGGCATGGCGGGCAGCTGGTCTACGGCGGCGGCAAGAACGGCCTGATGGGCGTGGTGGCCGAGGCCACGCTGGCAGCCGGCGGCCAGGTGGTGGGCATCATCCCCAAGGCCATGGTCGAGCGCGAATGGGCCAACCCGGCCTGCACCGAACTGCACATCGTGGACACCATGCACGAGCGCAAGCGCCTGATGGCCGAGCGCGCCGATGCCTTTTTGGCCCTGCCGGGCGGCATCGGCACCTTCGAGGAGTTTTTTGAAGCCTGGACCTGGCGCCAGCTCGGCTACCACGACAAGCCGGTCGGCCTGCTCAATACCGGCGGCTACTACGACGCCCTGCTGGCCTTTTTGGCGCACACCGTCGAAGAGGAATTCATGGGGCCGTGGCAGATGAGCCTGATCCAGACCGGTTCAGACCCGGTGGCGCTGTTGCAGGCGCTGGTGCAGGCGGCGGGGATGTCGCCTGTGGCGCGGCTGGACGGGATTTAGCGATCAGCCGCCTCAGACCGCCGCTTCGTCCTCTTCACCGGTACGGATGCGCACCACGCGCTCGACGCTGGTGATGAAAATCTTGCCGTCGCCGATCTTGCCGGTGCGGGCGGCCTTGATGATGGCTTCCACGCAGCGGTCGACTTCTTCGGTCTTCACGACCACCTCGACCTTGACCTTGGGCAAAAAGTCGACCACGTACTCGGCGCCGCGGTACAGCTCGGTGTGGCCCTTCTGGCGGCCGAAACCCTTGACCTCGGTCACGGTCAGGCCGGTCACGCCGCAGTCGGCCAGCGCCTCGCGCACTTCTTCGAGCTTGAAGGGTTTGATGATGGCGGTGATCTGCTTCATGGGACGACGCTCCTGGAGGTGACGGAATCGACTGCGCTCACGCGCGGAACTTGCTGGTAATAGGATAACGCCAATCCTTGCCAAAGCTGCGGTGCGTCACGCGAATGCCCACGGGCGCCTGTCGCCGCTTGTATTCGTTGATGCGGATCAGCCGCGTCACCTTCTCCACGTCGGCCCGCGCAAAACCCGCGGCAATGATGTCCTCCACGCTCTGGTCATTCTCCATGTAGCGCTCCAGGATGGCGTCCAGAACTTCGTAGGGGGGCAGGCTGTCCTGGTCGGTCTGGTCGGGGCGCAGTTCGGCGCTGGGCGGCCGGGTGATGATGCGCTCGGGGATCGGCTGGCTGCCGGTGCCGTACGGGTCATGCCCGTTGCGCCAGCGCGCCAGCTTGAACACCGTGGTCTTGGCCAGATCTTTGATCACCGCAAAGCCGCCCGCCATGTCGCCGTACAGCGTGCAGTAGCCGGTGGCCATCTCGCTCTTGTTGCCGGTGGTCAGCACGATGCTGCCAAACTTGTTGGACAGCGCCATCAGCAGCGTGCCGCGGATGCGCGCCTGGATGTTTTCCTCGGTCGTGTCCTCGGCCAGGCCGGCAAATTCGCCCGCCAGCGACGCCTTGAACGCCTCGAACTCGGGCACGATGGAAATCTCGTCGTAGCGCACGCCCAGGCGCGCCGCCATCTCGCGCGCGTCGATCCAGCTGATGTCGGCCGTGTAGGGCGAGGGCATCATGACGGTGCGCACGCGGTCCTTGCCGAGCGCGTCCACCGCCACCGCCAGCACCAGCGCTGAATCGATGCCGCCCGACAGGCCCAGGATGGCGCCGGGAAAACCGTTCTTGCCCAGGTAGTCGCGCACACCCAGCACCAGCGCGTCCCACAGGTCGGCTTCGGGTTCGCGCTCGGGCGCCACGTTTGCTACTAATTTAATAGCTACAGATGACCGCTGGACCAGCACATCGAGCAGATTCTCCTCAAAACTCGGGGCCCGGCCGGCGACCGCGCCGTCGGCGTCGAGCGCGAACGAATGGCCCTCGAACACCACCTCGTCCTGCCCGCCGACCAGGTGCGCGTACACCAGCGGCAAGCCGGTGGCCTGCACGCGCTGGCGCATCATCTGTTCGCGTTCGGTGCCCTTGCCGACATGAAACGGCGAGGCATTGATCACCGCCAGCAGCTCGGCGCCGGCCTCTTTGGCCAGCCGCGCGGGCTCTTCAAACCACGCGTCTTCGCAGATCAGCAGGCCGATGCGCACGGCGTCGTCGCCCTCGCCCGCCTCGAACACGCACACGCCCTGGCCCGGCGTGAAGTAGCGGCGCTCGTCAAACACCTGGTAATTGGGCAGTTCGCGCTTGGCGTAGCTGGCGACGACCCGGCCGTCGCGCAGCACGCTGGCGGTGTTGTGGCGCTGCTGAACCGCCACGCTGCGGGTGCGGTGGTCGCCGCCGGTGGGGTGCCCCACCACGATCGCCATGCCCTTTAACCCGGCGGTTTCGCGGGCCACCGTTTTCACGGCATCATCACAGGCAGCAATGAAGGCGGGACGCAAAAACAGATCTTCGGCCGCGTAGCCGCACAACGAGAGTTCGGGCGTGAGCAGCAGCCGGGCGCCGCCCGCATAGGCCGTGCGCGCGGCGGCAACGACCTTTTGCGCGTTGCCGGGCATGTCGCCGACCAGAAAATTGAGTTGTGCAACGCAGAGTTTGAGAGCCATACCAGCCGTGAAAAACAACCCGAATGAGATTTTGCCGCCGGGCCGCCCCGAGGCAAAATGCGCCCCCCCGGGGGGCAGCGAGGCAACGGAGATGCCGAGCGCGGGCGCAATTAATTATGTCACCCGGGTTTTGTCCTCGCCGCTGGAAGTGTCGTCGGCCGACTGGAATGCTTTGTTGGCGAGCCAGAGCGAGCCGACTCCCTTCATGCGCCACGAGTACCTGGCCGCGCTGCACGCCAGCGGCAGCGCCACGCCCCAAACCGGCTGGACACCGCGCTTCGTCACACTGTGGCAGGGCGACGTGCTGCACGCCGCCTGCGCGCTGTACCTGAAGGCCCATTCCTACGGTGAATATGTGTTTGACTGGGCCTGGGCCAACGCCTACGCCGAGCACGGCCTGGCCTACTACCCCAAGGCGCTGGTGGCCGCGCCGTTCACGCCCGTGCCCGGCACCCGGCTGCTGGCGCGCGACGCCACCGCGCGCGAGGCGCTGGTGCGCGCGCTGGTGCGCTGGTGCGAAGCCGAAAAGCTGTCGTCGCTGCACCTGCTGTTCGCGGCTGATGACGACGTGGCTGCGTGCGAATCGGCAGACTTGATGCTGCGCCACACCGTTCAATTCCACTGGACGAATGAGGCCCCCACGCTCGTCACTTCGTGTACCTTGCTGCCCCCCGAGGGGGAGCGTTTCGCCTTGGGGCGGCCCGGCGGCGAAACCACTCCCGGCGCTCCTTTCCGTAGTTTCGACGGGTTCCTGGCTTCCCTCAGCCAGGAAAAGCGCAAGAAAATCCGCCAGGAGCGCCGCAAGGTGGCCGAGGCGGGGGTCACGTTTCGCTGGTCGCGCGGAGCCGACATCAGCCCGGCTGACTGGGACTTTTTCTACCGCTGCTACGAACGCACCTACTTTGAGCACGGCAACGCGCCGTACTTGAGCCGCGACTTCTTCCAGCGCATGGCCGACACCCTGCCCGAGGCCTGGCTGCTGTTCGTGGCGGAGCGCGCGGGGCAGCCGATTGCTACCAGTTTAATAGCACTAAATGACCATGGGAAGCCGCCCACAGGCACATTTGGCATCAAAAACAGCTCAGAAGGCCTGGCTGGCGGCATTGCCTACGGCCGTTACTGGGGCGCGCTGGAGCGGGTCGACTGCCTGCATTTCGAGGCCTGTTACTACCAGCCGCTGCAATGGTGCATCGATCACGGCTTTTACCGCTTCGAGGGCGGCGCGCAGGGCGAGCACAAGATGGCGCGCGCGCTGCTGCCGGTCAAGACCACCAGCGCGCACTGGCTCGCGCACCCATCGTTTGCCCACGCGGTCGAGCGTTTTCTGGAGCGCGAAGGCGCCGGCATCCAGAACTACATGACGCACCTGGAAGAACGCAACCCGTTCCGCACGGGCTGAGGGGCAAGGTGAGGGGCGCCCAGCGAGCGGCCTGACGCGCCGGCCCCGCAAACCGCCTGCAACCCGATCTTTGAAGCCTTTCAGGCCTGTTGTCCTCATCAGCTGGTCATTGTTTGCTATTATTTGTATAGCGTATGGCAAACCCTAGTGCCAAAGGTGCAGCGCGCCGCTACCCTGCGCGCAGGAGACAACCCCAACATGAAAACCCTGAGCGGGCTGGACGCCACCTTCCTGTACCTGGAAACGCCCGAGACGCCGATGCACGTCGGCTCGCTGCACCTGTATGAGCTGCCGCGCGGCTTCAAAGGCAGCTTTCACAAGGTGGTGCAGCAGCATCTGGCCAGGCGGCTGCACCTGGCGCCGATCTTCAGCCGCAAGCTCGCCTTCATGCCGTTTGACCTGGGCCACCCAATCTGGGTTGAGGCCGATGAGGTCGATCTGGACTTTCATGTGCGCCGTGTCAGCACCCCCAACCTGACCGTGCGCGCGGTCGAGGCGGCCGCCGCGCGACTGCATGGGCGGCTGATCGACCGCGCCCATCCGCTCTGGGAGTTCACCATTTTTGATAGCGTGAAAGCACCAGCCGGCGCGGACGCGCAGGGTAAATGGGTCGCTTTTTACTCCAAGATCCACCACGCCGCGCTGGACGGCAAGGGCGGCACGGTGCTGGCCAACGCCATCCTGGACATCTCGCCGGTGCCGCGCGAGGTGCCGCCGCCCGACCCGTCGCGCAAGGGCCGCACACGCGGCGATTTGAAGATCGGCGAGATGATTGGCGCGGTGTTTTCCAACTCGCTGGCGCAATACGCCAAGCTCGCGCGGTCGCTGCCGGCCATGGTGAGCGGCGTGGGCAGCACGGTGGCGGGGCGGGCGGCGGCCAACGGCGACGCCAATGACAAGACCAGGGGCCTGCGCAAGCTGATGCCCCAATCTCCCATCAGCCTGGCGCCCAAAACCGTGTTCAACGTGCCGATCACGCCCGACCGCGCCTTTGCCACCGCCAGCATCCCGTTTGCCGATTGCCGCGCCATGGCCAAGGCGGTCAACGGCACGTTCAACGACATGGTGCTGTGGATCTGCTCCACCGCGCTGCGCAGCTACCTCGCCCAGCACGCCAGCATCCCCAAAAAGCCGCTGCTGGCCGCCATGCCGGTGAGCCTGCGCGAGGACAGCAATAAGGAACTCAACAACCAGGCCAGCATGATGGTGGTGGACCTGGGCACCCAGTTCGGCCACCCGCTCAAACGCATGAACGCCATCATGGCCTCCACCACCAAGGTGAAAGAGGCGCTGGTCAACCTGAAAAGCGTGCTGCCTACCGATTACCCGTCGTTCCTGGCGCCGTGGATCGTGGGCGGCGTGGCGAAGGCGGCGTTCAAGACCTATTCGGCCGGCGGCATGGCCAACCGGCTGCCGGCCATTGCCAACGTGGTCATCAGCAACGTGCCCGGCCCGCAGGTGCCGCTGTACATGGCGGGCGCCAAGATGCTGACCTTTCACCCGCTGTCGATCGTGATGCACGGCATGGCGCTGAACATCACCATCCAGACCTACGCCGGCAGCGTCGATTTTGGCGTGATCGCCGACAAAAAAGCCGTGCCCCACGTGCAGGACCTGGCCGACGCGCTGGTGGCGGCCTTTCACGAGGCGCAGCGCCTGTACGCGATGGGCCAGGCGCAGGCTGAAACGCCCGCCGCACCCGTGCCGGCCAAGGCATCGGGCAATAAACCCGTGAAAACCCCAAGGCGGCGCGTCGCACAGGCGACCCAAAGCAAGGGTGCGCCCTCTAAAACCGCGGCTTCTGTCGGCGGGGCGCCACGCCGGGCTGTTAGGGTGAAGTCAACCTAACCGCAAGGAAGAAGGCACCGCGTGCTTGAAACCGCTCCAAACATGGCCCCTCGCAACAGCGCCGACGGCAAGTTCACCGCAGCAAAGGGCAAGCCTGCGGCGGACGACAACCACTTCGCCCCGCCGAGCGCGCTGCTGCTGGCGCTGGAGTTCCGGGCGCTGTGGGAGTTTGGCGCGGTGTTGCCGGCCTGGCCCGCGCTGCAGCGCGCGCCCGCCGGTGACGGCCATGCGGTGATCGTGTTTCCGGGCCTCTCAGCCAGCGATGGCTCCACCGTCCCGCTGCGCCACTACCTCGGCTCGCTCGGGTACGCGGTGCACGGCTGGAAGCAGGGCTTCAATTTTGGCCCGCGCGCCGGCGTGCTGGACGCCGCCAAGCGCCAGTTGCAGGCCACCGCCGACGCCATCGGCAACACGGTGAGCCTGATCGGCTGGAGCCTGGGCGGCATCTACGCGCGCGAGCTGGCCAAGGAACTCCCCGATCTGGTGCGCAGCGTCATCACCCTGGGTACGCCGTTTGCCTGCTCGCCCCGCAGCACCAACGCCTGGCGCCTGTACGAGCTGACCAGCGGGCGCAGCATTGCACGTGAATCCGAGGCCTACGACCTGCCGGGCGCGCCGCCCGTGCCCACCACCTCGGTGTATTCGCGCACCGATGGCATCGTGCCGTGGCAAGGCAGCGTGCAGGCCCCGGCGGCGCACAACCCGCAGACCGAGAACATTGAGGTCGTGGCCAGCCATGTCGGCCTGGGCCTGAACCCGAGCGCCTGGTGGGCCGTGGCGCACCGCCTGTCGCAGCCTGAAGGGCAGTGGCGGCCGTTTCGGGAACAAATCCCGCAAACCCGAGTGCTGCATGGGCTGATCTACCCCGATCCGGCGCGCGATTGAGCCCGGCCGCGCTATGATTGACATAGCACCGCGGCATCCGGCCGCCGGGAATCCAGAGGGAGCGACCGTTTCATGACCGCCACCAACCCACCCGCGCGCGACGGCACCGCCAACCCCGACAGCGCCACCGAGCTTCTTTACAGCGTGCTCTACTGCAGCCACGCCAGCCCGACGATGGACGAGGCCGGAATGGCCGAGATCATCGAAACCTCCCGACGCAACAACCCGGCCTGCGGCATCACCGGCCTGCTGGTGTACGGCGGCGGCATGTTCCTGCAGTGGCTGGAAGGCCCGCGCGAGCCGGTCACCGCATTGATGGCAACTCTGGCTGCGGACCCGCGGCATGATGCGATCGTGCGGCTGTATGCCATCGAAGGCGTCAGGGAGCGCTTGTTCCCCGATTGGGACATGGAGCAGGTAGAACCGGAAGATATCCGCGAGCTGCTGCTCGACCAGCTGGGCATGGCCGGCAATGTGAAGCACGCCGAGGCGATCAGCCTGCTGCTGCAGTTGCTGGAAACCGGCGCACTGGCCGGCATGAAGGCCTGAAGCTCCCCAGGCGCATTCAGCCCGGGGCGTTTTCGGCTCAGGTTTTTTGCGGCGTGGCGGCCTGCTGAGCCGCGTAGTTGGCCATGCCGTCCATGACCTCTTTCTTGGCCGCATCGGGGCCGTCCCAGCCCAGGATCTTGACCCACTTGCCTTCTTCGAGGTCTTTGTAGTGCTCGAAGAAGTGCGCTATGGTCTTCAGGCGCAGCGGGTTCAGGTCTTCGGGCTTTTGCCACTGGGTGTAGATCGACAGGATCTTGTCGGTCGGCACGGCCAGCACTTTGCCGTCCAGGCCGGCTTCGTCTTCCATTTTCAGAATGCCGATCGGGCGGCAGGTCACCACCACGCCGGGGATCAGCGGCACGGGCGTGATCACCAGAACGTCCACCGGGTCGCCGTCGCCACTGATGGTCTTGGGCACGTAGCCGTAGTTGGTGGGGTAGTGCATGGACGTGCTCATGAAGCGGTCCACGAAGATGGCGCCGGTTTCCTTGTCCACTTCGTACTTCACAGGGTCGGCATTCATCGGGATCTCGATGATCACGTTGAAGGCGTCAGGAACGTTCTTGCCGGGGGAGACTTGG
>JANOBJ010000192.1:0-2556 GCA_031411575.1 Betaproteobacteria bacterium | reverse complement strand
TGGCGCTGTTTGCCGAACTGGAGCGCGAGAACCAGCTGTTGCAGGACACGGCTGCCGCCCGTGTGGCGGGCGGCAGCACACAGCCGGCCGACGCCTTGATGATCCGGCAGGAAGCACTGGCGCTGGCCGACCGGCGCGATGAGCTGCAACGCGACCTGGCCCGCCAGCGTGCGGCGCTGCGCCGCTGGGTTGGTGATGCGGCCGATCAGCCGCTGAGCGGCACACCGCCTGCGTTTGCCGTGAACGCCGCGTCGTTGCAAGCCCAGCTGGAACGCCATGCCGACCTGGCGATCTATGCCCCCATGACAGCCATGGCGCAAGCCGAAGCCCGCGAGGCTGATGCTGCCAAGGGCGGGGACTGGTCCTGGGGTGTGACGTACTCCAAACGAGGCTCTGCCTACAGCGACATGGTGTCGGTGCAGTTCACGTTCGATTTGCCGATCGGTGCCGACCGGCGGCAAGACCCGCAAATTGCGGCCAAGCGCAAGGAAGCGGAGCAAATCGAAGCCCAACGCGAAGACATGCGCAAACGTCGGGCGGAAGAGCTGGCCACCTTGCTGGCCGAAGACGGTGAGCTGGCCGCCAAGCGGGCACGTCTGGACCAAAAGGGTTTGTCGCTCGCGCAGGAGCGACTGACGCTGGTGATGGCCAGCTACCAGGCCGGCCGCGCCGAACTGGGCGCCGTCCTTGCCGCGCGCAAGGATCTCGTCGAACAGCGTCTGCGCGGCATCGACCTGGAAGCGCTGCAGAACGCGGTGCGCCTGCGCCTGAACAGTTTCATCAGCGAGGTCGCACCATGAAATCACGCACCCAAACCATCGGGCTGCTGGCAGCGGCCGCCCTGCTCGCCGGCACCGGCTATGCCTTGTACCAGTGGGGCATGGTCCGCGGCATGGCGATGCCCGGGAACGCATCTCCAGCGCAGTCGTCGGCATCCGCTGACCCCACCAGCAGCATCGCCGCCGGTGAAGAAGCCACCCGCCGGCACATCCGCGAGGGCCTCAAGGCCGGCAGCACAGACCCGGTCAATGGCAAGACCGTGCTCTACTACCACGACCCCATGGTGCCCGGCAAACGTTTCGACGCGCCCGCCAAGTCTCCGTTCATGGACATGATGCTGGTACCGGTGTATGGCGGCGCCGACGCGCAGGACACCGGCAAGGTCACCGTCAGCCCGCGTATCCAGCAGAGCCTGGGCATCCGCACGGCCGAAGCTGTTCAGGGCCAGTTGAGCCTGCAACTGTCAGCGGTCGGCAACATTGCGTGGAACGAGCGGGACCAGTCCGTTGTGCAAGCACGCGCTGCCGGGTTCATCGAGCGGCTGCACGTGCGCGCCACGCTCGACCCGGTGCGCGCCGGCCAGCCTTTCGCCGATCTGTACGTGCCCGAATGGGTCGCCGCGCAGGGGGAGTTCCTCGCGCTCAAGGCATCGCCCGGGGCGGGTGATGCGCTGGTCGCCGCGGCACGCCAGCGCATGCGGCAACTGGGCATGAGCGTTGAGCAGATCGCCGGTGTGGAGGCGGCGGGGATCGTCCAGCCGCGCACTACGCTGCGTGTGCCCAGTAGCGGCGTGGTGGCCGAACTGGTCGCGCGCGAAGGCATGACGGTGAGCGCGGGCATGCTGCTCGCACGCATCAATGGACTGGCCAGCGTCTGGGCGCTGGCCGAAGTCCCCGAAAGCCAGGCCACGCTGGTGCGCCCGGGTGCACGGGTAGAGGCCCGTAGTCCGGCTGCGCCCGGCACCGTGTTCAAGGGTACGGTCCAGGCGCTGCTGCCCGAGGTGAGCCCCGCCACGCGTACCATCCGGGCCCGGGTTCAGCTGGCCAACCCCGGCAGCACGCTTGCACCGGGCATGTTCGTGACCCTGCAGTTCATGGACGGGCCCAGCGCGCCTGCGGTGCTGGTACCCACCGAAGCCCTGATCACCACCGGGCGGCGTACCGTGGTCATGCTGGCGGAGGACGGTGGGCGCTTTCGCGCGGTCGAGGTGGAAACGGGCCGAGAGGCGGGCGGGCAAACCGAAATCCGCAAAGGCCTGGCCGCCGGACAGCGCGTGGTGGTGTCGTCGCAGTTCCTGATTGATTCGGAAGCCAGCCTCAAGGGCCTGGAAGCCCGCCTCAACAACGAGCCGGCAGCGGCGCCCACGCGCCATCAGGGCGAAGGCAAGGTCGAGGCGGTTGGCAAGGACACGGTGACGCTGCTGCACGGCCCCATTCCGTCGCTCAAGTGGGGCACCATGTCGATGGACTTCAAGCTGCCGCCGGGTGGTCTGCCGCGCAATGTGGCGGCGGGGGACCCGATTCAATTCGAATTCGTCATGCCCAAGGACGAAGGCCCTGCACTCACGCGGATCACTCCCGTGGCACCACCGCCAGCGGCTGCCCGCGCGCCCCTGGCGGGAGCATCACGATGATCGCGGCACTCATCCGTTGGTCGCTGGTCAACCGGTTCCTGGTGCTGCTGTGCACGGTGATGTTGACCGCCTGGGGCCTGTGGGCCGTCGGCAAGACGCCACTGGATGCCCTGCCGGACCTGTCGGACGTGCAGGTCATCATC
>JANOBJ010000191.1:0-3076 GCA_031411575.1 Betaproteobacteria bacterium | reverse complement strand
GTGCTGGCCAAGCTCGAAGCCGTGCAGAAAGCCTCGGGCAAGCTGTCGCTGGCCGATGTGATCGTGCTGGCCGGCGTGGTGGGTGTGGAGCAGGCCGCCAAGGCTGCGGGTGTTGCTGTGGATGTGCCGTTCGCGCCGGGCCGGGTCGATGCGACGGCCGAGCAGACCGATGTCGAGAGCTTCGAGTTCCTGGAGCCGGTGGCCGACGGCTTCCGCAACTACGTCTCCACCGACACGGCCATCCCGGCCGAGCACCTGCTTATCGACAAGGCGCAGCAACTCACCCTCACCGCGCCCGAGCTGACCGCACTGTTGGGCGGCCTGCGGGTGCTGGGCGCCAACACCGGCGGCAGCGCGCATGGCGTTCTCACCGACAAACCGGGCGTGCTGACCAACGACTTCTTCGTCAACCTGCTTGACATGGGCGTGCAATGGAAGCCCGTGGGCAGCAACGCCTACGAGGGCGTGGACCGCAAGACCGGCAAGGCCCGGTGGACCGGCACCCGCGTGGACCTGGTGTTCGGCTCCAACTCGATCCTGCGCGCGCTGGCCGAGGTGTACGCCTCGGCCGATGGCAAGGAGAAGTTCGTACGGGACTTTGTTGCCGCGTGGACCAAGGTGATGAACCTGGACCGGTTCGACTTGACCGCCAAGGCGTGATCAAGGCACCAGCACGTCATGAACAAGGAGGCACCATGAAGCGCATCAAGACCCTTGTTGGTGGCGCCATCGTCACCAGCGGCG
This sequence comes from Betaproteobacteria bacterium, assembly GCA_031411575.1. Lineage (GTDB taxonomy): Bacteria > Pseudomonadota > Gammaproteobacteria > Burkholderiales > Burkholderiaceae_C > JANOBJ01. Next base: position 2,332 of record JANOBJ010000191.1, on the reverse strand, counting down.
CCTTTGCACTGCTGGCCGACCTGGCGCAGTGGCACGCGGCCTGAGCGCTGCGTCCGCACGCACGCACCATCGAGGGACAGCCCGGCTTCGGCCGGGTTTTTTTCTGTGCGCAGCGAAGTCGTTATGCTGGCGGCACCAGAGGACACCCCATGACGCACGACAAAGACTACGACAAAGGCCTCGCCACCCGCAAGCAGGTGATGGGAGAGGATTTTGTGGCCAACGCATTGGGCAACGCGACGCCGTTCACGCTGCCGATCCAGCAGTACATCACGCGCAACGCCTGGGGCGACGTGTGGCAGCGGCCGGGGCTCGATTTGAAGACGCGCAGCCTGATCACAGTGGCACTGCTGACGGCGCTGGGCAAGCAGCACGAGCTCAAGGGCCATGTGCGCGGGGCGCTGAACAACGGCGCCACCCCCGAAGAGATTCAGGAGGTGCTGCTGCACGCGAGCATTTATTGCGGCGTGCCGGCGGCGGTTGATGCGTTCCGCACGGCGGCCGAGGTGGTGGACGGTCCGAACAAACCCTGATCACCAGATTTGGACACGAGGTCTGAACACGAGGCCGCAATCCCGGACCAGAATCCAGGCCGGAACCGGACTTCGGAGCCGCTGGCCTGAAACCGCTCCAAAGTCGGTTTTTTAAGCCTTTTTGGCCTGTGGTCCGCATCCCCTGGCCATAGTTTGCTATCAAAATAGTAGTATTTGAAAGACAGGCATGACCCAGGCACCTCCACCCGCGCCGCGCAAAAATCCGCTTCGGCACCTGCGCGCGTCTGACGCGCGGGCCATCGCGCAGCTGGCAACGCAGGCAACCGCGGGCGTAACGGGCATCGTGGAAGGCGTGCACCAGGCGGTGTGGCGCACGCTGGGCGCGCCGGGCGGCAAGGTGCCGGGCCAGGCGCGCGGGATCACCGGGCTGGTGTACCAGGGCGTGCAGGGCGTGACGCAACTGGTGGGCAAGGGCGTGGACGCAGCGCTGGCCAAACTGCTGCCGCTGCTGCAGCTGGTGGACGCATCACCACCCGAATCGCCGCCGCGCGAGGCTGTGCTGGCTGCGCTCAACGGCGTGATGGGCGACCGGCTGGTGGCCACCGGCAGCCCGCTGGCCACGCCGATGACGCTGCGGCTCCACGGTCGGGCGCTCGATTGGCAGGCGACGGCGGCACAGGCCGCGCCGCTGCCGGCCGTGACGGGAAAGGTGCTGCTGCTGATTCACGGCCTGTGCATGAACGACCTGCAGTGGAAAACGCTGCACCATCCGTCGGGCGTGGATGGCGACGGGCAGGTGGTGGACCACGGTGCGGCGCTGGCGGCGGCGCTCGGCTACACGCCGGTTTACGTGCGCTACAACACTGGCCTGCATACATCGCTGAACGGGCGCGAATTGTCCAGCCAGCTGGAGCAACTGGTCGCGCACTGGCCTGTGCCGGTGGAACACATCACCGTGGTGGCGCACAGCATGGGCGGGCTGGTCACGCGCAGCGCGGTGCATGGCGCGACACAGCTTTCGTTGGAGGCCGCGCCGCGCTGGCCGGCGCACCTGAAAAAAATCGTCTTCCTCGGCACGCCGCACCATGGCGCGCCGCTGGAGCGCGCCGGCAACTGGGTCGACGTCCTGCTGGGCAGCACGCCCTGGTCGGCGCCGTTTGCCCGGCTGGCCCAGCTGCGCAGCGCCGGCATTACCGACCTGCGCTACGGCCATGTGACCGACGCCGATTGGCAGGGCCACGACCGGTTTCGCCGCAAGCCCGACAGTCGCCAGCCGGTGCCGCTGCCCGACGGCGTGGCCTGCTTCACGGTGGCGGCGACCACGGCGGCCAGCCGCAGTCCGCTGGCCGAGCGCGTGGTCGGTGACGGCCTGGTGCCGCTGCCCAGCGCGCTGGGCCAGCATGCCGACCCGCAGCGCCGGCTGGTGTTTGCCAAGGGCTCGCAGTGGATTGCTTACCGCATGAACCACCTGCAGCTGCTCAGCAGCCCCGAGGTGTCACAGCAGATCGTGCGGTGGCTGACGCCGGCGGATGCGTGAGGCCAGCAGGCGCCAGATGCAGCCTCTCGATGTTATTTCAAGCATTTTTGGCCCGTAGTCCGCGTCCATCGGGTATTATTTGCTATTAAAAATATAGCAAAAAACTTCTGAGCAGGTTCATCCCGCCAGCAGCTTGTGCACCAGATCAGCCGTGGTGCTGGCCTTGTATTTGCGCATCAGGCGCGCGCGGTAGATCTCCACGGTGCGGTGGCTGATGGCCAACGCCTTGCCAGTTTCCTTGGCGGTCAGGCCGTCCATCACATGCGCCGCCACCTCACGTTCGCGGGGGGTTAGTTCGGCC
>JANOBJ010000190.1:0-4666 GCA_031411575.1 Betaproteobacteria bacterium | reverse complement strand
CCGTTGACGCCGTGGCTGCGGTTGCTCTGCGCAGGGTCGCCTGCGTTAGCGCCGGGCGGCACCGCGCCCGTGCCCGCCTCGGCCACGCCGACATCGATGTTCACCGTGCACGGTGCTTCAAACTTGATGATCTGCCAACGGTCCACCGGGCCGCGGTAGCCGCGCGCCTGGAAGATCTGGCCGGCCCAGAACGGTGGCGCGTCAATGCCTTCCATCCAGCGTGTGACGGTGGCAGTGCGGTTGCCGTGGGTGGCGACAAACGGCGCCTCGGCCACGGCGCGCTGCCCAATGCTGCTGCCGTGCACGAAGGTCTCGTGCGTCAGGTCCATCAGGTTGTCCACCACCAGCCGGTAGTCGCACTGGACGCGGATCATCTGGCCGTCAGCGGCCCAGGCCGGGTCGTGGTTCCAGTGCATATCGGGGATCAGCGCGGGGTCGGCCTTGGCCGGGTCGCCGGGCCAGATCCAGACAAAGCGGTGTTTCTCGACCACCGGGAAGGCGCGCACGCAGGCCGAGGGGTTGAGTGTTTCCTGACTGGGCATGTGGGTGCAGCGACCCTGCGCGTTGTAGACGAGGCCGTGGTAGCCGCAGGTGACTTCGTCACCGTCCAGCCGGCCCATCGAGAGCGGCAACAGGCGGTGCCAGCAGGCGTCTTCCAGGGCCGCCACGCCGCCGTCGGTCTTGCGAAACAGCACCAGTTTCTGGTTGCAGACGGTGCGGGCCAACAGCGCGTTCTTTACTTCGACGTCATACGCGGCGGCGTACCACGCGTTCATCGGAAAAGCCGTTTTGGTGCTGTTCATGGATACAAATTGTATACATTAACGCGAATATTTCAACAGAAACCAGCAGATATTCGGGTTTTCACGGCAATGCTGTATTCATTGACTCGCGTGAAAGATGCTCTACCATTCGCCAACCCGCCCGAATCACACTAGGAGACCTGCCATGAGCGCCCCCCACCTCCCCGCCCGCTTCGACCATGTCGGCAGCTTCCTGCGCCCCCAGTACCTGCTGGAGGCGCGCGCGCAAAAGGCCCGGGGCGACATTACGCCCGAGCAGCTGCGCACGGTGGAAGACAAGGCCATTACCGAGATCGTGAAATTCCAGGAAGACGTGGGCCTGAAAAGCATCACCGACGGCGAGTTCCGCCGTACCTACTTTCATATCGACTTTCTCGAGCAGATCGGCGGTGTCAAGACCGACATCCCGGTCACCATCCGCAAGGCCGACGGCACCGAGGAACTGGCGCCGCCGGTGATGCGCGTGATCGACAAGGTACGCCACATCAAAGACATCCAGCTCGCCGACTTCCAGTACCTGAAAAGCCAGGTCAGCGCCGGGCACACACCCAAGGTGACCATCCCCTCGCCCACCATGCTGCACTTTCGCGGTGGCCGGGCCGGCATCAGCAAGGATGCCTATCCTGAGCTTGACCCGGCGTTCTACGACGATGTGGCGAAAGCTTACGGCGACGAACTGCGGTCCCTGGCTGCTGCGGGTTGCACCTACGTGCAGATGGACGACACCAATCTGGCCTACCTGTGCGACGACAAGATGCGCGAAGCCGCCCGCCAGCGCGGCGACGACCCCAACGAACTGCCGCACCGCTACGCCAAATTCATCAACAAGGTGGTGGCGCAAAAACCGGCCGGCATGACGCTCGCCATGCACCTGTGCCGCGGCAACTTCAAGAGCACGCACGCCGCTGCGGGCAATTACGAGCCGGTAGCCGAGGCCTTGCTCAAGGAGATGGACATCGACGCCTACTTCCTGGAGTACGACGACACCCGCAGCGGCGACTTCAAACCGCTGCGCTACCTGCCGAAGGGCAAAACGGTGGTGCTGGGCCTGGTGACCACCAAGTTTGGCGAGATGGAAGACAAGGACGAACTCAAGCGCCGTATCGAGCAGGCCGCCAAGTACGCCCCGCTCGACCAGCTGGCGCTGTCACCGCAGTGCGGCTTCTCCAGCACGGTGCACGGCAACAACATCGCCGTGCAGGCCCAGCGCGACAAGCTGCGGCTGGTGGTGGAGACGGCGCAAGAGGTCTGGGGCAACACCTGAACGCCTGGCGCCCGGGCGCACGACCCGTGCTGCGGTCAATCGGAGTCGGTTGACAGCGCCTGGTCGGTGTGGAACGGCAGCACCAGCTGCCCGGCGTCATTGGGCACGGCTTCGATGTGCACCACCGGCGCCTGCGCCACCACGCCGCCAAAAATCGTGGCAAACGCGCCATCGGCCGCATCACGCCCGGTGGCCAGGCGCACAAAACCCATCGGTATGGCGGTGCCCGACGGGTCAAACAGGTACCAGCAGTTGCCCAGGTAGGCCTCGACATAGGCGTGAAAGTCTGGCGGGCCGAGGATCGGATCGGCGCCATAGTCAAAACCCGTGGCAAAGCGCGCGGGGATGTTGACGGCCCGGCACAGCGCGATCATCAGGTGGGCAAAGTCGCGGCAGACGCCGACGCGCTGGTTCAGCGTGTCGATCGCTGAGGTGAAGCTGTCCGAGGTGTTGGACTGGAACTTGACGCGCGCACTGACCCAGTCGCAGATGGCCCGGGCGCGGGTGTAGCCCTGCCACAGGTGCCCGAACTCGGCCACGGCAAACTTGTGCAGCAGGTCCGATTGGCAGTAGCGGCTGGGGTACAGGTAGGGCAACACCTCGCCCGGCAGGTTGGCGATCCACATCTCGCCAATCTGGTCGGGCGGCACCATGCGGTGCGACAGGTCGACCGTGGCCGCGTAGCTCACCCGCAGCGGCCCGGGGTCGGTTTTCAGGCGCAGGAAACGGCTGTGCGTCACCTCGTCCACATGCATGTTGGGCACCAGCGCCTGGCTGATCTGCAGGTTTTCATGCAGCACATGCTGGTGCCGCGTGCGGGCGGCGTGGATATTGAAGATGAAGTCCGTGCCCGGCTGGGTCACTTCATAACTCAGCAAGATGGAAAACTGGAGGCGTATCAACGGATCTTTCGGTTGGGGCGCCTTGGGCGGGCGGGGCGTGAACTCGGGGATAACCCTTATTCTGACGGCAAGCGCCAGCGGTCGGGATGTCTTTTTGCACTGCCCGCGCTGCCAGTGGTGTGGGCGGCCCCTTGTTATGCTGCTATTTTTATAGCAAACAATGACCACCAGGAGCGCACGAGAAGGCTATTTGACCGCAAAAACGGTCGTTTCCAGCCGTTCCAGCGTTGCGGCCCAACCGGCCTGCGTGCGGTCGGCCAGTTCCGCCGGTACGCCTTCGTGCAGCAGCGTGATTTCGCAGCCGTCGGGTAGCGGCGCAATGTCCACGGTAACAGGGGTGAACGTGCCAGACACCGCGGGCACGCCGAACGAGAAGACCAGTTGCGAGGGGCGGGTCAGATCGAGCCAGAGGCCGACGTGCGCCACATCCACCCCGCCCCGCCGGGCCACCAGGCAGAATTCGCCGCCGATGCGCGGTTCAATCTCGGCACGCACCATCTGGCCGCCGGGCGTGGCAAAGAGCCACTGGCGCGCGCTCTCCGGAGTGAGCCAGGCGTCAAAAACGCGCTCGGCGCTGGCCGGGAGGCGGCGCGTGACGGTGACGTTGACAGGGCCAGATGCAGGAGCGAACGGGGTCATGAGGGTGCGGTCAGGGGCGTGGCAACCGGCGCCATTCTGGCATGGCTGGACGGCGTGAAGACCCGCCCTGCCCGGGCTTCCCGGGGCACCGCCGCGGCGCGTGGTGGTTATTTGATGACGCCACCGGTCTGATCAACGAGATCCGCGCGTACTATGCGGCTCCGACGGCGAAAATGGTCTCCGAGTTGCTGCGGGTGGAGGGCGCCCACACGGATGAACGGGTGGCTATTGACTACGCGGGCCGCGGCTACCACCGGCGATGGGAATGACATGACTGAACCAAACCAAGAGACAACGGCGCAGACAACGGTGCAAACCGGGCGCAAGACCTACGACCAGCTCCGCAGCGCGCGCTGGTTTGCACCCGACGACGTGCGCTCGTTCGGGCATCGCTCGCGCGTGATGCAGCTGGGCTACGGCCCCGACGACTGGGTGGGCAAGCCGGTGATCGCGATCATCAACACCTGGAGCGACATCGGCACCTGCCACGGCCACTTCAAGCAGCGCGTGGAAGACGTCAAGCGCGGCGTGCTGCAGGCCGGTGGATTTCCGATCGAGTTGCCAGCGCTCTCGCTGTCGGAGTCGCTGGTGAAGCCGACCACCATGTTCTACCGCAACCTGCTGGCGATCGAGACCGAAGAGCTGCTGCGCAGCCACCCGATCGACGGCGCGGTGCTGATGGGCGGTTGCGACAAGACCACGCCCGGCTTGATCATGGGCGCCCTGAGCATGGGCGTGCCCTTTGTCTACATGCCCGCCGGCCCCATGCTGCGCGGCAACTGGAAGGGCAAGGTGCTCGGCTCGGGCTCGGACACCTGGAAATACTGGGACGAGCGCCGCGCCGGCAAGATCGGCAAAACCGAGTGGCTGGAAGTCGAAGGCGGCATCGCCCGCAGCCACGGCACCTGCATGACGATGGGCACCGCGGCCACGATGATGGGCATCGCCGAAGCGGTGGGCTTTGCGCTGCCGGGCGCGTCGAGCATCCCCGCGGCCGATGTCAACCACATCCGCATGAGCGCAGAGTGCGGCCGCCGCGCTGTGGCCATGGTGTGGGA
>JANOBJ010000189.1:0-10005 GCA_031411575.1 Betaproteobacteria bacterium | reverse complement strand
TGTCCCGAGGGGGCGGAAGTGTCGGCACCGGCGGGAACCTCGATTTGCGAGGCCTTGCTGGATAACCACATCAATATCGAACACGCCTGCGACATGAGCTGCGCCTGCACCACCTGCCACGTCATCGTGCGCGAGGGTTTTGCGTCGCTCAACGAGTTGGACGAAAACGAGGAAGACCTGCTGGACCGCGCCTGGGGCCTGGAGCCCAACTCGCGCCTGAGCTGCCAGGCCATCCTGGCGCAGCAGGACGTGACGGTCGAGATTCCCAAGTACTCGATCAACCACGCGAAAGAGAACCACTGATGTCACGGCAGATCGTCCTCGACACTGAAACCACCGGCCTGTCGGCCGAAGGTGGCGACCGCATCATCGAAATCGGCTGCGTCGAGCTGCTCAACCGCAAGCTGACCGGCAACAACCTGCACTTCTACCTGAACCCCGGGCGCGACAGCCACGAGGACGCGATGAAGGTGCACGGCATCAGCAACGAGTTCCTGCGCGACAAGCCACCCTTCGCCGAGGTGGTGAACGAGTTGCTGACCTATGTCGAAGACGCAGAAATCATCATCCACAACGCCGCGTTCGACGTGGGTTTCCTCAACAAGGAACTGGAACTTGTCGGCAAGCCAGCGTTTGCCACCTTTGTGGCCAGCGTGACCGATACGCTGCGCATGGCCAAGGAGCTGTACCCCGGCAAACGCAACAGCCTCGATGCCCTGTGCGACCGCCTGGGCGTCGACAATTCGGGCCGTACCCTGCACGGCGCGCTGCTGGATGCCGAGTTGCTGGCCGATGTTTACATCAACCTCACGCGTGGACAGGATGCGCTCTTGATCGACGCCGGATCGACACCCGGCACAGGTGGCAGCGTCGCCCGCGTCGACCTCAGTGGCTTTGAGTTGCCGGTGCTGACCGCCAACGAGCAGGAGCGTGCGGCGCACGAAGATGTGTTGCGGCAACTGGATAAATCGAGTGGCGGCAAGACGGTCTGGCGGCAGGCCCAGGCCTGACCAACCGGCTTGAATGCTGTGGCATAATCAAAGGCTTTCCTGAGCGTGCAACAGCGCTTGGCGAAGGGTGATTAGCTCAGCGGTAGAGCACTGCCTTCACACGGCAGGGGTCGCAGGTTCAAACCCTGCATCACCCACCAAGAACAAACAAAAAAGCCCGGCATTGCCGGGCTTTTTGCGTTGAGGCTTCGATCAGCCTGGGTGCATCAGGCTTTCTTGGCCCAGGCGCTGCACCAGCCCTTGCCGGCGACCTGCTTGCCGGCAAACAGCGGGCACAGGCCGGCCGCGTCAGCGGGCTTGCTCTGGTACAGCGCGCAGTTGATGCAGTTTGAGCCGGCGACGAACTTGGGGAACTTGACCTTGTCTACCTTGGTCGCGTCCGCCTTGTAGCCCAGCGCGGTGGCCGTCGCATCGGTCTCGGCGAGCATGGGTGCAGCTTGTGCCAGCGCGAGTTGAGTGCCGGCGAGCGCGGCGCCACCGACGACGGAATGGATCACGAAAGTACGGCGTGAAGTCTTGAAAGTGGTGTTCATCGAGGTCGTTTCCTTGTTGTGTGCTTGGAGATAGTAGGTCAAGGGCAGTTGGCTGTTGTTATCCAGCTTAGGCTGTCATTTTCGTACCCAACGGTTATTTTACGACTGTGCAGTAATGGTGCCCGCAACAACCTCGACTGATTTGGTCGGGTTCACCCGATGACCACGGTGGCTTTCGGGCTGGCGCACCCGCCGTTTCAGGGCCGGCTGCGGTCGTGCCTTGCGTCACAATGGCCGCATGTCCTTTGTCACCCAGGTTCCCGGTTCCACGCCGCTGGTGCTCGATTCCCCGCACAGCGGCACGGCCTACCCCGCGGATTTTGCGTTTGCCTGCGACTTCACCACCCTGCGCCGGGCCGAAGACACGCATGTCGAAAAGCTCTACGACTTCGCGCCTGCCCTGGGCGTCGCCTGGGTCGAAGCGCATTTTCCGCGCAGCTACCTGGACGCCAACCGCGACACCACCGAGGTCGACACCACGCTGTTCGACGCGCCTTGGCCGCACCCGGTGGCGACCGATGATCAGGTGCTCTCCAAGGTGCGGCTGGGCAAGGGGCTGGTCTGGCGCTGCACCGACGACGGCATTCCGATCTACAACCGCGCACTGACCGTCGCCGAAGTGCAGGCGCGCATCACCAATTGCTGGCAGCCTTACCACGCGGCAGTTGGCCGGGCCATCGACGCCGCGCGCGCACGCCACGGCTACAGCATCCACCTCAACTGCCACTCGATGCCGGCGGTGGCCTCCACCCATGCGACCGAGTTCCCGGGCCTTGTCCACGCCGATTTTGTGATCGGAAACCGCGACGGGTCCACGTCCAGCGGTCCTCTCGCGCTATTGATTTGTGAGCACTTGAGGGCGCGCGGCTACTCGGTCGAATACAACCACCCGTACAAAGGGGTGGAGTTGGTGCGCCGTTACGGCGACCCGGCGCAGCAACGGCACAGCATCCAGGTCGAGATCAACCGCAAGCTCTACATGGACGAAGAGACACTGTCAGTGCACGCGGGTTTTGCGCCGCTGCAGGCCAGTTTGCGCTCGATGGTTGAACTGTTGCTCGCGACCGATCCGCGTGCCGTGCAGGTAAGCCTTTTGGAGCAGCACGAGCGATGATCGTCTTTCACAACCCCAACCACATTGACCACGCGCCCGCCTCGGAGTTTTTTCGCGGTGAACGGGTGGCCTGTTTCGAAACGCCGGCACGCGCCGGTTTTGTTGCTGACCAGCTGGCAAGGCAAGGGCACCCGCTGAATGTGCCAGACACCGAGAGCAGCAGCGTGCTGGCCCAGGTGCACGCGCCGCGCTACCTGGCATTCCTGGAATCCGCCTGGGCCCAGTGGCTGGCGCAGGACGCGGCCAACGCCGACCGCCAGCCGTTCCCGTCGATCTGGCCGGTGCGCACCCTGCGCAGCGACCAGGAACCCGCCAATTTCATTGCGCGCCTGGGCCTGTATTCGATGGACAACGGATCGCCCATGGTGGCTGGTACCTGGGCCGCTGCCAAGGCCGGTGCGGACGCCGGCGTCAGCGCGGCAGCGCGGTTGCGCGCCGGCGAGCGTGCGGCGTTCTGCTGCACGCGCCCACCGGGCCATCACGCAGGCGCCGACTTCATGGGCGGCTACTGCTTCATCAACAACGCCGCCGTCGCAGCACAGGCACTGCGCAACGGCGGTGCCGCGCGGGTGGCGCTGCTCGATGTGGACTACCACCACGGCAATGGCACGCAGAGCATCTTCTACGAGCGCCGCGACGTGCTGTTTGTCAGCATCCACGGCGACCCGCGCACCGAGTACCCGTTCTTCCTCGGCCACGCGGACGAGACGGGCGAAGGTGCCGGCGAAGGCTTCAACCTCAACCTGCCGCTGCCTGCCCGCAGCACTGTTGCCACGTGGTTTGACGCGCTGGAGCGGGCCTGCGACCGCATCGCGGTGCATCGTGCCGATGCCCTGGTGGTGTCGCTGGGGCTGGACACGTTTGCGGGTGACCCGATCTCGACCTTCGCGCTGCAGAGCTCCGATTACCTGAGGCTGGGCGAGCGGCTGGCTCGGCTGGCGCTGCCCACGGTGTTCGTGCTGGAGGGCGGCTACGCGGCGGCTGAGCTGGGCGTCAATGCGGGCCATGTCGTCACCGGTTTTGAGCAGGCCTGAAAGCCAGTAGCGGATGGAACAGGTCGATTGCGTTGTCATCGGCGCCGGCGTGGTCGGCCTGGCGGTGGCGCGCGCGCTGGCGCTGCGCGGGCGCGAGGTGATGGTGCTGGAGGCGGCTGGCGGCATCGGCACGGGCACCAGCTCGCGCAACAGCGAAGTCATCCACGCTGGTATCTACTACCCAGCCGGCTCGCTCAAGGCGCAACTGTGCGTGCAGGGCAAGCAACTGCTGTATGCGTATTGCGCCGAGCGCGGCATTGGCCACCGGCGTTGCGGCAAGCTGATCGTCGCGACGCATGACGCGCAGGTGGCGCAGTTGCAGGGCATCGTCGCCAAGGCTGCGGCCAACGGCGTGGATGATCTGCAACTGCTCACCCGCGACCAGGCGCGCGCGATGGAGCCCGCGCTGGAATGCGTGGCGGCGGTTCATTCGCCCAGCACCGGCATCGTGGACAGCCACGGCCTGATGCTGGCGCTGCAGGGCGACCTGGAGAACGCAGGCGGCGTGCTGGCCTTCCATTCTGGTCTGAATCGGGCGGTAGTCCCCTTCGGACGGTCATCAGATGCTATTTTATTGATAGCAAACGACGGCACCGAGCTGGCCGCGAAATCCGTGGTCAACGCGGCCGGGCTGCTGGCGCCAGCGCTGGCGCGGCGGTTTGAAGGCCTCGACGCGCGGCACCTGCCGCCGGCTTTTTTCGCCAAGGGCAACTACTTCACCCTGGCCGGCCGCTCACCGTTCTCGCGGCTGATCTACCCCGTGCCTGAGGCCGCCGGACTCGGCGTGCACCTGACGATTGACTTGGGTGGGCAGGCCAAGTTTGGCCCCGACGTGCAGTGGGTTGATTCGCCGGACGATCTGGTGGTGGACCCGGCGCGCGGTGACGCCTTCTATGCCGAGGTTCGAAAGTACTGGCCGCCGCTCGTCGACGGCGCGCTGATCCCGGGCTACGCCGGCATCCGGCCCAAGATCAGCGGGCCGGGCGAGCCGACAGCCGATTTCATGGTCCAGGGCCCGGCGGAGCACGGCATCCCGGGCCTGGTGAACCTGTTCGGCATCGAATCGCCGGGGCTCACCAGCAGCCTGGCCATTGGCGAGCAGGTTGCTTCAATGCTATAAACAATATAGCAAAAAATGACCAGTGGATGCGGACTACCGGGTGTTTTTGATCGAAATTGCGGCTTCCCGCACGATTTCAGGCCCGCGGTAGATCAGGCCGGTGTAGATCTGCACCAAGTCGGCGCCAGCCGCGATCTTGGCCGCCGCGTCGGCGCCTGACATCACCCCACCCACACCGATGATCGGAAACGCCGGGCCGAGCGCGGCACGCAGCTGACGGATCACCGCGTTGCTGGCCTCGAACACCGGCGCGCCTGAGAGGCCACCCGCCTCTTCGGCGTGCCGCAGGCCCTTGACGGCCTCGCGGTTGAGGGTGGTGTTGGTGGCCACAACGCCAAAGGTGTTGTTGGGCCGGCCTTCGCCGTCCATACCGTGGCGCCGCAGTGTGGCGGCAATCACGTCCACCTGCGCGGCATCCAGATCCGGCGCGATTTTGACGAAGATGGGTATCCGTTTGCCGTGCTGCGCGGCCAGTTCGGCCCGGCGGCTGGCTACTGCGCCGAGCAGGGCGTCCAGCGCCTCGTCGCTCTGCAGCGCGCGAAGATTCTTGGTGTTGGGCGAGCTGATGTTGACGGTGACGTAGTCAGCATGCGGGTACACGCCATCCAGGCAGGCGAGGTAGTCATCGGTCGCGCGTTCGATCGGCGTGGCGGCGTTCTTGCCGATGTTCAGGCCCAGCAGCATGGACGATTTGCGGCCCTTGGCGCGAAGTTTGGAGCGCTGCACATTGGTAACGAACGCCTCCAGCCCGTCGTTGTTAAAGCCCAGCCGGTTGATCAGCGCCCGGGCTTCGGGCAGGCGGAACATGCGCGGTTTGGGGTTGCCAGGCTGGGCCTTGGGCGTGACGGTGCCGACCTCGACAAAGCCAAAGCCCATCGCACCCAGGCCGTCAATGCAGCGCGCGTTCTTGTCCAGCCCGGCGGCCAGGCCCACGCGGTTCGGAAAGGTAAGGCCGGCCAGCGTGACCGGGTCGTCCACCCGGGGGCTGCAGTAGGCCCACTCGAGCGGCGTGCCCTGTACCCGGGCCAGCGAATGCAGGGTCAGGTCGTGGGCGGTTTCGGGGTCTAGACCGAACAGGAAAGGGCGGGCGAGGGCGTAGGGCAGCAGCGGCATTGGATAATTCTTGGAAACACAAGGATTGTCTCAAATGACCCAGGATGAATTGAAAGCGCTGGTCGGCCAGGCCGCGCTGCAGTATGTGGTGCCCGGCGAGATCGTGGGCGTGGGCACCGGCTCTACGGTCAACAAGTTCATCGAGGCGCTGGCATCGATGAAGGGGCAGATTCCCGGCGCGGTGTCAAGCTCGGTCGCCTCCACCGAGCGGCTGCGGGCGCTGGGCATCCCGGTGCTCGACAGCAACGACGTAGCCGAACTGGCGGTGTACATCGACGGCGCCGATGAAATCGATCACAGCGGCTTCATGGTCAAGGGCGGGGGCGCGGCGCTCACGCGCGAGAAGATCGTGGCGGCACAGTCGCGGCGCTTTGTCTGCATTGCCGACGAATCCAAGCTGGTGAAAACACTGGGCGCGTTCCCGCTGCCGGTGGAGGTGATTCCCATGGCCACGCGGCGCCTCACGCGGCAATTTGCAGCGCTGGGCGGCACAGCCACCGTGCGCCAGAAGGATGGCCAGCCGCTGCTCACCGACAACGGCCAGCACATCCTGGATGTGACAGGCTTGCAGATCACCGATCCGCTGGCTTTCGAGTCGCTGGTCAACCAATGGCCGGGCGTGGTGACGGTGGGCGTGTTTGCGCACCAGAAAGCGGCGGTCTGCCTGCTCGGTACCGCGAGCGGCGTGAAAACCCTCAATTTTTGAGTTTTAAGCGTGAAAAGGGCGCGTTGTCCGCGCCCTTTGGTCATTGTTTGCTATACTAATTATAGCAACTTGGTGTCATGCACGGAGGTCATGCGCCGATGGCACGACGCTCCGACACCGCGTCAGAACTTGATGCCCGCCGGGTTCTCGGCATTGGTGGTGGGGGCTCGCGCGGGCGCGGGCGCCGGCCGGCGGTTCACCGTCGTGATGGCTGGCTCGGCGCCGTCAGCACCCGCCGTGGCCTGGCCTTGGCCCTGCGCTGGCGTGGTCGGTGCCTGCACGGCCACCAGCGGGCTGGCCGGCGCGTTGCGGTAGTTGGCCGGCAATTGCGAGGTCTTGGGGTAGCCGGCGGCGTCGAGGAACTGGGTCCATTCGACGTCCGAGAACCCCTTGAGTTGCTGGCCGCCGATGGTGACAAACGGCAGCGAGTTGTCGCCACTCAGGCGCTGCAGGGCCTGGGTGTCTTCGTTGGTGTTGATGGTTCGCTCGACAAACGGCACGCCCCGGCTGGACAGCAACGCGCGGCCGGCGCCACAGGGCACGCAATCGTTGCCTGTATACAACGTTACCGGGTAGCGGTTGACCACCTGGCGCAGCTCGAACGGCAGGTTGCCGGTCGCAGCGGTGGATGCCGTGGTGGTGGAGCCGGCCTTGCCGGCCGGCTTGGCGGCGGCCGCCGGTGGCGGGGTGTCGGAGAACGTGACACGGCCGTCCGGGCCCACGATGCGGTAGACCGCCTGCGCCTGTGCGCCGACCGACAGCAGGGTCAGCAACACGGCGGCCAGGGTGCCAGCCAGAGTGAAGGTAACGGATTTTTTCATGTGTGGTGCTCCCAGAACGATGGGGGTTGCCCTTCAAACGTGTGGCAACGCCCCTCAAGTATCAGGCCATACCCTGATGCCGCAACAGCGCATCGAGGCTCGGTTCGCGGCCCCGGAAGGCCTTGAACGACTCCATCGCCGGGCGGCTGCCGCCCGCTTCGAGGATCGCCTCGCGGTATTTTCTACCGGTTTCGGCGCTGGGCGCACCGTCTTTACCCACTGTTTCCTCGAACGCGGCATAGGCGTCTGCGCTCAGCACCTCGGCCCATTTGTAGCTGTAGTAACCCGCCGCATAGCCGCCCGCGAAGATGTGGCTGAAGGTGTGCGCAGTGCGGCTCCAGGCCGGCGGATGGATCACGGCCACTTCGTCGCGCACCTGGACCAGCAGGGGCATGAAGTCGTGCGCTGGGTCGTGTTCGGTGTGCAGCAACATGTCAAGCAGCGAGAATTCGATCTGCCGCAGCGTCTGCAGGCCGCTCTGGAAGTTCTTGGCTGCCGTCATCTTGTCGAACAGCGCGCGCGGCAACGGTTCACCGGTGTCCACGTGTGCGGTCATGTGCTTGAGCACGTCCCATTCCCAGCAGAAGTTTTCCATGAATTGGCTGGGCAGTTCCACCGCGTCCCATTCCACGCCGCTGATGCCGGAGACGTCGCGCTCGTTCACCTGCGTCAGCATGTGGTGCAGGCCGTGGCCAAATTCGTGGAACAGGGTGGTCACGTCATCGTGCGTCAGCAACGCCGGTTTGCCATCCACGCCGTCGGCGAAGTTGCAGACCAGGTGCGCCACCGGGGTCTGCAGCCGGCCATTGTCGGGGCGCAGCCAGCGGGCGCGCACGTCGTCCATCCAGGCGCCGCCACGCTTGCCGGTGCGGGCGGGCTGGTCAAGGTAGAACTGACCGACCAGGTTCGACTGGCGTTCGATCCGGTAAAACTCCACACCCGGGTTCCAGACCGGCGCGGTGTCCCGGCGGATCGACACGTCAAACAGGGTTTCCACAATCTTGAACAGCCCGGCCAGTACCTTGGGCGCGGTGAAGTACTGCTTGACCTCCTGCTCGCTGAACGAATAGCGGGCTTCCTTGAGCTTTTCGCCGATGTACGACCAGTCCCAGGCTTGCGGGTCGGCCAGTGCCAGGTGTTCGGCGGCAAACGCGCGCAGGTCGGCCAGGTCTTTCTCGGCGTAAGGCCGTGCTTTCCTGGCGAGGTCGCGCAGGAAGGTGATGACCTGCTGCGGCGATTCGGCCATCTTGGGCACCACCGACACCTCGCCAAAGCTGTTGTAGCCCAGCAGTTGCGCTTCTTCCCGGCGCAGCGCCAGGATCTCCCGGATCAGCGCGCCGTTGTCAAACTGACGCGCGGCTTCGGTCTCGGCCTGGTCCGAGGCGCGCGTGGTGTAGGCGCGGTACAGCGTCTGGCGCAGCGCGCTGGAGGTGGCGAACTGCATCACCGGCAGGTAGCAGGGCATCTTGAGGGTGAGCTTGTAGCCGTCGCGGCCTTCGGCCAGGGCTGCGGCGCGGGCGGTGTGCTGCACGTCAGCCGGCACGCCATCGATCTCGTCCGCGGCGGCGTAGTAGGCATAGGCGTCGGTTGCGTCGAGCGCGTTCTCGCTGAACTTCTGGCTCAGTTCGGCCTGACGCTCCTGGATTTTGGCGAAGCGGTCGCGCGCGGCGCCTTTCAGCTCGGCGCCCGACAGCACAAAATTGCGCACCGCGTTCTTGTGGGCCTGGCGCTGCTCGACGTTGAGCGTGGCCACATCGATGGCCTTGTACTTGGCGTAGAGCCGCTCGTCGGCGCCCAGGCGCGTCCAGAAGTCGGTCACGCGGGGCAGGGCGGCGTTGTAGGCGGCCCGCAACTCGGGCGTATCGGCCACGCCGTTCAGGTGGCTCACCGTGCCCCAGGCCCGGCTCAGGCGCTCGGTGGCCACGTCGAGCACGCGGGCAATGTCTTTCCATTGCGCCGGAAAGTCGGGCTGGGTCACCGTGTTGAGGGCGGTATCGGCCTCGGCGATCAGGGTGTCGACAGCCGGCGCCACATGCTCGGGCTGGACGCGGTCAAACAGCGGGAGGTCGGAAAAATCGAGAAGCGGGTTGTTCATGCCGCCTATTTTGCGGCAATTGGCCGGGCTTCAAGCGCCGTGTGGCTTATGGCGCTTGATGCCCGCCATTGACAATGGCTATGGCGTGCGCTGGTTACGCCGGCGCCGCCAGCGCGCGTTCGGCCGCTTCGAGCGTGTTCACCAGCAGCATGGTGATGGTCATGGGCCCCACGCCGCCGGGCACCGGGGTGATCCAGCCCGCCACAGCGCTCACGCCGGCAAAATCAACGTCGCCGCAGAGCTTGCCCCCGTCGTTGCGGTTCATGCCGACGTCGATCACCACCGCGCCAGGCTTGACCATGTCGGCGGTGAGCACATTGCGCTTGCCCACTGCGGCCACGATCACGTCGGCCTGCAGCGTCATGGCCTTCAGGTCTTTGGTGGCGCTGTGGCAGATGGTGACGGTGGCGTTCTGGCCCAGCAGCATCAGCGCCATCGGCTTGCCGACAATGTTGCTGC
>JANOBJ010000188.1:0-1529 GCA_031411575.1 Betaproteobacteria bacterium | reverse complement strand
GTTGGCGATCTGGGCCAGGAACGGGTTGGCGGTGGCGAACCACAGCGCAACACCGGTGCCGATAATGAAGGACGCGTCGATCAGGCCGACCAGCAGGAACATCTTGGTCTGCAGCTCGCCCATCAGCTCCGGCTGGCGTGCGGCGGATTCCAGGTATTTGCTGCCCATGATGCCGATGCCAACGCAAGCGCCGAACGCGCCCAGGCCAATGATCAGGCCGGCGGCCAGTGCGACAAAGCTGATAACTTCCATGATGACTCCTAAAGGTCTTGGTTGAAAAGAAAAACGAAAACGAAACTCGGGGAAAACAGGTCAGTGGCGGACAGGTCAGTGGTGGTCGTGCGCCTGGCCGATGTAGACCAGCGTCAACATCATGAACACGAAGGCCTGCAGCACGATGATCAGGATGTGGAAGATCGACCACACGGTGCCGGCAATGATGTGCCCGATGGCCAAGCCGATGCCGGTGCCGGTGAACGACCAGGCGCCGCCCATCAGCGCGATCAGCAAGAAGATCAGTTCGCCAGCGTACATGTTGCCGAACAGTCGCATGCCGTGCGACACCGTCTTGGCAACAAATTCGATGATCTGCATCGCGAAGTTGAACGGGTACAGCGCCCAATGGTTGCCGAACGGTGCGGTGAACAGCTCGTGAATCCAGCCGCCTGCGCCCTTGATCTTGATGTTGTAGAACAGGCAGATCAACAGCACCGCGACCGACATGCCCATGGTGATCGACAGGTCGGCGGTGGGTACGACGCGCAGGTAGGCGTGGTGCGGATCGCCGCCCGCCGCCGCATAGATTTTTTCCCAGATGAACGGCAGCAGGTCCACCGGCAGCAGGTCCATCGAATTGAGCAGGATGATCCAGACAAAAATCGTCAGGGCCAGCGGTGCGACGAACTTGCGGCTCTGGGCGTTGTGCACGATGCCCTTGGCCTGGGAATCGACCATCTCGACCAGCATCTCGACTGCCGCCTGGAAGCGGCCCGGCACGCCTGAGGTGGCTTTGCGCGCAGCCAGCCACAGCAGCCAGCAGGTGATGATGCCCAGCGTGACCGAGAAGAAAATCGAATCGAAGCTGAAAACCGAGAAATCGACCACCGCCTTGGGCTTGTGGTTCTGCAGATGCGTCAGGTGGTGAATGATGTATTCACCGGAGGTGGGTCCGTTTTCAGCAGCCATCGGTTTACTCGTCAATTTGTTTCGTTTTACGGGGCGCCAACACCAGCGCACCCCAATAAGCCTGCATCGTCAGCACCAGGCCAATCAACATGGCCGGCCAGCTCAAATCCATCACCAGCCTTGGCGCAGCAGCCAGCATGGCCACTGTCAAGGCGACCTTGACCATCTCCCACACCATCAGCCCCGCCAGCGCAGCGCCCGCGTTCAGCGAGGCGAAGCGCCCGGTCAGGCCCCGCGCGAACAGCGCCGCGGGGATCACCACCGCCAGCGCGCCGTACCCGGCCGACCAACCTGCGTTTGCCCTGCCCGTCAGCCCCCAGGCAGCCAGCGCCACCAGGAGCCCC
>JANOBJ010000187.1:0-23830 GCA_031411575.1 Betaproteobacteria bacterium | reverse complement strand
TCACCGGCCGGGGCCGGTACACCGATGACGTCGTGCCGGCCAGCCAGGCGCAGCTGTGCTTCCTGCGCTCGCCGTACGCGCACGCGCGGCTGGTGTCGATCAATACCGCTGCCGCGCTGGCGATGCCCGGCGTACTGGCGGTCATCACAGGCGCAGACCTCGTGGCAGCGGGCGTCAAGCCCATGCCGGGCAGCCCCAATTTCAAGCGCGCCGAAGGCGCCCCCGGCGCCTCGCCGCCCCGTCGCGCGCTGACGCACGAGCGGGTGCGCTTTGTCGGCGAGGCGGTGGCGGCCGTGGTGGCGCACACCACCGAGCAGGCGCGCAACGCGATGGAATCCATAGACGTCGAATATGAAGACCTGCCGCTGGTGGTGGACGTGGCTGGCGCCACAGCGCCCGGTGCGCCCGCGCTGTGCGATGAGGCCCCCGACAACATCGCCGCCGAAATGCGCCATGGCAACGCGGCGGCCACGGCAGAAGCTTTCGGCAAGGCCGCGCATGTGGTGCGATTGAGCCTCACCAACCAGCGGCTGGCGGCGGTGACGCTGGAGCCGCGCTCGGTACTGGCCTGGCTCGCGCCCGAAGACGGCCGCCTGACCATCCGCATGAGCACGCAGATGCCGTCGGGCGTCAAAGGCTCGGTCTGCGATGCGCTGGGCATCGCGCGTGACCAGGTGCGCGTGGTGGTGGGCGACGTGGGTGGCGGCTTCGGCATGAAGACTGGTGCCTACCCCGAAGACCTGGTGGTGGCGTATGCCGCGCGGCAGCTGAAATGCCCGGTCAAATGGGTGGCGGACCGCAGCGAGGAATTCTTGGCCACATCACACGGCCGCGACCTGCAGACCGAAGCAGAGATGGCGCTCGATGCCAGCGGCAAGATCCTCGCGCTGCGGCTGCGCTCGCACGCCAATGTGGGCGCCTACGCCACCGGCACCGGCCTGGCCATCCAGTTGCTGATCGGCCCCTGGGTGCAGACCAGCGTCTATGACATCGAGACCATCGACTTTCATTTCAAGGCCGTGCTGACCAACACCGCGCCTACCGGCGCCTACCGGGGCGCAGGCCGGCCCGAAGCCATCTACATCATGGAGCGGCTGATGGACGAAGCCGCGCGCCAGACTGGCATCGACCGCATCGCGCTGCGCCGCCGCAACTTCATCCGCCCCGAGCAGATGCCCTACAAGAATCCGATGGGCCAGCTGTATGACAGCGGCAAGTTCGAACAGGTGATGGACCAGGGCCTGGCGCTGGCCGACTGGGCCGGCTTTGAGGCGCGCGCCGCTGAATCCAAACGTCGCGGCCTGCTGCGCGGCCTGGGCATCGCCACGTTTCTCGAATGGACGGGCGGCAATGCGCTGGAAGAGCGCGTCACCGTCAGCGTCACGCCCGACGGCATGATTGAGGTGTTCTCGGCTGTCAACGCGATGGGCCAGGGCATCGCCACCACGCTGTCGCAGCTGGTGGTCGATACGTTTGGTGTGCCGATGTCGCAGGTGCGCGTGGTGCTGGGCGACACCGATCGCGGCGACGGCTTTGGCAGCGCCGGGTCACGCTCGATCTTTGCGGGCGGCTCGGCCGTGCGCGTGGGCTCCGAGCGCACCATCGAGCATGCGAAGTCACTGGCGGCACAGGCACTGGAAGCAGCGGCGGCGGACATCACCTATGCGGCGGCGGCGTTCAAGGTCAACGGCACGGACCTGTCGATCAGCCTGTTCGAGCTGGCCAAGCGCCAGCCCGAACACCGCATCTTCATGGAATCCACCAGCGCGGTGGGCGGCCCGAGCTGGCCCAACGGCTGCCACATCAGCGAGGTCGAGATCGACCCGCAAACCGGCGACGTGCAGATCGTGGCCTATGCGTCGGTCAACGACGTCGGCAACGTGGTCAACCCGATGATCGTGCGCGGCCAGCTTGATGGCGGCGCGGTGCAGGGCATCGGCCAGGCGCTGCACGAACGCGTGGTGTACGACCGCGAAACCGGCCAGCTGCTCACCGGCAGCCTGATGGACTACGCCCTGCCCCACGCCGACAATGCGCCGCCGTTCAAGACCGAAATGGACACCTCGACGCCCTGCCTGACCAACCCGCTGGGCGTCAAGGGCGTGGGCGAACTCGGCACCATCGGCGCCACGCCCAGCGTGGTCAACGCCGTAGCCGACGCGCTGGCGCGCAACGCACTCGCGGGCCAGACACCGCATCTGCAGATGCCGCTGACGCCGCCGCGCGTCTGGGCGCTGATGCATCCGTAGGCCCTTGACATGCGCTTGCGCGCGAATCGAATGCTATATTATTAGTAGCAAACAATGACCGCGGGGAGAGGACAACATGGCATTTTGGCTTAAAAACTGCCGAAAATGGCGCTGTGCAGCGCCGTCAAGCCAGGTTGTTGTGTTCACCGGCCGCGGACGCCGCCAGCGGCGTGACCACCCAGCCCTGGCCCGCGCGGTCAAAGCGCAAGGGATGCGCATTCGCCATCAGTGGCGGCGTCAGCGCCACACCCAGCAGCCCGGCCAGTGCGTACAGCGTGCCGCCGTGCGCCACCACCAGCACCGGGCCGGGTTGCGCCAGCGCCCATTGCAGCCCGGCGCGCGCGCGGGCCACAAACCCGGCCAGCGTTTCGCCGCCGGCGGGCGCGCAATCCCAGTCAATCTGTGCCGACGAGCTGCCGATCAGCGCGCCAAAATGCCGCTCGCGCAAGCCATCGTGCAGCTGCGGCGCAAGGCCCATCTCGGCAGCCACGGTGTCGGCGGTGACACGGGCGCGCGGCAGCGGGCTGCAGGCAATCGTGGCCAGCGGCTCGCACGCCAGGTGCCGGGCCGCACGCTGCGCCTGTGCCAGACCGGTGGCGTCCAGCGGTTCGTCACCATCCTGAAAGATGCGCAACGCGTTGCGCGCGGTCTGCCCGTGCCGCAGAAAGTAAAAGCGCTCACAGCCCGGGGTCAGGGCTTGCGCCTGCGCCAGCGCGATCAGGCGGTCGATGCCACGGTGGGCAGCACCCGTGTGCGGTGGGCTTGGCGGCGTCACGCTTGCCATACCCCAAATCCTTTGGCGCGCAGCGCAATGCCCAACTCCACCTCCATGTCACGGGCGGCCGCATAGGGCATGGGGTTGTAGCGGTCGTAGAGTTGCGGCAGCAGGTGCAAGCCGTGGTCACGCACGTAGGGGCTCGCCTGGATGCCGGCCTTGTGCTTGTCGAAGCGCACGTCAGGGTCGAGCCCGGTCATGCCGACATACACGAACGGCTTGCCGAGCTGGTAGTCGGGGTTGGCGCGGCGAAAGCGCGCGCTGTTCCAGACTTCATCCGACAGCTCGACCACATAGACGTGGTGATGGGGACGTCGCGCCACGGGCCAGACACTCCCATCGCTCAAGTGAACCGCACTTCCAGCGGCGAGAGCGGTGCGTCAAACGCGGCCTGCCAGGTCTCGCCGGGCGCCACAGTCCAGGCATCGGTCCAGGTGCCGGTGGTGACCACGTCGCCGGGCTGCAAGTCGGTGGCGCCGGGGCAGGCCCGCAGTTCTTGCAGGAAGTGGTGCAAAGCCTTCAATGGGCCGTCGAGCACATTGGTGCCCCGGCCTTGGTCCATCACCTCGGTGCCGCGACGCAGGATAACCGTGGTTGCGCCCAGCGCCGCATCGAACGCTGCGGCGCTTGCGGCCACGTTGCGCACCGGCACCTTCGCGCCGACCATCAGGCGGGCGTGCAGGCCGCCATCGGCCACGGTGTCGGCGGCGGCAAACTTCCAGTCGGGCAGGTGCGACTGCACGATCTCAAAACCTGGTGCCCCCCAGTCGAGGCTGTCAAACAGGTCGTCGAGAGTGGCGTCGGCGGGCGGCGTGCCGCGCAGGCCAAACACCGCCTCGGGTTCGATGCGCGGCTGGCAGGTGCGGGCCAACGGTACGCTGCCCTGCCCGTCACAAAACGCGAGCGTGGTGTCCCAGACGGTTCCCCAAATCGGCGCGAACACGTTGTACCGCGGCCAGATGGTGCGGTTGGTAAAACCGATCTTGTAGCCGCGTGGAACTTCGCCGCGCGCCATGCGCAACGCGCGCACGGCCAGCGATTGCTGGTAGGCGGCGGTGACGTCAAAGCCGGGTTCGCCGCTGGGAGCGCCGGGCCAGAGCTGGCCTGAATCCAGGTGGGCAAGCAGGGTCTGGGGTGTCATGCCCCAAGCGTAGCAGCAACGCCGTCGGTCAGCGCAAATCAGCCCGTTGGGCAGGCCTGCCCGGGCGGTCCTCAGCGGCTGCCGGCCTCGTCGGGCGTGCGGCGCATGGCCGTGGCAATCGCGTCACGCGCGGCGATCTCGGCTGCCAGCGAGGCGTCCAGCGGAGAGCGGCACAGCCCCGCGTGCGCGTAGTGCGCGTTCTCGTAGAGCGTGGCGGCGGCCGGGTGCGTGCGCAGCAGCGCGTGAACGGCGTCGTCGGCACCGGCTGCCTCGCCACTGTGGGCCAGTTCCTGCGCCAGCCGGCTCGCCACCGAACGGTACTGCGCGGCGTCCACAGGCTGGGTGCTGCGGTCCAGCCGTTCCAGCAACGGCGCCAGGATGGCGAGGTTCATGGGAAGAGCATGGGTGGTGTTCATGTCCCGCACTTGGGGGTGCGCCGGGGAAATGCAAGCGGTACAAGCGGTACAGGCGGTTCAGCCACCCACCGCCCGCAAATCCAGCGTATGGGAGCGGCCCAGCCACAGGGCGCGGTCGCGGTGGTCGGCCAGTTCATCGCCGGTATTCGGGTGGATGAACACGTCCAGCGCGCCGTGCTGCAGCGTGAGCCAGCCCAGCACCGGGGCAAATTGATCGTGCGTGAAGGCCAGCTGGTAACTCCACATCGGGTGCGGGCCAACCGGCTTTTCATGAAAGCGCCCCATCTCGATCCGGTCGCCCAGTTCGGCCATGGCAAATTCGCGCAGCGCCCAGGCGGAATCGCGGCTGGCCGCGTCAACGTACACGTGGGCATGCCAGCCGCTGATGAGGGCGGTGTTCAGTTGGGCGTCCATGCGGTCATCCGCGTACGCGGCCGTTGAGGGGATACGCCGGATCGGTAAAGCCGGGTGTGGAGGGGTGGCCCGGCGACACCAGCGAATCGACCAGCGCCTCATCCTCGGCGGTGATGGTGCAGCCCAGTGCGGGCAGGTAGTCTTGCCATTGCGCGAGCGTACGTGGGCCGGCGATGACGGAGCTGACCGCCGGATTCGCCAGCACCCACGCCGTAGCGAACTGCGCCAGCGTCACGCCTTTGGCCCCGGCATGCGCTTTCAGCTGTTGGGCGATCTGCAGCGATTCCTCGCGGAACTCGGTCTCGGCGATGCGCTTGTCGCCGCGCCCCGCACGCGTGCTGTCAGGAGGCACAGCACCAGGCAAGTATTTGCCGGTGAGCACACCGCGCGCGATCGGGCTGTACGGCGTGACACCGATGCCGTGGTGCGCGCAGGCCGGCAGTATCTCCACCTCGGGCATGCGGTTCAGCAGGTTGTAGTACGGCTGGCACACCACCGGGCCGGGCATGCCGAGCTGGCGTGCCAGATGCACCATCTCGGCGATGCGCCAACCCCTGAAGTTGGACACCCCCCAGTAGCGGATTTTGCCGGCGCGCAGCAGTGCCTCCAGCGCGCGCAGCGGCTCTTCGAGGTTCATGCCGTTGTAGTCGCGGTGCAGGTAGAGAATGTCAACGTGGTCGGTCTGCAGCCGGGCCAGGCTGGCGTCGATTTCGCGCAGCATCCAGCTGCGCGAATAGTGGCCTTCGTTGGGGCGCGGCGACATCGGGTTGCCAAGCTTGGTGGCCAGCACCCAGTCATGGCGCTGGCCCTTGAGCAACGCGCCCAGCATGGTCTCCGACGCGCCCTTGGTGTAGACATCGGCCGTGTCGATGAAGTTGACGCCTTGTGCGTGCGCGTCGGCCACGATGGCGGCTGCTTCCTCAGCCGCCGTCTGGTCGCCAAACATCATGGTGCCCAGACACAGGGCAGATACCTGCAGGTTGCTGCGGCCGAGTGCGCGGTAGTGCATGGGGTCTCCGTCGGGTGAGGTTCGGCGCGTATGGTGCCACGAGCCAGCCGATGGCGCTCCAGGCTTACGGCTGAGTGCCCTCGTCCACCCGCTGGTAGCGCACTTCGCGTTTGCGGACGCGGTCCATGCCGATGAACTCGTGCTTCGATGGAAACCGGATTTCCAGCGTGGCAAACAGCACGTTCGCGCGCGTGGCCGGCTTGCCATCGACCACCGTGTAATGTCGCTTGAGGTTGGTGCCGTCAAAGACCCAGTCGCCCGCATGCGCCTGAGCGATGTCGGCGTCGCCCGAGCCGCTGGCGCGGTAACGCTCCTGAAACTTGCCATCGGACCCCAGCACCAACACACGCCGCACCGGCGTGCCGTCCTGCACGTACTCGCGCAGCCAGGTGCCAACCAGGCGCTGCTCGGTGGCGTCTTTGGCGACGTCTGCCGCAGTGGGCTCGCAGGCGGCCAGCCACGGTGGCAACGCCAGCAGCGCGCCAGCGCCCGCTAGCAGGCGGCGGCGTTGCATCGGCAGATCATCGGAAGTGCGGCTTGTCATACCCGGGCCATGAGGAATTGCCGGACCGGCAGACGGCTGCCGTGTGGCGTTGATCCAATTTTGCACCTGTCGGCACGGCCAACGGCAGCGTTCCGGCACGCGGCGCTCGTTGCACATTCCTTGATCCACATCACGGCACGCTCGGGGCGCAATCCCTAAAGTGAGATGAACTTCCCAACAACAAGGGGCTCCCATGCGCAACCTCCTCCTCGTCGGACTCGCCACCGCTGGGATCCTGCTCACTGGATGCAACAAACCGGGCGACACGCCCGCCATCACAGCGGCTCCTGCTGCCTCTGCGGCCACTGCGGCAGCGCCGACCGAAGTGATCAAGGCGGTACTGACCAGCCCGCCACTCGTGCCTCCGCCCACGGGCCGCAAGACGGCGGCCAAGGTCGTGGTTGAACTGGAAGTGCGCGAACTCGAGATGGAAATCTCAGAAGGCGTGAAATACACCTTCTGGACCTTTGGAGGCACGGTGCCGGGCAGCTTTATCCGCATCCGCCAGGGCGACACGGTCGAGTTCCACCTGAAGAACCACCCTGATTCCAAGATGCCGCACAACATTGACCTGCACGGCGTCACGGGCCCCGGCGGCGGCGCGGCCTCCAGCTTCACGGCACCCGGGCATGGGTCGCAGTTCACGTTCAAGGCGCTGAACGCCGGTTTGTATGTGTACCACTGCGCCACCGCACCCGTGGGCATGCACGTGGCCAACGGCATGTACGGCCTGATCCTGGTTGAGCCGCCAGAAGGCCTGTCCAAGGTGGACCACGAGTACTACGTGATGCAGGGCGATTTCTACACCACCGGCAAGTACCGCGAGAAAGGCCTGCAGCCGTTCGACATGCAAAAAGCGATCGATGAGAACCCTACCTACGTGCTTTTCAACGGCGCCGAGTCGGCCCTCACGGGCGACAAGGCACTGAAAGCCAAGGTGGGCGAGACCGTGCGTCTGTACATCGGCAACGGCGGCCCGAATCTGGTGTCCAGCTTCCATGTGATCGGCGAGATTTTTGACAAGGTCTGGTTTGAAGGCGGCACCAAGTTCCAGGAGAACGTGCAGACCACACTGATCCCCGCCGGGGGCGCCGCCATTGCGGAATTTCGCACCGACGTGCCGGGCACATACGTGATCGTCGATCACTCGATCTTCCGCGCCTTCAACAAGGGGGCGCTGGGCATGATGAAAGTGGAAGGCCCCGACAACAAGGCCATCTATTCAGGCAAGGAGGTGGATTACACCTATCTGGGTGACAAGGCCGGCAACCTCGCCCCGGTGGCGGAAGCCGCCAAGGCGCACGGCGCCGGTACGCTGACCAAGGAGATGCAGATCAAGGCCGGCGGCGCGCTGTTTGCCGGCAACTGCGCGGTATGCCACCAGGCCAGTGGCGAGGGTCTGCCCGGTGTGTTCCCTCCGCTGGCGAAGTCTGATTTCATGCTGGCCGACCGGACTCGCGCCATCGGCGTGGTTCTCAACGGCCTGACCGGCCCGGTCAAGGTCAATGGCAAGGATTTCAATTCGGTCATGCCCCCGATGAGCCAGCTCAACGACGACGAGGTGGCCAACATCATGACCTACGCCACCAACAGCTGGGGCAATACCGCCCCCGCGTTCAGCCAGGCCGATGTTGCCGCGGTGCGCAAGGCCACGCCCCGCGCTCCCGGTTCGGCGCATTGAACCGCCCGAAGCTGCAGCATGACCCCGGGTATCGCGATGCACGCCGGCCTGCTGGTCCTGAGTGGCGCCGCGCTGGTGCAGGCTGCGCCCTCGACCGAGCCCGGACAGCCCGGCTATCGGTTGTTGCGCGGCGGCGCCTTGCGCACGGTGCTGCCGCCGGATGGCAAACAGGCGCCGGCGCGGGTGGCTCCTTTCTCCCTGCGCGTCAACCCCGTGACCAACGCGGAGTTCGCACGCTTCACCACCCGTAACCCGCAGTGGCGCCCCGGCAACGCCCCGGCTGTGTTTGCCGACGTCAACTACCTGCGGCACTGGCGCGCCCCCACCCGCGAGCAGGCGCTGCAGCCCGTCACGCATGTAAGCTGGTTCGCCGCGCAGGCCTACTGCGAAAGCGAAGGTGCGCGCCTGCCAAACTGGCACGAGTGGGAGCTGGCCGCTGCAGCGGATGAGACCCGCGCTGACGCCCGGGATGATGCGGCCTGGCGGTCCCGCATCCTCGGCTGGTACAGCCAGGTGTCCGCCACGCTGCCGGCTGCAGGTGCTTCACGCCCCAACCTGTACGGCATCCGGGATCTGCACGGCGTGATCTGGGAGTGGGTGCAAGACTACGGCGCGCTCATGGTCAGCGGCGACAGCCGCAACCAGGGCGACCCCGACACGCTGAAGTTCTGCGGCGCCGGCGCGCTGTCCGCGCCTGATCGCGAGAACTATCCCATCCTCATGCGCGTGGCCATGCTGTCGTCGCTGGGTGCAGCCAACACCACTCGCAATCTGGGCTTTCGTTGCGCCCGAGACAGCAAAGGACATCAGCCATGAGACGGTCTCGTTTTCTTGCCTGCGCCCTGCTGGCGAGCATCGCTCCAGTGGCATGGGCCGCCCGTGCCCCTGTCCCCGGCGACTCGGTCTACCAGCTCGACGCATTGCTGACCGATCAAGATGGCCGCACTACCCGCTGGGGCGACGGCGCCACCGGGCCGCGCATCGTCAGCATGTTCTTCACCCACTGTGACTACGCGTGCCCGCTGCTGTTTGAGACCATCCGCCTGCTGGAAGCCGCGCTGCCCCACGCTGAACGCCAGGCCTTGTCGGTGGGCCTGGTGTCACTGGACCCGGCACGCGACACGCCCGACACGCTCAAGAAAATGGCACGACAACGCGGTGGCGATGAGGCGCGCTGGCGGCTGTACCGCGCCAATGAGGCCGACGTGCGCAAACTGGCGGCCGTCCTCGGCATTCAGTACCGGCGGCTGGCCAGCGGTGACTTCAGCCACAGCACGGCCTTGATCCTGCTGGATGCGCAGGGCCGCGTGCTCGCGCGTACCGAGAAAATGGCCCGTGTGGACCCTGTGTTTCTGGCGGCGGTACGCCAGGCCATGGCCTGAACGGCGGTAAAGGCAGGCAGCCCGGTCAGGGCATGGGCGAGAGCACGGGCGTTTTGACGAGCCACTCCCCCACGCACTGGTTGAAGGCTTCGGGCTGCTGCACCATCACCCAGTGGCCGGTGCGAAAACCCTGCACCGCGCAGCCCGGCGTGGCGGCCAGTGTCTCCAGCCAGCGTGGTGAATGAAACATGAATGGCTTGCGTTCGCCGTAGATGTAGAGCATCGGGCAATGCGGCACAAACCGGGCCGCGCCGCGCAGGCCGCCAGCGGTACCGAACCATTGCATCGCGTAGGGGTAGTTCATCTGCGAACGAATGCCGGCGGGGTCGGTCTTGCAGCGCATGCCGCGGGCCATCCAGCGCGACATACGGTCGCCCAGGCTGCCGCCAAGCTGGTACGCCACCGCCAGCCAGACCTGGTATGCCACGACCTGGAACTTGGCCTTGGCAGTACGCGAACGCGCCAGCGCGCCACTGTTGTGGTCGCCAATGTCCACGCCCACCACCCGCGCCACACAGCTTGGGTGGCGCGCGGCAAACTCATAGCCAAACATGCAGCCCCAGTCGTGCACCAGCAGCGAGACGGGCTGCTGCGGGCTCACGGCGTCCACGATGGCCTTGAACAGCTCGACCATCTGCGCCAGCGAGGTGGGCCGCGCCGGCTGGGCCACGTCATACCCCGGCAGGGTGAAGCGCACGCAGCGGTATTGCGCCTTCAGGTGCGCCACGGTGCTGTCCCAGAGGCGATGGGTGTCGGGCCAGCCGTGAACCATCACCACCGTCTGCGCGCCCTCGCCCTCGACGAACACCTCAATCCCGTCCACCACCAGTTGTGTTGTCATGTCAGACGCATCGTTGAATGCTACTATTTATATAGCAAACTATGACCAGGGGAAGCGGACAACAAGCACATTTCGTTCAAAAATGACACTCCAGGACGCTTTACGGACGGACGCTCGCCGCCTTGCGGTCGGCCGCCACTTTCTGCACGCTGGGCCGCTCTCCCAGCAGCTTCAGGTAGGGCTTGTAGTCCACGCCCGCGGCCAGCAGCAGGTCTTCGCCGTAGATCGCCTTGGTCGCCATGCCCACCAGCGGCAGGCTGGCCCAGGCCGCGCAATCCGCCTGGGTAAAGGTGTCGCCAGCCACATAGGGCGCAAACCGGGCCAGTTGCTTGAAGGCCGGAATGTTCTTGTCCAGCTGGGCGCGCACGCGGGCCTTGGTGCCGTCGCTCACGGTGCCGCCAAAGAAGGCTTGCGGGTACAGGTCGCGCACCACCAGCTCCAGGTGCAGGTCGATATAGGTGATCAGCTCGCGCACTTTGGCGGCGGCGAAGGCATCGGCCGGCATCAGTGGCGGCTGCGGATAGGCCGCCTCGATGTATTCCAGAATCACCTGGCTCTCGCACAAGCCGCCCTGCGGGGTGCGGATAAAAGGAATCTTGGCCAGTGGCGAGTGGCTCAGCACCGCTTCGTCGGTGCTTTTGGTCATCACCGTCTCTTCGGTGAAGGGCACATTCTTCTCCAGCAAGGCCAGCTTGACCTTGTTGTAGTAGTTGGAAACGGGAAAGCCGCAGAGCGTAATCATCGAAAAAGTCTCCAGTGAGGGTGATGGCATTGAGTGTAGGGTGTCCCGGTTTGCCGCATTGGCGCCGGGGCGACATCCCCGGCGCGCCCCCGGCCGCGGTTGCCGCCGCCGTTAAACTGCCCGAAAGCACCCGACCCCATGCCCTTCACCGCACTTGGCCTCTCCCCCGCAATGGTTCGCGCCGCCAGCGAACTGGGTTTCACCACGCCCACACCGATTCAGACCGCCGCCATCCCCGCCGCGTTGCGCGGCGCTGACGTGCTGGGCCAGGCCCAGACCGGCTCGGGCAAGACCGCGGCCTTCGCGCTGCCGCTGCTGCAACGCCTGCAGGACAGCGCCCGCCACACCCCAAGGCGCGTGCAGGCGCTGGTGCTGGTGCCCACGCGCGAGCTGGCCTCGCAGGTGGGCGAAGTCACGCGCAGCCTGGCGCAGCACCTGCCGCACCGGCCGAAAATCGCCGTGGTGTTTGGCGGGGTGTCGGTCAACCCGCAGATGATGGCGCTGCGCGGCGGCGCGGACGTGGTGGTGGCGACGCCGGGGCGTCTGCTTGACCTGGTGGACCAGCGCGCGCTGCGGCTGGACGCGGTGAGTCTGCTGGTGTTGGACGAAGCCGATCGCCTGCTCGATCTCGGCTTTGCCGACGAGCTGGCCCGGGTGCTCGCGCTGCTGCCGGCGCGGCGGCAAAACCTGTTCTTCTCGGCCACCTTCCCGGACGCCGTGCAGGCGCTGGCCAGTTCGCTGTTGCACGAGCCGGTGCGGGTGGACGTGCCCGCCACGCCCGCCAACGAACCCACCATCGAACAACGCGCCATCCAGGTCGAGCCGGCCCGGCGTACCCAGCTGCTACGCCAGCTGATCAAGGACAACCACTGGCAACGGGTGCTCGTGTTCGTGGCAACCAAGCACACCGCTGACCACGTGGCGGTCAAGCTGTACAAGGCGGGTGTTTATGCCACCTCGTTCCATGGCGACCTGAGCCAGGGCGCGCGCCAGCAGACGCTGGACGAGTTCAAGACCGAGCGCTGGGAGGTGCTCATCACCACCGATCTGGCCTCGCGCGGCATCGACATCGCGCAACTGCCCGTGGTGGTGAACTACGACTTGCCGCGCTCGGCTGTGGACTATGTGCACCGCATTGGCCGCACCGGCCGCGCGGGCGAAAGCGGGCTCGCCATCAGCTTTGTCTGCGCCGAGACTGAGGCCCACTTCCGGCTGATCGAGAAGCGCCAGAACCTGACGCTGCCGCGTGAACAGATACCGGGTTTTGAACCCGCCGAGGTGCCGTTGACGGATGCGGCGCCGCCACTGGCCGCGCCCGGCACCGGCGGCATCAAGGGCAAGCGCCCGAGCAAGAAAGACAAGCTGCGCGCGGCGGCGGCGGTCAAGTAGCGGCTGGCACTGGCACTGGCACTGGCGCCAAAGCCGCCGGCCAAGCTCAGTCCTGGATCGATTCGTCGTTTGCCGCCGGGCCTTCGTCTTGCGCCGGCCGGGCCTGGCGGTGCCCATGCTTGGCCAGGATTTCGATGTAGGCCTGCGTGGCGCCGTCCTTGGCAGCGGTGTCCAGCAGCCCGATCAGCGTGGCCAGATGGGTGACCTCGGCCGCTTCCGGTGTCAGGCCGAACTTGCAGTCGAAGTCCCAGAAATCCACACCCTCGGGCAGCGCGCGGCGGCGCTCGCGCCTGACGTATTTGCGAATCTCGTGCTTGACCGCATCCAGCACCCGGTCGCGGTTCTTGCCTTCGGGGGTCAGCGGAAATGTTTTTTTCATCGGAATCCTTGGGCGCACAGGCCATGCGGGTGGTCCGCGGGGCGCGGGCTGGGGGAGCGTGATTATGCGGTGTGCGCGCTATCGCAGACGCAGCACCTGGTCGGATTCACCGTCGCGCACCTCGACGATCGGCTCAAACGCCTTCACCATCGTGCGAAAGTTCGCATGGCCGTGCTCCTTGGGGTCGAAGGTCGAATCCAGCCGCTTGATCATGTGCCAGATCGAACCCTTGTTGACCCAGGCGTCGCCCTTGGTTTCGGCCAGCAGCCGGATGGCGCGCTTGAAAATCTCCATGGCCGGGTCTGCCTTGGCGGCCGGTTCGGCGGGTGGCGCCGTGGCGGCATCGGTTGGCTCGGGCGCAGCATCCTCCACGCTGTCCACCAGGTTCTCGTAGTAACGGAACTCGTGGCAACTCTTGGCCCAGTGCCGGTTGGTGGACTTGCGCGCGCCCACGCCGATCAGCGTGCGGCCCGCCGCCTTGATTTTTTGCGACACCGGCATGAAATCGCTGTCGCCGCCAATGATGATCACCGTGCCAATGTGGCCAAAGCGGCCAATGTCTTCCATCGCGTCCAGGCAGAGTTTGATGTCGGCCCCATTCTTCGCCGAGCCGCCCGGCGGAAACAGCTGGATCAGCTCGACCGCACTTTGCAGCAGCGCATCGCGGTAGCGGCCAAAGTACTGCCAGTTGCAGTAGGCGCGGTTGATGGCAATCGGCCCGAACGACGACGCCAGTTCCACCACCGCCTGGATATCGACCAGCGGCTCCTGCACCTTGAAGCGGTTGTCCTGCTTGCTGTAGGCGCCCTCCTGCCGGGCGTCGCACAGGCTGGCGTGCAGGTTCTCAAAGTCCCAATACAGGGCAACCGATGCTTCTTCTTCGCGGAGCTGCTGGTTCATGTGGGTTCTCCGGGTGCGCCGGCGCGCGCTGGCTGCACCGTGATTTCGTACATCGCATCGCCCATGTAGCGGTGCGGCCCGAATGTGGCCGCCACGGCTGCGGTTTCGGCCGCCTGCCACTGGTCAAACACCGCCTGTTCGGCATCGGTCAGCGCGTCGGGCGAGGGGTGCTCGCCGTACAGGGCCACGATCCGCTGGTAGGCGGTGTACACCGGCGCCACCAGGCTTTCGTCGCCCAGCACACCTTCCAGCGCACCCCGGAAGCGCTGCTCGGCCTCGCGGCGCTGCACGTCGGTCACGCCATCGGCGTCAAAAAGGGTCAGGGTGTAGGTCATGCGGTTGCGGGAGCTCAGCGCCATTATTGACCGCACCGGTGCCCCGGCTGCCCGAAGCCGGCTATTCTGCGCGGTAGCGATGTTTCACCGGCCCTCATGACCCCGCACCAGACCACCCCCAGCAAAGAACAGATTGCCCTGCTTGAGCCGTTCGACCGGCTGGGGCTCGACCGCATCCACCTGGTCAGCACGCCTGAGCAGACCCGCCAGGCCTGCCACGAGCTGGCCGACACACCGGCCTGGGGCTTCGACACCGAATCCAAGCCCACCTTCCTGAAAAACGAGGTGTCCGAAGGCCCGCACATCGTGCAGTTGGCCACGCTGGAGCGTGCCTGGGTATTCCAGCTGCACGACCCCACCGCCCGCGCCATGGTGGCCGAATTGCTGGCGCTGTCGGGCGTGGTGAAAGCCGGTTTTGGCCTGGGCGACGACAAGAAGCGCATCGCCAGCAAGCTGGGCGTGGAGCCCGCCGATGTGCTGGAGCTCAACACCATCTTCCGCCAGCGCGGCTACCGCAAGGACATGGGCGTGAAAGGTGCGGTAGCGGTGCTGTTCAATCGCCGCTTCATCAAATCCAAGAAGGCCACCACCTCCAACTGGGCCAACCCGCGCCTGACCGAAGCGCAACTGGTGTATGCGGCCAACGACGCGTATGCGGCAATCCGCGTGTTCCACGCGCTGGAGCTGGCGCCATGAGGGCGCTGCACGCGCCGCCGATCTCAGTACAGCAACTGAAACTTCATTCGCGTCCCGGCCAACTCGAGCACGTCGCCATCAGACAGCTGCACCGCTTCGTCGCTGATCAGCTCATTGTTGAGCGTAGGCCGCACGGTGGCCTCCATGCAGGCCACGTAATAGCCGGTGCGCCGGTGCGACACCGCCACCACGGCGACGCCCGGCGTGCCGAACGTGGTGACGGCTTTCATCACCGGCATTTCCTGCCCGGTGGACGAACCGCTCAGGACGCGGAAGCTGGCATGCATCGGCGCACCTTCGGCCGCGAAGGTGCCATCAGACTCGAGCCGCATCGCCGAGGTTTCGCCGAAGCCGCTGGGCTCTTCGGAGGCAGAATAAAAGCGCAGGCGAAACTTGCCGACCGCCACCACGTCACCGTCGTTGAGCTGCTGGCGGGTGATCTTCTGGTTGTTCACGAAGGTCGCGTTGGTGCTGCACAGGTCTTCCACAAAGACATCGGCCAGACCCTTCAGCTCGAACAGGCAATGCCGCCCGCTCACCGCCATGTTTTCCAGCACGATGTCGTTGTCGGTCCTGCGCCCCAGCGAAGTACGGTCCTTGTGCAGGTAGATCTTCCTGATCTCCACGCCGGCGATGGATGCAACGAGATGGGGCATGGCGGTTCTTCCTGGTTCGCTCGGCGGGTGGCTGTGCCATCGATACTAGTGCGCAGGCCTCGCAGTGGCAAGTCGCGCCCGAGCCAGCCGCCCTGTGCCCTTGCGCCTGCCCGCTTCAACCCCACCTGAACACCATGATTCCCTTTTCCGTCCTCGACCTCTCCCCCATCACCGAAGGCAGCAATGCGGCCGAGTCGTTCCGGCGCAGCCTGGACTTGGCGCAGCACGCCGAGCAACTGGGCTTCAACCGCTACTGGCTGGCCGAGCACCACGGCATGCCGGGCATTGCCAGCGCGGCCACGGCGGTGCTGATCGGCCACGTGGCGGGCGGCACCCAAACCATTCGCGTCGGCGCCGGCGGCATCATGCTGCCCAACCATTCGCCGCTGGTGATTGCCGAGCAGTTTGGCACGCTGGAATCGCTCTACCCCGGCCGCATTGACCTGGGCCTGGGCCGCGCCCCGGGCTCTGACCAGGCCACCGCCCGCGCGCTGCGCCGCAACCTCACCTCGGACTCTGATGAGTTTCCGCAAGACGTGCTGGAGCTGATGGATTTCATGTCGGACGAGCCGCGCCAGAGCGTGCGCGCCGTGCCCGGAACCGGCCTGAAGGTGCCCGTGTGGATTCTGGGCTCCAGCCTGTTTGGCGCGCAGCTGGCGGCCATGCTGGGGCTGCCGTTTGCCTTTGCCTCGCACTTTGCGCCCGCGCAGATGATGCAGGCGGTGGAGATCTACCGCGCCACCTTCAAGCCATCGGTGCATCTGGCCGAGCCTTACGTGATGCTGGGCTACAACGTGTTCGCCGCCGACACCGACGAGCAGGCCACGGTGCTGGCCACCTCGATGCAGCAGGCGTTTGTGAACCTGCGCAGCGGCCGCCCCGCCAAGCTGCCGCCGCCACGGCCCGGCTACTACGAACAAACCGGCCCGGCCGAGCGTGCCCTGCTGGACGGCGTGCTGGCCTGTACCGCCATCGGATCACCGGCTACCGTGCGCGAGCGGCTGCAGGCCTTCATCGCGCGCACCGGCGCCAACGAGCTGATGATCGCCTCGCAGATGTTTGACCACGCCGCGCGGCGGCGCTCGTACGAACTGACGGCGGGCGTGCGCGCCAGCCTGGCCAGCCCGGCGCCGCTCAGCCCCCTGCCCGCTTGACGCTGTAGCCCTGCGCGCGCAGCGCGTCCATCACCCGCTCGACATGATCGCCCTGCACCTCGATCACACCGTCCTTGGCGGTGCCGCCCGAGCCGCAGGCGGCGCGCAATTGCTTGCCCAGCGCTACCAGCCCCGCCTCGGAAAGCGGCACGCCCTTGACCACGGTGACCGTCTTGCCGCCGCGCCCCTTGCTCTCGCGCTGTACGCGCACCACGCCATCGCCTGCGGGCAGCGGCCTGGACACCCGCCGGCACACGCACTGCGCCAGGGGTTTGCGGCAGGTCGGGCACATGCGGCCGGCCTCGGTCGAATAGACCAGGCCACCGGGAGAGTGATTTCGCTTGCTGGTGCTCATGGTGCGCTCAAGCTTAGCGCCAATGGCGTCCCATCCGCGTCACCCCCCAGCGCCGGTCAACTGTGTACAGTGAGCCCTGTGCAGCAGAACAGGCAGGTGAATGCGATGGCAAAAAGCAGTGAATGGGCGGCCAAGGTGCTGGCGCTGGTCAAGGGCGGCAATACCGCGGCGGCCATTGCGCAGATCAAGGTGGCGCCCAGCGTGAAAGACCTGAAGGCCCTGCACGCGGCCGTGGCCGCAGCCCAGCTGGCGGGCCGCTGGCGCGACCTGGACGAAGCCATTGACGACAACCTGGCCGCGCTGTCGGCGCCGCGCCTGCACCGTTCACCCTAGCACTATACGATTTGATTTACTATTACTTTGATAGCAAACTATGACCAGAGGATGCGCACCGCAGGCCTGTTTGACACCAAAAACCGGCTTTTGAGCCACTTCCAGCCCGTCATGGTCCCTACCCACCCCACACCGCCCCGGAGCCCGCAAGCATGATCGTCGAACGCATCTGGACCGGCAATGCCTACCGCAACTTCAACTACCTGGTGGCCTGCCCCGAGACCGGCGAGGCGCTCGCCATCGACCCGCTCGACCATGAAAAGACGCTGGCCACCGCCAGGGTCAAGGGCTGGCAGATCACGCAGGTGCTCAACACCCATGAGCACCACGACCACACCGGTGGCAACGCCGCCGTGATCGCGGCCACCGGCGCCAAGCTGATCGCGCACCACCAGTCGGGCAGCCGCATCGCGGGCGTGGACCGTGGCGTGAAGGCTGGCGACATCATCAAGGTCGGCAAAACCGTTGAGCTGGAATGCCTGGACACGCCGGGCCACACGATGTGCCACATCTGCCTGCGCTCCCACACCGAGCAGCCGGCGCTGTTCTCGGGCGATACGCTGTTTAACGCCGGGGCCGGCAACGTGCACAACGGTGGCGACGTCAACGCCCTGTTCAGCACCTTTGTGGAGCAACTGGCCCGCCTGCCGGACAACACCCTTGTCTATCCCGGCCACGACTACATCGAGAACAACCTCAAGTTCACGCTGGCGCGCGAGCCCGACAACGCCGCCGCCAAAGCCCTGCTCCCCAGCGTGACCGACCACAACCCCACGGCATCGGTGATCACCACGCTCAAGGAAGAGAAGCAGTTCAACACCTTCATGCGCCTCGCCAGCCCGAGCGTGATTGCCCGGCTGCGCGAAAGCTTTCCCGACCTGCCCGACCAACCCGATGCCCGGACCGTGTTCGCCCGGCTGCGGGAGCTTCGCAACACGTGGTGATGGCCCCGTGACAGCCGCCGCAACCGGCGCCGCCCGCGCGCTGCTTCGAGACGACGCGCTGCGCATCCACATCCAGACCCAGTTGGGCGCTTTCCCGCTGCAGCTGGCCGTGCCCAGCCCCAAAGCCGAACACCCTGCCGATCAACAACCTGACCGCCCCCACGCCGCCGCGGTGGCCGTGGCCATCGTCGACGAAGGCCATGGCGCCGACCTGCCGGGCTTTGCGCAGCATGCGGTCTGGAGCACGCAGGCCGCGCTGCTGCTGACGCGTCGCGCCAAACACCTGCGCAAGCACGCCGGTCAGTGGGCGCTCCCAGGCGGGCGCATCGACGACGGCGAAACGGCCGAGCAGGCCGCGCTGCGCGAGATGGCCGAAGAAGTGAATCTGCAGCTCGACGCCAGCGCCATCCTCGGCCGGCTCGATGATTTCGTCACCCGCTCGGGCTTTGTCATCACGCCGGTGGTGGTGTGGGCCGGTGCCGCGCAACAGCTCACGCCCAACCCGGCCGAGGTGGCCAGCATCCACCGCATCCCGGTGGCCGAGTTTTTGCGCGTTGATGCGCCGCTGCTGGCACGCGAGGCGCACAGTGAGCACACCGTGCTGCGCATGCCGGTGGGCGACCACTGGATCGCCGCGCCCACGGCCGCCGTGCTGTACCAGTTCCGCGAGGTCTGCATCGAGGGGCGCCACACCCGTGTGGCCCACTTCGAGCAGCCGGCGTTTGCGTGGAAGTGAGCCGGGCCTGGCGCCCCACCCCGCTGGTCAGTCCGGCACGAA
The DNA here is from genome assembly GCA_031411575.1 of Betaproteobacteria bacterium. Taxonomy (GTDB): domain Bacteria; phylum Pseudomonadota; class Gammaproteobacteria; order Burkholderiales; family Burkholderiaceae_C; genus JANOBJ01. Next base: position 4,717 of record JANOBJ010000187.1, on the reverse strand, counting down.
GCGCGCGTTGAACTTGTCGCGGTCGGCCGCCAGCTCGAAGGTCACCAGCTGGCCCTGCTTGCCGTCGGCGCTGCGGCTGGCGGCGAACAAACTGTACTTGCCCTTCAAGTGAAAGCTGGGCAGATCGATCAGCGCGTAGGGGTGCGGCACAAACACCTCATGCTCGAACAGCTGCCGGTGCACGTTGCGCGGTGACGGGAACAGCTTGTACTCAGGCGTGGTGATCGTGGTTTCGGCCATGGCGGCGCTCCGGCGTGTCGGGAGAAAGCTCAATTCTCCCGTATCCATCCCTCAAGCCATACCGTCAAACCAACCTTCAGCGCTCGCGGCGCCTGGGATCCGCCCGGCTGGCCTGCTGCTGCGGCAGCGCATACCGGTAGATCGTGTCGTTCAGGTGGCGCGCCACATCGTCGATGTCGGTATCGCTCCAGCCGAGGCCGGCGGTGCCCTGCCAGCGGCGTACCTGCGCGCGCAGGGTCTCCCAGTCGGTTGCCTGCCGGTCGGCACGCCAGTGCATCTGCGCGGTGTGACACTCGATGCAATGCGCGGCATACAGCAACTGGCCGCGGGACGGCGTTGGCGCCGGCGTGGATTTTGGCTGCGCCTGTGCCCCACCCGCCGCCCCCATGAGCAACCCGGCCAGCACGGCAATACGCACGGTCGGCCAAGCCTTGGCGCCGGGTTGACGGGGGAGAAGATCAGGAACATCTGCCATCGCTTCATGCTAGCCCCCAGGCGCAGCCCGGCCTTGACCTGGATCAAGCCCGGCCCGGTCGCGCGGCGTCAGCATGGAGACTTCGCTTGCATCAGGAACCCGCCATGACCGATACCCCCAACACGCCCGACACACCCGCCGCGCCACAAGAGGCGCGCAGCATCTGGCTGCGCGGCCTGTTGACCCTGGTGATGGCCGTGGCCTTCCAGCTCACCGCCAGCCTGCTGGTGCTGGTGGCGCTGGTGCAATTTGTGCTGGCAGCGCTGACCGACGCGCCCAACCCCCGGCTGCGCGACTTTGGCCTGAGCCTGGGCCTGTACCTGCGGCAGATTGCCGGGTTTGTGAGCTTTGACACCGAGGAGGCGCCGTTCCCGTTCAGCGACTGGCCGGCGGCGCGGTGATCAGCGCTGCGGCAGGCCCCATCCTGTCTGGGCAACGTCAGCGGTCTTTTTCCACCCGCTTCACCGGCTGCCAGCCCGCAAACCTGGGGTAGTGCCGCGCCACCACCGCACCGTCAAAATCCCACGCGATGCACTTGCCCAGGTGGTAGGGCGGCTCGGCGTGCTCGGTGTGGGGCGTGCCGGCCTGGCGGCGCAGGCGCTCGCGGTAACCGGGGATGGTCTGGTAGGCGGCGGTGGCCATGTTGAACAGCAGCTCGCGCAGGTGCGTGCAGCCGCGCGTGCTGCCCAGCGCCTTGTCGATCGCCTGGCGCCAGCCCGGCCCGAGCGTGGCGCCCACCATCTGCTGCATCGGCGGCGTGCCCTGCTGGCATTCGCCAAACGGCGTGTGCTCCATCGACGATTCAATCGCGCGGATGGTCATGTGGTCGTCCACAGTCACGCGGATCAGCATGCCGTGCACCGGCGTGCCGGGGGGCATGATGCCGCGCTCGGTGCGCTCCAGCGTGTAGGCCTTGGTGTCGGTGAGCTCGGCGTCGATGTCCCACAGCCCGTCTTCGCGGTGGTAGCCGCGGTAGGTGACGGCGCGGGTGTGCAGGTGGGTGCGGGGTGCGGGGGTAGGGAGCGGCATGGCGGGCTTTGCAAAGTGGCATGACTGCCAAACCGCCATTTTCTCAGCTTGTGCGGCGCACCGTGGCCGCCTGCGCGACCCTGCTTGAGGCAAACCCCGATAGTTTTGCGCGGCAGCGCCCCTACGATGGCCGTTGTTTTGTCCTCAACGTGCCCCAAAACCCGAATCAGGAACGCTCCATGCCCAACACCGCTCCCCTGAAAACCACCCTGGCCGCCGCTCTGGGCGCCATGGCGCTGCTGGCCGCCACCGGCTGCGCACAAAGCCCGACCGCCGGCCCCGCTGCCAGCGCCACCCCTGCCGCCACAGCCGGAAAGACGGAACTGCTGTGGCTGGGTCAGGCGGCGTTTCGCATCAAGTCACCGGGTGGCAAAGTGATCGTGATCGACCCGTGGATCACCGGCGGCCCCAAGGCGCCACCGCAGTACAAGACCAACCTGGCCGCGCTGGGCAAGATCGACGTGCTGCTGGTCACGCACGCCCACGTCGACCACATCGGCGATGCGCCCGCGTTGGCCAAGCTGCACAACACCAAGCTCTACGGCCCGGCCGACATGATGACGCCGTTGATCACGCTGGGCGTGCTGCCGGCCGACCTGACGCACCGCTTCAACAAGACCGGCATGGTCGAGCCGGTGCCTGGCATCAAGGTGACGGCGGTGAAGGCCGAGCATTCGTCGCTGCTGGTGTGGATGAACCCCGCCACCGGCAAGAACGAGTCGCACCCCGCCGGCGAGGCCGTGGGCTACATCATCGAGATGGAAAACGGCTTCAAGATCTGGCACATGGGCGATACGGGGCTCTTTGGCGACATGAAGTTCATCGCCGAGTACTACAAGCCCGATCTGGTGCTGGCCCCCAACGGCGGCAACTTCACCACCGGCCCGGCCGACGTGGCCTACGCGCTGAAGCAGTGGATTCCGGCCAAGAGCGTGATCCCCATGCACTACAACTCGAACCCGATCGCACGCGGCACGCTGGCGCAGTTTCAGGAGGCGATGAAGGGCAACCCGGTGCGCGTGGTGCCGATGGCAGAAGGCGAGACGGTCTCGTTTTGAGGCCCTGACGCCCGGCGTCAGTTCACTTTGACGCCCGGCGTCAGTTGGCCTTGATGCGGAGTGTCAATTCGCCTTGACGCCCGCCTTGATCAGCAACCCACCGAGGGTGTCGATCTCGTTCTTCAGGTGCGCGCGCAGCGCGGCTGGCGTGGCGCGCTCGGCGCTCACCGCCTCCACGCCCATGCCGTCGAGCTTGGCGCGCACCTCCGGGTCGGTCACCGACTTTTGCAGCGCCGCGGTCAGTTGATCCAGCACCGGCTTGGGCGTGCCCTTGGGCGCATACAGGCCGAACGAGATGTTGATGTCAAAGCCCTGCACACCCGCCTCGGCAATCGCCGGCACGTTGGGCAGCTGCGGCAGCCGCGCCTTGCCGGCCGACGCGTAGGCCTTGATCTTGCCGCCCTTGACCGGCGGCACCGTGCCAGAGGTCTGATCGCACAGCAGATCGACCTGCCCGCCCATCAGGTCGGTCAGCGCCGGGCCGGTGCCCTTGTAGGGAATCTCGGTCAGCTGCACGCCCAGCGTGTTCATCATCATCAGCCCGCACAGGTGCGAGGCCGAACCCACGCCCGCGTGCGCCAGGCTCACCTTGGTGGGATTGGCCTTCACGTAGGCCACGAACTCATTGAGGTCCTTCGCCGGGAATTCATTGCGCGCGACGATGACCATCGGCCCGCTGGTGGCCGAGCCGATGGGCTCGAAATCGTTCACCGGGTGGTACGGCAGGTTCTGGTACATCGCCTGGTTGGTGGCGTGGCTCACGTGGATCATCAGCAGCGTGTAGCCATCAGGCTTGCTGCGCGCGACCTTGGCCGTGCCGATGGAGCCGGAAGCGCCGGCCGTGTTGTCCACCACGATGGTCTGGCCCAGCGTCTTCTGCATGGCAGCGGCAAACAGCCGCGTGATGGTGTCGCCCGGGCCGCCCGGCGCATACGGCATGACCATGGTGATGGGGCGCGACGGAAAATCCTGCGCCACCGCGTTGAGTGCAGCAAGGCTGAACGTGGCGGCCAGGCCGGCCAGCGCCAGACGGCGGGGGATGGACTTCATGGTGTCTCCTGCATTTGTTGGGATGGAAAGGCGCTCAGGCCAGCAGCCGAAGGCATTCAGGCGAGCAGCCGCTCGCGGATCACCAGCGGCGTCAACTCGCGCAACGGCTCGGCGCCGCCACCGGGAATGCCCACCTGCGTGGCATTGAGCAGCATCGACACCATCACGTAGGTGCCCGACAGCACGGTGAGGTCGATCACCTGCTGCTCGCCCATGGCGGCCACACATTCGGCCCACAGCGCGTCGGGCACGCGGTGTTTCAGCGTGAGCTGGACGCAGAAGTCATACACCAGCCGCTCGTCGTCCTGCATGCCTGCGGGGCGGCGGCATTCGCGCAGGTCGGCCATCACGGCGTCAGACAGGCCCGCCTTGCGCGCGATCGGCTCGTGCGCCCACCACTCGTACTGCGCGTTGGCAATGCGCGACTGGATCAATATCGCGAACTCATTGAGCCGCTTGTTGACCGAGGTCTTGAAGCGCAAGTAATCCAGCAGGTCAAAGCAGCGCCGCGCCATGTCGGGGCTGCGCAGCAGCGCGTTGTACGGCCCTCCCAGCGCGGCGCTGGAGACCTTGAGGATGTCATCCGCCAACGGCCGCACCTCGGGCGCAAGCGATTCGTAGGTGAGTTGGGTCAGGCGTTCGGTCATGAGGCGATGGTAGGCATGCCAACTATCTGGCGCGATGGGGGTTACCCGTGGCCGCTGGCCTGCTGCACCAGCCCTTGTGGCGCGCCGCCACCCAAACCTCCCCCAATCAGATGACCGCGCATTTGAACTCCCCGTCGCGGCGAACTATGGTTAGCTGGCTCATCTTTGAGCATGAGGGGGACGATAACCATGAACATCCACGACCACGACGTGTACCT
>JANOBJ010000186.1:0-8967 GCA_031411575.1 Betaproteobacteria bacterium | reverse complement strand
CTTCGGGCGCGCGGGGCGCTGCGGGGCGGGCACGCCCTCGCTGGCGGCTGTCGGCACGCCGCGCTGGGCGCGCAACTCGTCGGCCCACACCGGCACCGGCGGCAGCGGCGCGGTGGCGTCGGCCGCAGCGGCCACGGTTTGCACCACGGCGGCCTGAAACGCGTCCCACACCACCAGCAACTGCGCCCTGGAGGCATCCATCTGCGGCGGGAATTTCACGTCCACACTGGCCCAGTCGCGGTCAGCGGCGATCGCATCCGCCTGCGCCTGCCAGTGCCGCACGTCGTTGCCCAGCACCTCCAGCGCGGCCTGCGCGTCGCGCCAGGGCTTGGTGGACAGCACCTCGATGCGCTGGGCCAGCAGAACGGCGGCCTCGCGCTGCACCTGCACGCGGTGCTGCAGGTCTTCAATGCCGCGCACGCGGTCGGCCAGGCCGGTCTTGAGCCCGGCCAGCGGCTCGCGCGAGAGCGGCGCGCCGGCCTTGGCCGCGTCGCGCTGCCACGCCATCGCATCCGCAATGTTGAGCTTGGGCGATTCCAGCAGGGCCTGGCCCTTGGTGCTCCATTCGGCGGCCAGCGCCTCCTGGCCCTTGGCGCGCTTCAGTTCGTCGAGCTTTTCGCGCACCGGCTTGGCGGCGCCCTTGTCGCGCCCGCTGAGTTCGCGGAACACCTCCTGCAGCTGCTCGGGCGTGGGGTTGCCGGCCAGCCAGTCGCGGATGCGCGCGGCGCGCTCGCCCGAGGTGGGTGCGGTGAAGGCGCCACCGGTCAGGGCGTCAAGAAGCTGGAGGTCGAGCGGTTTGGAAGTGGCTTGGGTCACGGACGGCGCTTTGGGCGAGAGTTATCGGAAACGCCGCAGTCGGGGGTTTTGCGGCAAAGCGGTATTTTCGCCGGGATTTACCCGGGCGGTTAACGATTGACGGCGGCGCGCTAATTGGAGGCCAGATTGAGCTCGGCGCGCGGGCTCCATTTGGCCTCGGTGGTGCTGCCGGCGGGCGCGCCTGTGGCTGGTGCAGGCGCCCCGCCCGCTCCCGAAGTGGACGTTGCCGATCCAGCAGCTGAACCCGCCGATCCCGCAGGTGAGGTCACCGCCACGGCCTTGGCCGCACCCAGAAACAGCCGCTCCACCGGCAGCTGTTTGGACGCCAGGTAATCCTTCACCGCCACGCCGCGCTGCAGCGCGAGTTCGCGCATCAGGTCTTCATTGACGGGGATGCTGGCCAAGAGCAGCGCCTCCATCTCGGCAGCGGGCAGGTCTTTGGCCAGGCCGATCACGTTGCGTGGCTTCGGGATGTCGGCGCGCTTGTAGACCTCTTTGAGCAGCGCGGGGTATTCGGCGTCGCGCACGCTCACCGTGGCGGTGGCGGTCTGGCCGGCCACCACGGCGGTCCGGCGCTTTTCGGCGTCGACCAGTGCCTTCAGGCGTTCGCGCTGGTAACCGTCGCGCTCGACCTCCAGGCTGGCCGTGCCCACCACCGTCATCTTGAGCGCGGGCCGGTCGGTCAGTGCCTTGGCCACCTTGTCCAGGCCGGCCCTGGCGTCGGCGGCCAGCACCGCGCTGCCGGGCGCAAACGCCACCATGCTCAGCTCGTCGCCGCCGCCGCCAAAGGCCGCCGCGAGCAGGCTGAACGGCGAGGTGATGGCCTTGACGATCAGGTTCACGATGACCTTGAAGATGATCGGCCCGAGGCTGAACTGCGGGTCATTCAGCGAGCCGCTGATCGGCAGGTTGATGTCGATCACGCCGTTGCGATCAGCCAGCAGCGCCACCGCCAGCCGCACCGGCAGGCTGGCCGGCGCGCCCTCGACCTTCTCGCCAAAGGTCAACTGGTTCAGCACCACGTTGTTGCTGGCGGTGAGCTGGCCACTGGGCAGCACCAGGTAGGCCACATCGACGCTCATCTTGCCGCGCTCGATGCCGTGGCCCGCGTACTTGACCGAGTACGGCGACAGCGGCGGCAGCTCCAGATCGCGCACCTTGCCCTTGATGTCCAGCGCCAGCGGCTTGGCCAGCGGGTTGAGCTTGCCCAGAATCTCCAGCGAGGCCGTGCCCTCGGCCCGGCCGCGCAGTTCCAGGTCAGCCAGCTGCGGGCTGCCGGCGGGCGACACCGACGAAAACGCGCTCAGTTTGCCGGTCAGTTCGCTCAGGTTGGCCGAGTAGTTGGGTCGCACGAAGCGGTCCGAGAATAACACCTTGCCATTGACCAGGCTGACCGGGCCGATGGTGATGAGGGGCTCTGGGCCGGTGGCGGGGGTGGCCGCTGTCTGGGTGCCAGTTTGAGTGCCTTTTTGGCCTGTGGTGCTTGTCGCACGGTCATTATTTGCTATTGAAATAGTAGCAATCGATGGGCCACCGCCTTCTGCGTTTTGCGGCCCACCGACCGGCACTGCGGCGGCGGGCAGAGGCGGCGCCGGGGTGACGGCGGCGCTGGCGGTGCCCGCGGCGGCCGACGCCTTGGTGATGTCCTGCAGGTTGATGCGGCCGCCCTCGTTGATGATGACGCGCGCAAAAAAGTCGCTCAGCACCGTCTCCTTCACGCCCACCGTGGTCACCGAGCCGGGCGAAAGCGACACGTCCAGCCCGCGCAGGTTCAGCGTTTTCCAGCTGAGCAGTTCCTCGGACACCCGCAGCACGCCCGCGCGCGGGCCGGCGCCGGGGGCGGCTGGTTTTTTTGGGGCGGCGGCGGGCGAAGCGGCCGCGCCGCCAGCGCTGGTGGCGGCGTCGGCAACGGTGCCGGACGCGCCCGCCCCCGCCGCGCTGGCGATGGAATTGGCGCGGAATTCCTCCAGCGAGGTGTCGCCGATGATCTTCACCACCGGCCCGGCGGCGCTGTCGGTGTAGCGCACCTGGCCCTTGAAGCTGGCATCGGCGCGCAGCAACTCAATATTGAGCAGGTCACCAAAATACGGCTCGAAGGCGTGCACCGGCAGGCCGGCCGCCTGCAACTGCCCGGCGGCAGCCAGCGGCACCATGGCCAGCGAGCCGCGCCAATCCAGCCGGCCCGGCTCGGTCTGGCCCGCGCCGACCCGAGCCGACAGGCTGAGCGGCGCAGGTTTGCGCCCGTCGGGCGTGAAATTCTTCATCTGCAGCTTGATGCTGGACAACTCCACCGCCACGGGACGCGCCAGCGCCCGGTCGGAAAAGCTCACCGCGCCGCCGTCGATGGCCAGGTCTTCCAGCAGTACGCGCCAGGCGGGCGGGGTGGGTGACGACGGCGCAGCAGGCGTGGCGAGTTTGGAGACAGCAGTCGGCAGAGCGGCTACCGACGCGAGTTCAGGCGCGCCCTTCTGGCGAGCCTTGTCGCCACCCTTGACCGCTCCCTTGTCCGCACCCTTCATCCAGCGCTCGAACATCCAGCGCTGGTCTTCGCCGCGCTCCACGCGGGTGCGTGGCGCGGTCACGGCCAGCCGGCCGACGGTGACCGACTGCTGCGTCAGATCGACCAGCGCGTTGGCCACTTCCACCTTTTTCGCGCTGGCCAGCGCGGTTTTACCCTGCGCGAGCGACAGGTTGTCGAGCACCAATTGCTGGACGTTCAGGCGCACGGTGGCGGCGGGCGCGCCCGCGCCGCCGGGCGCCGCTGCCGCCCACACCACCCCCAATTGCGCCGCCAGGCTGCCCTTGAGCGTGGGTTCCATCACATCGGCCAGGTACGGCGCCGCCAGATCCAGCGGCAGCGCACCCACGGTGGCGGTGACGGTGGCCGTCCGGTCGGTCGCCCGGCCGCTGAAGCTCAGTTCAGCGCTGCCGGGCGCAGCGCTAGCCGACCCGGCAGCGCCCGCCTCTGCCCCTGCGCCGCCCAGTCGCGCGGTACCCTGGAACTGCAGCGGCTGCGCAAATGGCAGCGCGATGGCCGTGGCGTCCAGCGACAGCTCGCTCAGCCCCAGTTGCGCCGGGCGCGACAGGGTTTCGTCGGTCCAGTTCACGCGGCCATTGCGCACCGCGAGCTTGGCGACCTTGACCGCCCAGGGTGTGGCGCCACTTTGACCGCCTGGGCTGTTGGGTTGGGTCACAGCCGCCGTGGTGGCTGCCGTGGACGATGCCGCAGGTGGCTGGGCGGTCGCAGCCGCAGAAGCCGTTCCAGTCGGCTTTTCAGCATCTTTTAGTGCTGTAGTCCTTGTCTGTCGGTCATTGTTTGCTACCGTTTTCATAGCATCTTTTGCAGCGATTTTTGCGGCCGCTGCCACGCCCGACACCTGCGCCGGCGCGTCCAGCGCCAGGTTGATCCGGCCGCTGCGGTCGCGCCGGGCCGTGACGACCGGCGCCACCAGTTCCACCGACGACAGGCTCACCGCCTTTTCCAGAGGGCGCACGTCGTCCAGCGCTAGTTTCAAGGCGTCAAAGACCAGCAACTCCTGCGATTGCCGGTCGACCAGCTTCACCGCGCCGGCCTGCACCGTGCCGCTGAGCTTGACCGCCGGCCGGGGCGCCTGCTCAAAGGCGAGCTTCAGGTCGGCGTTGAGCACCGCGGCCAGCAGCTTGACCGGAACCTCGGCCGGGATGTAGCCGAGGTAGGGCTTCAGGTCCAGCGCGGCGATCTTGAGCGTGGCGTCGGTCTTGCGGGTCTGGGTGAAGGGCGTGGCCTGCGCCGCCGAATCAAAGGCGCTGCCGTTCAGGTTGAAGGCCAGGCGCGGCTCCACCCTGACCTCGCGCTGCGACGCCAGGTTGCTGAGGAAGGGCACCGAGAACGTCAGATCGCGCAGGGTGTGCGTCTTGTTGACGGCCTTGTCGGTGAAATCGACTGCGCCGCCGGCCAGCGCCAGGTTGTACAGCGCAAACCGGGCCGGCTCGCCCGGCGGCTTGCCCGTGGGGCGGGTCACGCGGGCCATGATGTCGTCAATATCGTACTGGCCGCCGCCCAGGTGCGTGAGGCGCACCACCGGCGCGTCCAGCTGGATGGCATCCACCACCGGCGCCAGCCGCAGGAGCGACTGCAATTCGGCATCTATATAGAGGCGGCTAATCTTGAATTGCTCGGCCGCGCCGTCGGCAGTGGCGACCACCAGATCGTTGACCGTCAGTTCGAGCGACCAGGGCTTGAAATCGACCTTGCCGATGGTGACCTTGCGGCCCAGCTCCCCGCCCGCGATCTTTTCAGCCTGGCTTTTGAGGAGGGGCGGCACCAGCGCCCAGGCCAGCGCCCAGAGTCCCAGCAGGCCGGCCACGGTGAATGCCAGCCGACGAATCCATTGGTTGTACTTTTGGGGGGAAACTGCCATGGCCGGAGTTTTCAGTGCCCGGGCCGTCGCGTCAATGGCTGATGCCGTAAACCCTGTGAGCAGTTGCCCAACACCGCGCCGGCGCCGGGCCCACACTGGGCGGGAGAGGGCAACCGCAGAAAGCGGTTCCCCAAAAGAGATAGCCCGGCTGGTGGTCTGAAACCGATCCGCCGGGCTACACCAGACTATTAAGGGCTGACCAATGGTCGGGGCCGTCTGGCTTCGCAACAGGGAGGGTGGTGTCCCACGTCGCGTCGGAAGCAATGGATTGCCTCCAGAGGTTTCCGGGGCTGCTTCGTCCAGACGCCTGCGCGTCATGAGAACTGGCTCCTACCGGACAATGCTCGATGTCACTCAAGCCTCTACAAGTTAGGTGACAACAGCCTTGATTGCCAAGGGAAAAATCTAATGATAGCGCCCGCGCCGATTGCCGATCTTGGCTTGACAACGGTCGGCAATTGGCGCTTTGGACGCCTCTTTCTGGGCTTTGCGGCCTGACGCGGCTGGTGCCGCGCCCGGGCCGTGTCAAGGGTGCGCCAGGCACTCGGCAGCCCCCGATCTGACCGGCCAACGGCCCCGCGAGGTGCCTGTTACAAAATATAGAGAGCCCGACTCAGGGTTTCCAGCAGCCCTGCCGGGGCTTTGCGCGCACTGCGGATTCGATAGCGCAGCGGCCCAGCCAGAACAGGGTTTTCCGGCCCACAGAACCGTCCAGCCGCGCTGATATGGATGCCCGTACAGTCTTTATTATTCGCTTATTTGGCCTTTCACTCTATTTTATATACTTGACTCGATATTTGGCACCCCCCTAGAATTCGGCTGTCCCACAAAAACCAAGGGACAACCCGAATCCGCTGCCGACCCCGGCTAAGTCAGATCGGTGCACGGCAACGCTCATTCAGGTTGCCACGGGAGTGCCCGGTGATGATGGCGACCCAGACTCAAACGAGGGAGTTGCAGACAGTGATGCCGCCCACGGCGCATCGCCCGGCAACCCCGCGCCACGATGAGGAAGTGCTATGACAGCGTTAGGACAATCAGTCGAAGGCTTGCGAACGTTCGCATCCGACATCGCCGACGGCTTTTTTGAGATCACGCACAACGGCTTTGCCCTTCTGGGCTTGGCATTGGTGTTTGCCGTGATCACCTTGACCGCCCGCCCCGACCTGCGTCAGGCCGGCGAAGAACAACTTCACAGCTGGCTGCAGGCCCGCCAGGAAGCCCTGACGGGCCCTGACGAATCCGAGCCCGGCGCCATCGACCGCGCCACCGCCGCCAACCCGCAGGACCTGCCCAAGCAGCAAGCCGCGGTGGCCTACTGGCTGAGCCGCAAGTACAAGGTGGCGCCCGAGCCGCTGAGCGCGCTGGTGGTCGAAGCCTATGAAATCGGCGCCAAAACCCGGTTGGACCCGACGTTGATCCTGGCCATCATGGCCGTGGAATCGAGCTTCAACCCGTTTGCCCAGAGCCCCGTGGGCGCGCAGGGGCTGATGCAGGTCATGACCGGTATCCACAGCGACAAGTACGAGAGCTTTGGCGGCAAGCTGGCCGCGTTCGACCCGGTGACCAACCTGCGGGTGGGCGTCAAGGTGCTGCAGGAATGCATCGCCCGCGCCGGCTCGATCGAAGGCGGCCTGAAGCACTACGTGGGCGCCGCCAACCTGGACAGCGACGGCGGCTACGCCGGCAAGGTGCTGGCCGAGCACGCCCGGCTGCAAAAGGTGGCCACGGGCAAGGCTGTGCCGCTGACCCAGCCGGTGCCGGCACTGCAGGCCCGGCCGATCCCGGTGAAAGCGCCCGCCCCTGCGGATGTGGCGCCGCCCGTCGAAAAGGTCGCGGCCCTCAATTCCTGAGTGCCGGGGCCTGCGCAAACCGCTGGCCGCCCCTCCGCTGCCTGGCCCCGCTGAACGCAGCGGACGGCACCGGGCAACGCCCCAACCGCTCCCGAAAATCGGTGCGCTCGGCTACACTAGCTGGGTACGCAACTGGCGATAGGCGCGCATCCTCCCCCTACCGGGAGTCATGTGCGTGCTGACGTGGACCCCGCAGGCCCTGCCCTGTCGGACAACCACTGGGAAGCGTGCCACCCGCGCCCCGGCTGATAAAGAGCCGCGCAACGGTGATCAGCCGTTCGCCTGGGCAGCCCTTGATTCATCGTCGCCACGACGCCATGACGCAAGAGGTCCATGTCTTGAAGGACTGCCAACATGTACGACCGCACCATTCTTGTCGAGCAAACCGATCCCGAGCTGTTCGCCGCCATCCAGGCTGAAAACGCACGCCAGGAACACCACATTGAGCTGATCGCGAGCGAAAACTACGCCTCGCCCGCCGTCATGGCCGCCCAGGGCAGCCAGCTCACCAACAAATACGCCGAAGGCTATCCCGGCCGCCGTTACTACGGCGGCTGCGAGTATGTGGACGTGGCCGAGCAACTGGCGATCGACCGGGTCAAGCAGCTATTTGGCGCCGACGCCGCCAACGTGCAGCCGCATTGCGGCGCTTCGGCCAACGAAGCCGTGTTTCTGGCCTTCCTGAAGCCGGGCGACACCATCATGGGCATGAGCCTGGCCGAAGGTGGCCACCTGACCCACGGCATGCCGCTCAATATCAGTGGCAAGTGGTTCAACGTGGTGAGCTACGGCCTGAACGCCGAGGAAGCCATTGACTACGACGCGATGGAGAAAAAAGCCCACGAAACCAAGCCAAAACTGATCATTGCGGGCGCCAGTGCGTATTCTCTTGCTATCGATTTTGAGCGCTTCGCCAAGGTCGCCAGGGATGTCGGCGCGATTTTCATGGTGGACATGGCGCATTACGCCGGCCTGATTGCCGCCGGCGTCTACCCCAACCCCGTGCCCCACGCCGACGTCGTGACCTCCACCACCCACAAAAGCCTGCGCGGGCCGCGCGGCGGCATCATCCTGATGAAGGCCGCCCATGAAAAAGCCATAAACAGCGCAATTTTCCCGGGCCTGCAGGGCGGCCCGCTGATGCACGTGATCGCGGCCAAGGCAGTCGCCTTCAAGGAAGCGCTGATGCCGGAATTCAAGGCGTATCAGCGCCAAGTGCTGGCAAATGCGCGCATCGTCGCCGAAACGCTGACATCTCGCGGCCTGCGAATTGTTAGCGGGCGGACCGAAAGCCACCTGATGCTGGTCGATCTGCGGGCCAAGGGCATCACCGGCAAGGAAGCCGAAGCAGTGCTGGGCAGCGCCCACATGACGATCAACAAGAACGCCATTCCCAACGATCCGGAAAAGCCGATGGTGACCAGCGGCGTGCGCATCGGCACCCCCGCCATGACCACCCGCGGCTTCAAGGACGAGGAAGCCCGCCTGACCGCCCACCTGATCGCCGACGTTCTGGATAACCCGCGCGACGCCGCCAACATCGAGGCCGTACGGGCCAAGGTGAACGCGCTGACGGCGCGCTTCCCGGTTTACAAGTGATGACCCCCACGCTCCGCGCTGCGCGTCGTCGCTGCCCCCCGAGGGGGCGCGCGCTGGCTTGGGGCGGCCCGGCGCTGGGGCTGACTGCCCCCACGCTCCGCGCTGCGCATCGTCGCTGCCCCCCGAGGGGGCGCGCTCTGGCTTGGGGCGGCCCGGCGCTGCGCGCAGGCCACTGACCATGAAGTGCCCCTTCTGCAGCCACGCCGAGACACAGGTGGTCGAGACGCGCGTGGCCGAAGACGGGGATATCATCCGCCGACGCCGCCAGTGCGGTGCGTGTGAGAAGAGCTTCACCACCT
>JANOBJ010000185.1:0-2582 GCA_031411575.1 Betaproteobacteria bacterium | reverse complement strand
CGTGTTTCAGGACGTTGAGTTCCTGCAGCAGCCGCGCCTCGACCTTGGGCGCTAGCATGCACTGGCCGGGGTTGCGCTTGGGTGGCAGCGGGATTTCCATGTCCACGAACGCCAGCGCCCGGTGCGCCAGCGGTACAAAATCTTCGCGCTTGACCACGGCCAGCAGTTGCAGCACATGGGAATCGAGCACCTCCCAGGGGCGGATTTGCTGCTCGATCATGTTGAAACGGGCTTGTTCGGTGTCCATCGGGCTCATGTGGATGCTTTCACGGGGAATCAGGTCAAGCCGCCGATTTTAGAGGGGTGCCCGCGCCGCCGCGCCCGGTCACGACGCGGCGGAACCAGTTCGCCAGATCGTCCATGTAGCAGTACACCACAGGCACCACCACCAGCGTCAGCAGCGACGACGTGATCACCCCGCCGATGACGGCCTGGCCCATGGGCGCGCGTTGCTCAGCGCCTTCGGTCAGCGCAAACGCCAGCGGCACCATGCCGAAGATCATGGCCAGTGTGGTCATGAGAATCGGGCGCAGCCGTACCTTGGCGGCCAGCAGCAACGCCTCGGTGCGGGGCAGACCAGGGCTGCGGGTGCCGTCCTCAAGCAGTTCGCCGGCGCGGGCGCGGATCGCAAAGTCCACCAGCAGGATGGCGTTCTTGGTCACCAGGCCCATCAGCATCACCACGCCGATCACCGAGAACATCGACAGCGTGGAGCGGAACAGCAGCAGCGCCAGCACCACGCCGATCAAGGTGAGCGGCAGGGCGGTCATCAGCGCCAGCGGCTGCAGGAAGCTCCGGAACTGGCTGGCCAGGATCATGTAGATGAAGACGATGGCCAGCACCAGCGCCGAAATCGCGTAGCCGAACGACTCCTGCATGTTCTTGGTGGAGCCGCCAAACTGGTAGCGGTAGCCGGGTGGGAAGCTGATGCTGTCCAGCGCGGTGCGGATGTCGGCCGACACCTCGCCGGCCGAGCGGTTGGACACGTTGGCGTTGACCGCCACCTCGCGCTGCAAGTCGCGCCGATTGATCTGGTTGGGGCCGGTCGATTCGCGCACCGTGGCCAGCTGGTTCAGCCGCACCACGCGGGGCAGGCTGTCGGCGGTGGTGCCGACCGTAAACGGCAGCCGCTCCAGATCCTGCGCGGCGTTGCGGGCATCGGGCGCCAGTCGCACGTTCACGTCGTAGGTCTGGTCGTCGGGCGCGCGCCAGTTGCCCACGGTCTGGCCCGCCACCAGCGTGCGCAGCTGCGTGCCGATCTGCGACACGCTCAGGCCCAGGTCGCTGGCCACGTCGCGCTGCACGTCCACCTCCAGCGTTGGTTTGTTGGGCTTGACGCTCGAATCCAGATCGACCAGACCGGAAATCGGGCGAATCTTGTCCATCACCAGTCGGTTCAGCCGGTCCAGTTCCTGCAGGTCTGGCCCCTGCAGCGAAAACTCGACCTGCTTGGCGCCACCCACGGTATCGAGCAGGCCCACATGGGTGACGGTGATGCCCGGTATCTGGCGCAACCGGTCGCGCAGCACCACCGACATCTGGTCCACGCTGCGCTGGCGCGCCTTGCGGTCGACCAGCCGCACATAGACCGACGCGTACATCTTGCCCGCGGCGTTGCCGGTGTTGATGGTGGAAAGGGTGTAGCGCACCTCGGGAAACTCGCGCACGATGCTCTCCACCTGGCGCGTCTTGGACTCGGTGGCCTCCAGCGACGAGCCCACGGGCGTGTAGAAGTTGAGCGAGGTTTCCGAGAAGTCGGCCTTGGGCACGAACTCGGTGCCCAGCAGCGGCACCATCAGGATGCTGACAATGAAAATCACGACGGCCAGCGCCACCGTGGCCAGCCGGTGGCCGAGAGACCAGCGCAGGATGCCCTGGTAGCCATCTGCAAGCCGCTCGGTGGCGCGGTCAAACCAGCCGGTGACGCGGCCGATGGTGCGGTCGTACAGCGACGGCGGCCGGGGCGCCTCGCCGTCAGGGTGGATGCTCGGGTCGTGCCAGATGCTGGACAGCATCGGGTCGAGGGTGAAGCTCACGAACATCGAGATCAGCACCGCCGCCACGATGGTGATGCCGAACTCGTGGAAGAACTTGCCGATGATGCCGCCCATGAAGCCTATGGGCATGAACACCGCCACGATGGACAGCGTGGTGGCCAGAACAGCCAGGCCGATCTCCTGCGTGCCGTCCAGCGAGGCCTGGAACGGTGTCTTGCCCATCTGCACGTGGCGCACGATGTTCTCGCGCACCACGATGGCGTCGTCTATCAGCAGGCCCACGCACAGGCTTAGCGCCATCAGGGTGATCATGTTGATGGTGAAGCCGAACATGTTCATGAACAGGAAGGTGCCGATGATGGCGATCGGCAGCGTCAGCCCGGTGATGACCGTGGAACGCCAGGAGTTCAGGAACAGGAACACGATCAGCACGGTCAACAGCGCGCCCTCGATCAGCGTCCGGCGCACGTTCTCGACCGACACGCGGATCGGCCGGGCGCCGTCGGTGATGGGCTCCAGCCGCACGCCCGGCGGCAGTTGCGCCTGCATCTCATCGAGCGTCTTCTTCAGTCCATCGACCACGGC
>JANOBJ010000184.1:0-2543 GCA_031411575.1 Betaproteobacteria bacterium | reverse complement strand
GTCGTTAAGCCCGACGCACCCGGCGCGGTCTCCGCGCAGCGAGCGCCAATAACGCCACGCACACACAGCACCCCAAAACACCCTCCAAGGCCAGTTTTCAAGCCAAAAGCGCCCGTTGTCCGCATCCATCCGTCATAGTTTGCTATATAAATAATAGCAATCAAAGAATCAGACAGACTGCACCACAGACACCCCATGCCCCGCCAACCGCAATCCCGCCTCGGCCCCGGGTGACAACACGCGCGTGAGGTCGGGCGACACGACGAAGATGGTGCCCAGTTCGGTGTCAAAGCTGTATTCGTAGAAGCTGCCCAGGTACGCCGCCTTCACCAGCCGCGCGGCCAGGCCTTCGCCGGGCGGGCCGATGTGCCAGGCTTCGGGGCGCACGGCCACCTTCACCTCGCCTTGCGTCACGCCCTGGCGCGCGGCGATGCGCAGCGGGCCCAGGTGCACGGCGCCGGTGGCGTCGGACCGCGCGGGGAACAGCATGGCCTCGCCCATGAAGCCGGCCACAAACTCGGTCTTCGGGTATTCGTACAGGTCTTGCGGCGTACCGCGCTGGGCGATCAGGCCCTGGTCCATCACGATGATCTGGTCGCTCACGGCCAGCGCCTCGCTCTGGTCGTGCGTGACGTAGGCCACCGTCAGGCCCAGGCGCTGCTGCAACGAGCGGATTTCTTCGCGCATCTCGCGGCGCAGGCGCGCGTCGAGGTTGCTCAGCGGCTCGTCAAACAGCAGCACGGCTGGCTCCAGCACCAGCGCGCGGGCCAGCGCCACGCGCTGCTGCTGACCGCCCGAGAGTTCGCTGGGCAGGCGCTCGTCAAAACCGACCAGGCCTACGTTCTCCAATGCCTGGACGGCGCGGGTGCGCGCACTGGCCTTGGCCACGCCCGACATCTTGAGGCCGTACTGCACGTTTTCGACCACGTTCATGTGCGGGAACAGCGCGTAGCTCTGGAACATCATGCTGACATTGCGATCAGCCGGGCCGAGCGTGGTGACGTCTTTGCCGGCGATGAAGATCTGGCCCGAGGTGGGTGACTCCAGCCCGGCGATCATGCGCAGCGTGGTGGTTTTGCCGCAGCCCGAGGGGCCGAGGATGGTGGTGAGCGTGCCCGTGGTTACCTCGAAGCTGATGCCCTTGACCGCGAGTGGCGCCGAGGGGTCAGAGCCGTAGCGCTTGGTGACGTTGCGAAATTCGATGCCGTGGTTCATGACAGGTTTTCCTGGGTTCAATGGATCGGCACGCCGGCGGTCGCCACGCCAGCCCTCCGTCGGCCCAACTTACGTTCCCCAACCAGGAACTGGATCAGCGCGATGGCTAACGACATCAGCACGATCAGCACGGTGCAGTAAGCCAGCGCCACGCCGTAGTCGCCGTTGCCGACGCGGCCAATGATGTAGGTGGTGGCCAGCTCGTTCTCGGCTGTGACCAGAAAGATCACCGCGCTCACGGTGGTCATCGCGCGCACGAAGCTGTACACCAGCGCCGCCACCAGCGCGGGTTTGAGCAGCGGCAGCACCACCTTGAACAGCGTTTGCGCGGTCGAGGCGCGCAGCATCAGCGATGCCTCATCGAGTGATTTGTCGAGCTGCTTGAAGGCGGCGGTGCCGGCGCGCACACCCACCGGCAGGTTGCGGAACATGAAGCACAGCACGATGATCAGGCCGGTGCCGGTCAGCTCGAAGGGCGGGACGTTGAACGCCAGGATGTAGCTCACGCCCAGCACTGTGCCCGGAATGGCGAAGGCGAGCAGCGCGGAGAACTCGAACAGGTTCTGGCCGCGGAACTGCGTGCGCGCGAGCAGCCACGCGATCAACAGCCCCATGGCGGCGGTGAGCGGCGCCGAGATGGCGGCGAGCTTGATCGTGGTGAAGAACGAGTTCCACGCGGTGCCGGACCACACGATGCCGAAGGCGCCCCACTCCAGCGAGAAGGCGGTCCTGAAATGCGCCAGGGTGGGGGTGTAATCGCGGCCCCAGGTCTGCACGAAGCCGCCGACCAGCGCGAACAGGTACACCACCAGCGTGAATGCCACCCAGGGCAGCGCGATCGCGTTCACCATCCGCCGCACGTTGGTCGGCAGCGGCATCGGCACGCCCCCATCCCCCTTGCCGCTGACGGTGGTGTAGCCGCGCCGTCCCAGCACCCAGCGCTGCAGGGCGAACACCGCGAGCGCGAACAACGTCAGCAGCCATGCCAGCGACGCCGCGCGGCCCTGGTCGTACTGGGCGCCGACGATGGCGAAGAAGATCTCGGTCGACAGCACGGAGAACTGGCCGCCGACAACCACCGGGTTGCCGAAGTCCGCCATGCTTTCGATGAACCCCACCAGGAAGGCGTTGGCCAGCCCCGGCCGCAACAACGGCAGCGTGATGGTGGTGAAGGTACGCTGCGCGTTCGCGCGCAGCGTCTGGGCAGCTTCCTCCAGGCTGGGTGCGATGCCCTGCACCACCCCGCGCATGATCATGAAGGCGATCGGGGTGAAGGCGAAGGTCTGCGCGAGCCAGACACCGAAGCCGCCGTAGAACCAGCGGGTGGG